>JAZKFY010000001.1:0-130368 GCA_040386175.1 Patescibacteria group bacterium
GGCTGTGAATAAGGAAGCTTTTTTCTACACCAATACCGCTGGCGATTTTACGTACGGTAATACGTGCTGTGTGTGAAGACTTACGGTCAACACGGATAACAACGCCTTCAAAAATCTGAATACGTTCTTTGTTACCTTCTTTAATTTTTTGGTGTACACGAACTGTGTCACCGCTCTTAACGTCAACAACTGCAGCTTTGCGCTGTTCGTCGTTCACTTTTTGAATTAGTTGAAAACTCATCTCTTATCTCACTTTTAAATCTTTATATAGACAATCAGTTATTTACTATAGCACGTTTGTGCCAAAATGAAAAGAGTTATTAGGGGTTAAACTTAAATAACTCGGTTAATTTCTTCTAAAGTAGTTTCGCCCCGGAGGGCAGCAAGAACACCATGCTCGAGTAAGGTAACCATTCCGTCTTCACGTGCAGCTTTTTCAATAAGTTCAGCATGCGCTTCGCCTGCTTCACCTCGAAGAAACTTTTGAATTGCTTCACTTACGACCATTTGTTCCATGATGACGATTCGTCCACTAAATCCAAACGGTGAACTCTCGTTAACCACTGGTCGCCATAGCTGGAAATTATCTAAGTCGGGCTTCTGAACATGTTCAGGAAGGTCTTTGAGCGTATTTTGCACCCATCTTTTGGTAGTCTCGTCGGGTTCATAGGCTTCTTTTGTAGCATCGTCGAGTCGACGAACTAACCGTTGTGCGATCACAAGACGAATAGCGGTACTAAATATTGGATTTACACCAATTAAATCAACCATTCGGCTAAAAGCAGCCGATGTATTATTAGCGTGGAAGGTAGAAAGTACAAGGTGACCAGTAATTGAGGCTTGAATAGCCGTTCGAGCAGTATCGGCATCACGAATCTCACCAACCATCACCACGTCAGGGTCTAGACGCAGCACTGATCGCAAGTGGTCGGCAAAACTTTGTCCGCCAGTAGTGTCGACAGGGATTTGCGATACTCCTGAAATACCATATTCAATTGGATCTTCGAGGGTAATAATCTTACGGTCAGTCGAGTTTAATGCCTGGATCATGCTATAAAGAGTGGTTGATTTACCACTACCTGTCGGTCCAACCATTAATACCATTCCACGAGGGTGGCTGATAATGGAATCAATTTCTTGGCGTTCATCAGCACCAATGCCCAAACGATCAAGGTTAAGCATTGATTCATCATAGTTAAACAAACGGATCACAGCATCCTGACCATACAGCGTTGGGACAACCTCAATACGCATGTTCAACAAGTGAGTATCTTCACCTCGAGTAATTTCTTTTTGCATGTGACCAGATTGAGGCTCGTTCGAAGCTGTTGAAACGTTCGCCCGGCTAGCCAAGGCACCTAAAATAACCCGATAACGATCACTATCGAGTGTTGCTACTGGGTGTAATGCGCCATCAATACGCAAACGAATACGAATTCCATTGCGCTGATTCTCGATGTGAATGTCGCTCGCGCCTAATTTATCAGCCTGATCAATGAGGAAGTCGAAGACTTCATCGCTACCAACGCTATTAAGCGTCTTACTTACTTCATCAATTGTCTCGCTATCACCTTCTCCGGCGATAGAGATATCGTTGTAAATAGCCTTAACCGGCGGGTCGTAACGGTTCATTAAATACGTAAATCCACTCTGACTTATAAGGTAGAACTGTACGTTCTGAGCTTGAGCTGCATACTTTTCTTGTAATTCACGAGTAAGAGATTGCGGGGTTTGAGTAGTAATACCAAATTCCCACGGAGCGGAATCATTTCCAGCGATTAAAGGGATAATGCGATTCTTATGCATATCCTGAACATCAATCACACCCTCAATAAGTTCAACTGCATCCTGCACAGATCGAGTATCAAGATAAGGCAAACCTAAAATAGCAGCCCGTTGCTGGGTACCCCTCTCGTCCTCGTCACGAGCTCGTTGTTGAATTTTATCTTCGTCCATTACTCCCTATCGTAACAAAAAGCTCATGCTTTTTATAGTGGTATACTTACATTAAATGCCAGATATCATCGTCATTGCCCACAATATCCGCTCAACTCATAACGTTGGAGCGATTTTTCGTACTGCAGAAGGTTTTGGTGTCACTAAAATTATCCTAAGTGGCTATACGCCCTATCCTCTTCTTAAGCCTGATGCTCGGCTTCCGCACATCGCCGAAAAACTCACTAAGCAAATAAGCAAAACAGCTCTTGGTGCTGAGTCTATTGTTCCATTCGAATACCTTGAGCAACCAGCGCTCGATGACTTAAAGGCGGACGGTTATCGAATTGTCGCACTTGAACAAGCATCAAATAGTATTTCAATGGCGAGTTACGAAACCCCAGAAAAAGTTGCCTTATTGCTTGGCGAAGAAGTTGAAGGTATTACGCCTGAATTACTCGCAGAATGCCAAGATATTATCGAGATTCCAATGGTTGGCAAGAAAGAATCTTTTAATGTAAGTGTTGCAACAGGTATCGCGCTGTACGCGCTAACTACTTAACAACGACCGCGTCTTCACCTAGCACTTTTACCAAGCGCCCGACTAAATCATCACTGCCATCAACCCTGAAAGGCATTTTAATCGCCGATTGTTTTTCAGGGCCAAGAACCAATACGATGTCGCATAAGCCTGGGAATAATCCACAAATCTTCTTAATTTCCACCAAAGATGCTTGATCATCTGGGTTTTTAACATGAACAAATACCTTTTTAAGTGCTTCTTCTACGGGAGGGGTGATAACGACAGTAGCTCCGGTTTCGCGGGCAATCTCATTTTTAGACACTGGTGCTTTAGCGTAAGTTCGACGAGCATGCACTTCAGCCTTTTTAGACTTCACCATCTTTTTACCGGTTGGCTCGTACAATCTTAATTCTTCCTCGTTAACTATCTGGATCTCATCGACGATCATCTTTACGTCAGACGTTGCATTACCCTCTTTATCGCGAGAAGTAGCTTTTCCTGAGGCGCGAATAACGGTATCTTGAATTAATTTTGCACCAATAATTTCATACAATTTAGGGAAAATAATAAGTTCAGTCTCATGCGTCTTATCTTCAAGTTTTACGAATGCCATCTTGGTACCACTTTTTGTCACAATACTTCGAACAGAAGCAATAAGGCCACCAATTGTCATAGTGTGTCCGTCCATATCTGGCGTCATTTCAACAAGCGGCACTGCTTGTTCTTCAAAGTAAGCCGAGTAATGATCGAGTGGATGCGCACTAATATAGAGACCGAGTAATTCACGCTCCCAGGTGAGGCGCTCTTTTTCGGTATGCCTTACTGGTGCTGGAGTTAGCGCTACCTTAGGTTGTACCGAGGCCATATCAGCCATACCACCAAATAGATCAGTTTGTCCGCTGAGTGCTTCTTTTTGAAGTTTCGAAGCAAAGCCTTGAATTGTCTCAAGGTTAAATAGCAAATCAGAACGGTCAGCTAAGGTATCAAAAGCTCCTGTTTTAATAAGTGACTCCCAAGCCTTTTTGTTAACGCGAGAGGTAGAAACACGACGCGCAAAATCTTCAACAGTTTCAAATTTACCATCAGCACGAGCTCGCAAGATCTCTTCGACAACTGCCGTACCGACGCCCTTTACGGCTGCCATTCCAAAACGGATCTGTTTTTTATCAGGCACAACAGCGAATTCAACGAAGCTTTCATTCACATCAGGAGAAAGTACTTTAATTCCCATGTGCTTACATTCGTTCATCTCAATCGCTAAACGCTCGGTGTCATCTGCGTCACTCGTCATGAGTGCAGCCATAAAGGCATCGGGGAAGTGTGCCTTTAAGTACGCAGTCCAGTATGAAATCAATCCGTAACATGCTGCGTGCGATTTGTTAAAACAGTACGCCGCAAAGTCTTCAAGTTGTTTCCAGAAAATTTCCATGTCCTCTTTATCGGCACCAGATTCTTCAGCTGCACCTTCAATAAAGCGAGTTTTCATTTTACCCATCATCTCAACGTTTTTCTTACCAATCGCCTTACGTAACGTATCGGCTTCACCACCGGTAAATCCAGAAAGATCCTTAGAGATCTGCATCACCTGCTCTTGGTACACCAATACTCCATATGTCGATTCAAGCGCAGGAATCATCTTATCGTGCATGTAAGTAATTTTATTTTCACCATGTTTTCGCTTAATAAAGTCGTCGATAAACTGCATAGGGCCTGGGCGGTACAATGCCACCATCGCCACAATGTCATCAAATACAGTTGGTTTAAGCTCACGTAAATAGCGCTTCATACCTGCAGATTCAAGTTGGAATACACCAGTAGTATCACCCCGCTGGAACAACTTAAATGTTTCTTCGTCTTCAAGTGGAATTTTAGCGAGGTCAATTTCGGTTTTATATACCTTTTTAATAATACGGAGTGCATTGTTAATAATTGTTAAGTTAGACAGGCCCAAGAAGTCCATCTTAAGCAGGCCAATTTCTTCAACTGGCCCCATTGGATACTGGGTTGCTACGACTCCCTTTTGCGACATTTCAACTGGAGCAAACTTCACAATGTCATCAGGGGCAATCACCACACCAGCGGCGTGAACACCATGGCTACGGATTGTACCTTCAAGGCGCATCGCAAAATCAAGCACGCGCTTTGAAGTTGGGTTAGTATCGTATTCATTCTTAAGGTCAGGGTCTTCGACAACACTCTTCACTAATGGAATATGACGACCCTGTACTGGTTGAGGAATTAACTTAGCTAAGCGGTCGCTTTCACCATAAGGAACTTGGAGTACGCGGGCTACATCGCGAACTGCCGCACGCGCTGCCATTGTTCCGAAAGTAACAATATTTGCTACGCGAGAAGTGCCGTACTTCTCGGTACAATAAGCAATCACTTCATCGCGGCGTGTATCCTGGATATCGATATCCACATCGGGCATACTAATACGATCTGGGTTCAAGAAACGTTCAAACAGCAAATCGTATTTCAATGGGTCAAGTTCGGTAATACGCACCGAATACGCAATAATTGAGCCAGCCGCACTACCACGCCCAGGGCCAAAAATAATACCTTGTGCTTTGCCCCAGTTAATAAAGTCCTGGACAATCAAGAAGTAACCGTTAAAGCCCATTCGGTCAATCACGCCAAGTTCGTAATCGGCTCGCTCAAGCACATTAGCTGGTGTTACTTTTCGAGCTTCTTCAACCGTCATTTTTTCGGCATCCTCAAATGGAATATCCGCGTAGCGCCATGCAAGGCCTTGGAACACGAGTTCGTCTAGAAATGTTTTTTCATTGTGACCTTCTGGAGTTGGGAAAGTTGGGATAAGAATTTTCCCAAGCTCGAGTTCAACATCACAACGGTCGGCAATGATTTTTGTATTCGCCACTGCTTCAGGATGTGTTTTGCTCCAACGTTCAATAATCTCATTAGGGTCGGTAACGTGAAGCTCAAAGTCTTTCAATGACATTCGTTTCTCATCAGCCAAGAAAGCACCAGTGCCTACACAAAGAAGAATTTCGTGTGATTCTTGATCTTCGTGAGTTAAATAATGCCCATCACTCGTAACAACCATTGGAATATCTAGTTCTGCAGAGATCTTTTCAAGATAGCCATTAATTTTAACTTGAACGTCCCAAGCAGTCTTAGATTCAAGGTGGCCATGGTCTTGCATTTCTAAATAATAACGGTCGCCAAAGACAGATTTATACCAAGCGGCGACTCGTTTCGCTTCTTCGTAATTATCGGCACGAAGGTTTTCGCCCAACTCACCACTCGCACAACCTGAAAGAATAATTAAACCTTCATTAAGTTCTTCCAAAAGTTCATGGTCAATACGGGGTTTATAATACATGCCCTCAAGATTGGCTTTAGAACTGAGCAGCATCAAGTTTTGATACCCTTGGTTATTCATGGCAAGAATAATAAGGTGATAACGAGCTTTATCTTTTTGCGGATCACGGTCGTGCCTGCTTCGGGCCGCGACATACGCTTCCATCCCTAAGATTGGTTTAATTCCAACATTTTTGGCAGATTTATAGAAATCAATCGTGCCAGACATAGTGCCGTGGTCTGTAAGCGCCACCGCATCCATACCCATTTCTTTAACCTTGTCCATAAGAGCGGGTATCTTAGACATACCATCAAGCACACTGTGATGAGTGTGATTATGTAGGTGGACATATTGGGACGGCTTTAAAGTAGCCCCCTCCACCGGTTTGGTTTCAGTAATAACCCCCATAGCTACTCTTAGTATAGCGAACTGGTCGTCCTATGTCTGTAGTAAAAAATGTTGCTTAAGCTATGTGCTTTGTTCTACGGTATCAACAATGTACTGAATAAAGTCGCCGAAGCCACCAGGAATGTCTGTAAGCCAAGAGAGCATCCATACCACTAGCGCTACAACTAATGTACCGCCGATAACTGTACCGACTCCAAAGAAAATGCCACGAAAAAAGTTCATTTTATATATTTGAGCACGTGATGCATTGAAATCGTAAAATAAATCTTCAAGAACTGCTCGGCGAGCACCGAGTTCGTTTTCTTGCTTTACTTTCTTATGAACTTTTTTAACCACCTTGCTCATAAGAAACTATTTCTTCTTAGTAGTCTTTGGTTTTTTCGCGTAACCCTTTTGAGCACCTTCAACAGCTTGCTCAACGCGGCCCTTGATCTCTTCAGCCTTTGAAGTTACATCGCTTGCAACTGTTTTAGCTTTACCAGAAACATCACCAACAACATCCTTAGCTTTTTCTGCTACGTCTGTGGCAACTTGGCTTGCTTTATCTTTTACTTCTTCAGCTTTTTCAACTGTTACGTCTTTAGCTTTGACTGCACCATTTTTAATATCGCTACGAGTTTCAGCACCACTCTTAGGTGCGACTAAAATTCCAGTTACGAACCCTGCTACTGCACCAACTACGGTTCCTAGAGCAATTCCAACTTTTGACATATTATTTGTTCCCTTTCTTAGTAAATTTCTTAATGTATCCCGCAATCATGTTCGCTACCACCATTGGTGATACGAGTTTGCTTACACCAGTCACGGCGGTGTCGATATGATCAACAGTACTTTGAGCGGTTTTGGCCAAAGAACGAATTTCTGAAGTTAATTTAATGAGGTAGATTCCAAGGATAATCGCAACGACCAAAAAGACCGATAGCACGCTTGAAACTACGATGAGCAATATTTCTGAAGCATTTTGTATTTCCATAAGCAATTGCTCCTTATAGCAATTAGTGGTGATGTATATGTTTAGTATACTCTATTAAGAAAAGGTGGCAACTACTGTTTTATGCGTTCTTGCAAATATGTTTTCAATTCATCGCCGAGTTCTGTATCTTCAAGAGCCAAATCCACAACTGCTTTTATATATTTGAGTTTATCACCCGTATCATGCCAGATACCATCAATGAAGCATCCATACACTTCACCGTCTTGAGCATGTTCGTTTAAGCTATCGGCGAGGCTAATTTCGCCACCCTTACCTACTTTTTCTTGTTCGAGGTATTTCCAAATTCCAGGAGTCAGCAAGTAGCTTCCGACAGATGCGAAATTTGATGGCGAATTTTCTGCACCGGGTTTTTCAACCAATCCGCTTAATTTGAAAACTCGTTCAGAGTGTTGATCAGCCAAGCTTGCCATACCATATTTATCGGCATCTTTTTTATCAACTTCAATCAATGAGATAACACTTTTGCCAGTATCGTTATATGCATCTTTAAGCTGGAGAGGCCATGGTGTTTCACTTCTGAAAAAGTCATCAGCAAAGAATACGAAAAACGGTTCATCATCGGCGATTAAATGTTGAGCATTTAAAATAGGCCGGGCGTTTCCCTTAGGCAATCCCTTTTGTCGTATATATACAAAGTTAGCGAGTTCTGAAATCCGTTTGATTTCATCTGCAACGTCATCTTTTCCTTTTTCACGAAGCTCCGCCTCTAGTTCTTCATTGCGATCGAAATGATCTTCAATCGCCCTCTTCGTGTACCCTGTCACAATAATTACGTCTGTCACGCCAGCTGCGACCGCTTGCTCAACGATAACTTGAATTACCGGACGGTTAATGAGTGGGAACATTTCTTTTGGCATTGCCTTTGTCTGTGGCAAAAATCTAGTTCCTAAACCTGCGGCACAAATTATTGCCTTAGTTGGTTGTTTCATGCTACTCTCCTAATTCTTGACGAATAAGTTTTTGAGCCAAAGCTGGATTTGCCTTACCTTGTGATTTCTTCATCACTTGTCCAACCAGGAAACCAATCGCTTTATCTTGACCGGCTTTGATATCAGCAACAGATTGGGCGCTAGAAGGATCATTCAAGACTTCCCGAACAATCAATATAATAGTATTTTCATTACTTTCTTGAAGAAGGTTCTTTGCTTCTGCAATCTCTAGTGCAGTTTTATTTTCATAACTCTTGTCAAAGAAATCAAGGAATACTTCTTTAGCACCAGTTGAGCTTAGTTTATCTTTAGCAACTAATTGAGCGAGCCCAAGAAGCCTTCGGGGCCCGACACTTCCATCACTCACTTTTTGGTCATCTATAACTTCTTCGGGTGTTGATGCAAACCAGTTAAATATTTTCTTTATTAAAGCTGCGTATTCAGCTTCATTTACTTCAAATTCACTCAGAACAGCTTCTTTATTTGCACGTAGTGGAAACAAGTCACCAAGAAGTAAGGCGACGCTATGATTATTCAAAATTGTGTTAATAACACTGCTATCCATCTCAAGTGGTGCCCAGTTCTCTCGGTAATACGATGGCAAGAGAGGCATAGTTGATTGCATTGAAGCAATATCTTCATCAGTTAACACAACCGGTGGAATGTCGGCATCAGGCATGTATCGGTAATCTTGAGCGTCTTCCTTGCTTCGCTGTGAACTTGTTTTACCGCTGGCATCATTCCAACCACGAGTTTCCTGAACAATTTTTTCACCTTTTTCAAGCAAATCAATTTGTCGTTCAAACTCATATTCAGCAGCTTTCTCAACGCTTTTAAATGAGTTTAGGTTCTTAACTTCAGCACGAGTACCAAGTTCGGTTGCACCTTTTTTGGCAACTGAAATATTTACATCAAAGCGCATGTTACCATGATACAAATTACCAAGTGTCACACCGGCATAGGTCATAAGCCGCTGAAGCTCAGTAGCAAATGCCTTTGCACCGGCAGCAGAGTGAATATCTGGCTCAGAAACGACTTCGATAAGCGGTGTACCAGCACGGTTAAGATCTACTAGACTATACGTTCCGTGGTGAGTTAGTTTACCAGCATCTTCTTCGATGTGAGCATGGTGAATACGAACACGAACAGTCTCGCCATCAAGTAGTGGCGCATCAACATGACCCCCAATAATAATCGGCTGGTACATTTGGCTAATTTGATAACCCTTCGGAAGATCAGGGTAAAAATAATGTTTTCGGTCAAAGCGGCTAATGTGCGCGATTTCAGCATTTAAAGCTTTTCCGGCACGAACTGCCAAAACAATCGCTTCTTTATTAAGAACCGGCAACATTCCAGGCAAACCAAAGTCAATTGGGCTGGTTGCAGTGTTCGGCTCTTTCTCACGAGCATCATTATCGGCACCGCTAAATAACTTACTAGCAGTCGCTAATTGAACATGACATTCAATACCAATAGTCATCTCGTACTGATCAAGAACTTCTTGACTTGCCATTATATAGCCCCCAAATCTTTCAAACCTTGCTTGTACGCAACAAGTGCCTGACGAGCTCGGTCGTAATCTATAGTTGCATCAGTTTCGTGTGCAAGCCGATTGCGAACTTTATGTGCAGCCCATAGCCCATTGCCATTCGTCCACTTACCTTGGCAACTCTTCATTCGCTCGGCCATAGTTTTACCAGATATACCCCTATCTCGAAGTGCTTGATCCAGGAGTTTATCGGCGTTTAATACGCAAAGAGTATGGCTACTCACATCATTTCGAGAAAGTTGCGTTTCAATACTCAACCAACGGCTACGGTATTTTTCAACATCAAGCTCTTTAGGGCTGTTTTTAGACCACGAAATAAATACGAACAGCAATCCACCAAAAATAAGAACTGCGGCAAAGAAAAAGATAACTGAAGCTGTTTGATCCATCATTATTTAACTCCCTTAGCAAGTGCAAGTAATAAACTATCAGATTTACGTGGGCCGATTAACTGAACACCAATCGGTAAGCCGCTTTCGCTCTTGCCGGCAGGCACACTAATTGCAGGCAAACCAGCTAAACTTGCTGGCACGGTCATAATATCTGCCAAATACATTTTCACTGGGTCACTTGTGTTTTCACCAAGCTTAAAAGCAGGAGTTGGAGCTACGGGGCCAATAAGCGCATCGTACTTTTCGAAAAGATTGTTAAACTCGTTAATCAAAAGCGTACGAGCTTTTTGCGCTTGTAAGTAATATGCGTCAAAGAAACCACTTGATAGTACGTAACTACCAATCATAATACGTCGCTTGTTTTCTGCTACAAACCCATGGTCACGAGAAAGCCCATAAAGTTCATTAAGTGTAGCCGCTTCAGCACGGTTGCCATAACGCACACCATCGTAACGACCAAGGTTACTACTAATTTCAGCTGGTACTACGATGTAATAAATCGCTAGAGCATATTTCAAGAGTGACATACTCACCTCTTCAACTTCGTGACCGTTCTGTTTCAAAGCTTCAATGTACTTTTCAGTTGCAGCCTTTACTTCAGCATCGACGCCCTCATCCATAAATTCTTTAATCACGCCGATTTTCTTTGAACCCTCGATGCTTTGAGGAGTAAAGAAATCAGGGAGTGTCGTCATGTCTTTCGTATCACGACCACTCATGATGTCCATGACAGTTTCAGCATCTTCAACAGAGCTTGCGAGTACACCAATTGTGTCAGTACTACTCGCCATAGCAACAACCCCATAACGACTCACTGTCCCGTACGTAGGCTTTACACCAACAACGTTGTTAAAGCTTGCAGGTTGACGAATAGACCCACCAGTATCAGTTCCGAGTGCGAATGGCACAATACCAAGTGCAACGACTACAGCTGACCCACCGCTACTACCACCAGCAACACGCTCAGTATCAAAAGCATTCTTAGTCGGGCCGTAGGCAGAGTTCTCAGTACTACCACCATGGGCAAAGGCATCAAGGTTTGCCTTACCAATACAAATTGCACCTTCCGCTTCAAGCTTTTCAATTGCAGTTGCTTGAAGTGGCGCTTTAAAACCTTTTAAGAATTCACTCGCAGCAGTAGTTGGAGCATCAAAAGTTAAGAAATTATCTTTAGCAATAAATGGAACACCAGCAAGTCGGCCAGTAATTTCACCAGCATCAACTTTATCGGCACGATCTAAGGCACGAGCTTCTGAAAAAGAAAGAATGGCATTAAAACTCTCGTTCTCACGGGCTTTTGCAATTGCCGCTTCTACGTTTCCGCGAGCTGAACTACCAATAAAATCTGAAATAACGCTCATATTTATAATACCTTTGGAACCTTAATTTGCTGCGCTTCGGCAGCGGGAGCTAGCGCTAATAAATCATCTTTAGAAATACCGTAGTCATCGACAGCATCATCACGCCAAACATTTTGGAGATCAGTCACTTGGTAAGTGGGCTCAACACCAGTCGTATCAAGTTCCGAAAGCTGCTCAATATAACCGACAATATTTTCAAGGTCGGTTCGGAGGCTTTCAACTTCAGCTTCGTCAAGCTGCAAGCTACTCAGTTGTGCCAAATGCTGCACATCATCTTTAGTGATTTGTGTCATATCCTATGTATTATACCAGCTTGTCATTATAAACATCCATAAAAACAGTGGTCATATAGTCCAATTTCAATCTCACATATTGCAATTTTAGTAGTTTTGTGCTATAATATTATTTATCTTCTCGAACCTCTCGAGTAACGACTATTCGTCTTGATTGAGGTACGGAAAGCAGTACCTCAGATTGGAATGACACCATGCCCGCTCCGCTCTTCGCTGCCCTGATGGTTCTCCTGATGTTCACGCCGTATCTGATCGGCGGGCTGATCGTTCAGCTCTTCCCGAACCGGATCGGTCTGTTTATCGGCATTCTCGGCTGGCTCCTGTCCGTCGGAACAATCGTCGCAACCTACGGGTACAGCCTGTCGCTCTATCCTGATTGGTGGAGCAATGGTGGCGGTTGGCCCTCGGTCGGCGTCCTCATCGCGGCTGTCATCGCCATTGTCTCTGGCATCATGGTGCTGAAAGTCGCCGACAGGCTCACAGACTGGACGTAACCTGAGGTATAAGGGTGAGGCTAACTAGCCTCACCCTTATCATTTCTTTACATTTTTGATTTAATATCAGCAATTATATCGCGTAGTTCGGCTGCTTTTTCAAATTCAAGGTTTGCACTGGCCAATTCCATTTGACCAGAAAGTTCCTTAATTAAACCTGGGTATTCATCTTTTGGAATCTTCCGAAGATCAATTTTTGGAGTCTCGTCTGGCTTCTTAGGAATAATTGCACGCAAGCCTTCGCCAATTTCTTTCGCAACACTTACGGGAGTAATGTTGTGTTCTGTGTTGTAATCTGTTTGAATCGTACGTCGACGATTTGTCTCATCGATCGCACGTTGCATAGAATCGGTAATTCTATCAGCATACATCAATACTTTACCTTCAAGGTGACGTGCAGCACGGCCAATGTTCTGGATAAGCGCGCTAGTGCTTCGAAGGAAGCCTTCTTTATCAGCATCAATAATCGCAACCAAGCTTACCTCTGGAAGGTCCAACCCTTCGCGAAGCAAGTTAATTCCCACAAGGACATCATACACCCCCCTTCGAAGGTCACTCAAAATGTCGCCACGCTCCAAAGTATCAACTTCACTGTGAATGTAGGCCGTTTTAATATCTAGCTCTAGTAAATAGGTCGTAAGGTCTTCTGCCATTCGTTTTGTAAGCGTTGTCACCAATACACGCTGACCCTTGGAAGTACGGTCGCGAATTTCTGCAATCAAATCATCGATCTGACCTTCACTTGGACGAATAACAATTTCCGGGTCAATAAGCCCAGTAGGACGAATAATTTGTTGCGCCGGCTCAGGGCTATGAGAAAGTTCATATTCAGAGGGTGTTGCCGATACATAAATAGTTTGGTTAATATGACGATTAAATTCATCGAAAGTAAGTGGACGGTTATCCATCGCACTTGGCAAACGGAAACCATGTTCAACCAATACTTCTTTTCGAGCGCGGTCACCGTTATACATACCTCGTACTTGTGGCAAAGTCATGTGGCTTTCATCAACAAGTAGCAAGAAATCATCAGAGAAGTAATCCATGAG
Source organism: Patescibacteria group bacterium (assembly GCA_040386175.1). Classification (GTDB taxonomy): domain Bacteria; phylum Patescibacteriota; class Saccharimonadia; order Saccharimonadales; family Saccharimonadaceae; genus Microsaccharimonas. The sequence continues at coordinate 13,253 of JAZKFY010000001.1, forward strand.
TGTTGCCGGTTGTTCGCCCGGTTCACGGTTGGTCAAATAGCGACTATAGTTCTCGATCCCTTTTACAAACCCGGTTTCTTCAAGCATCTCAAGGTCGTACTTGGTTCGTTGTGCTAGGCGCTGTGCTTCCAGAAGCTTATCGTGCTTTTCGAAGAACTCCATCCGTTCATCAAACTCTTTTTTAATATTAACGATTGCTCGATCCACCTTTTGTTTAGGGGTTACATAGTGACTGCTTGGAAAAATGTTCACTTGGTCTGGTTCACCAAGAATCTCACCGGTAAGCGGGTCAATTCGAGTTAAACGTTCAACTTCATCACCAAAGAATTCAACCCGATATGCAACATCACTACCAGCTGGGAATACATCGACAATATCACCCTTCACACGGAACGTACCACGATGAAAATCTATATCGTTTCGTTGGTATTGAATATCAGTCAAAAGACGAACGAATCTATCTTGCTGGCGACGCTCGCCCTTTACTACTAAAATTGACATTTCAGCATAATCATCAGGTGAACCAATACCATAAATACAACTTACGCTGGCAACAATAATGGTGTCGCGACGAGTCAAAAGTGCAGTCGTAGCTGCGTGTCGCAAACGATCAATTTCGTCGTTAATCTTACTATCTTTTTCAATGTAGGTATCGCTACTGGCAATATAAGCTTCGGGTTGGTAATAATCGAAGTAACTCACAAAGTAATGCACTTCATTGTCTGGGAAGAACGCCTTAAATTCGCTATACAGCTGAGCAGCTAGTGTTTTGTTATGCGCCAATACAAGCGTCGGCACTTGGCGATTGGCAATAATATTCGCCATTGTAAAAGTTTTACCAGAACCGGTCACGCCAAGAAGTGTTTGTTCTTTTTCACCAGCTTCTAATCCCTTTACCAATGAAGCAATAGCCGTCGGTTGATCACCGGTAGGCTGATAATTCGAAGAAAGAACAAATTTCTGGTCCATCACACTAATTATAAGTGAAGAAGCTTAAATTGTAAGCACTACATTTTTTTGAGTAGGCTGAAAGGTTCTGAAAAAGCATTTTGATACTGCTTTAATAGCTCTGCATTGCTTGTACAAGTAGACTCGGCAAGCGATAACCCATAAGTTGTTCCGTCAACAGTAGTTGTTTTCGTCAATGTAGCAGTTTCGTCAGAGGTTGGGCTTTCGATAATTGATGCAAATACACCCTCGTCATTCGTACACTTGGTTCCAGCTAATTCGGCGTTACTAAATTGAACGTATTGTGTACCGTTGGCATTGCGCGATACCTGAAAGTCAAAGCCTCCAACACCTTTCATATATGAAACCACGATGGTCATTGGTTCAATAGAAACGGTCGAAACTTGTTCAGGATCGATAGACGCTTGATCGGTATCATCTTCCGGGACGTCAGCTGTTGGCTTATCGGTCGTTTCTTGCGTTTCTTCTGGAACAGAAGGTTCATCCTTAGTAGTTGTTTGGTTCGTATCTGAAGTAGGTTTATTTGAAAGTGACGCAATGAATACCACCACGCCCACCGCAAGTATAGCCGCAACAATGACGCCTAATGCTATGTACAGTGTTTTTCGCCCCTTATTTTGAACCATAACTACCTCACAAGTTTAGTTGTTCTAAGCATATACAGCACGCTTTAAATTGTAAAGCGTGCTGTATGTTTTATGTACCAAGTTGTTTGTGATACTTACTTGTTTTACTGAATTTACGAGACTTGCTTTCGCTCTTTTCGATATATTCAACAATCTCTTCATAGTTATCAAAGATTCTGTAAAGCTCAAGATCATCATCGTTAATTGTTTGGTAACGGTCGAGCATTACTTCGCGAATAGCGGCGTCGAATGGTCGCCAGAAGTCACTTCCTACCAAAATAACGGGTCGTTCGTGAATCTTACCTGTTTGAATGAGCGCAAGAATTTCAAATAATTCATCGAAAGTCCCAAAACCACCTGGGTAGTAAATATATGCGCTGGCATCAAGTGTCATGGCGACTTTACGACCAAAGAAGTGATTAAACTGGAAGCTTTGGGTCGTATATTCATTTGGAGTTTGTTCAGTTGGAAGTAAGATGTTAAGACCAATTGACTCCCCCCCAGCTTCATACGCACCACGGTTAGCCGCTTCCATAACCCCATGACCACCACCAGTCACGACGGCATATCCAATACGAGCCAAGCGCGCAGCCATGTCGTATGCACCACTTGTTACCTCACCGTTTTGTGGCTTACGAGCAGAACCAAAAATGGTAATTGTTTTTTCGTGCTTAGAAAGCAAACTGAATACTTGTTCAAATTCTTCAACAACACCAACAAGTCGGTCTTCAGCTGCATCAATAAGACGCTTTCGAACTTCGAGTTGGTTTGTTTTTTGAAGCTTCTTCATCGCAAGGCCGCGAGCTGGCTTTCGGCGTGCAACAGAAAGCCGTTCAGGTTTCACCATATCGTTATCAAGCTGTTCAAGCACTTGAGTTGCAAGGTTCTTGAAGCCCATGTAACGCACGAATATTTCATTCCATAAACTTTCACGGAAGTGATATGCGTAACGGCCAGCATATGGCTCTTTATTTGAGTAAGCAAAGCTCACGTCAAACAAGTTGAATGCTACAGGGAAACCATCGAATTGTAAGGCGACGTAGTCACGATCTTTCCAGAACTCAAGTTCTGGGTCGAGTTGGTATAGAAGGTCTTCAGCACGACGCCAGTGAAGGTCCTCAGGCTGAACGTGTGGCTCGAAGGCAACCTTATCGACCGCATCTTCTTTGTGCTTACCAAGATAGCGTTGAATAACGCGCCAGTGAATGTTCTTTCCTACAATTTGAACACCTGCACCTGGGTCAGCAATAAGTGTATTTACAACTGTTTCACCAAAATGAGGCTTTGCACTCTTCAACTTGAAGAATGTTGAGTATAGCTTAACTTCATTCATGTAGTGGAATAGTAATGGAAGTGTTTTAAGTGCAAGTCCACGCATCTTGCGAGTGTGCATTGGCACCACAACAATAATTCCCATTTCTTTGGTGTGTGTAACGTTGTGAAGCTTCTTTTGCACAAAGTGAGCTGCTAAATCAACATACTTATCGTGGTCCATTTGTACGATACGAAGGTCTCGTTCTTCGTAATCATGTGGAGTAACTGTCTTAAACAATTCGTTGTACTTGTTAAGCCATTCTGGACCTTCAGAGAATCGAAGAGCAGTATAAATCTCATCAAAATCTTCACCAGCAAACATAGCATCGACAGTAGCATACCCTAGGTGTTCCATAAGTTGCTTTGGTGGCATAATGCGTAGAAGCTCTTTCGCTCGTTCGCGTTTTATAACAAACACTTTGCGGTTAAATTTAACCTTATTTGCAGCTTCAATCATGAATGGCACCATATGGCGAACATCATCAGAGTCGGTAGCACCGATAATTTTAGTAAGACGAGCAATATCTAATTCTACTCGACCCAATAATGCTTCGTACACTTCTTCACCAGTTGAGGCAGCTGGATTAAGCCCCAGCGCACGTAAGTTTTGGTGTGCCATAGCCGTAATATCGCCAATCAATTTAGTGTCAGCGCCAGTACGGCCACTAATTTCCTCAAGTTGCTTAAGGGATTGTGTGAAGATTGGTTCTTCAGCATCAAGTAAATCACCTAAAAATTTTGACATATTAAAACTCCTTCTCTGTCAGTGGCATATCGTGTAACTCAGTGCCTTGATGTAATATTCCTGCTTTTGCGCCAATTTTCTGAACAACTGAAGTCGAGTTAGCACTGGCAAAAATAATCGAATCCTTTAGTGAATGTCCTTGTGAATAGTATGCCAAGAAACCAGAACCAAAAGCGTCACCACCACCGGTTCGGTCAACAACAGGAACATCTTCGTACATACCAGCTGCAACGATTGTTTTACCATCAGTTGCAATCGCACCATTTGGACCATCAGAAACAATCACAACTGGGCAATAGTTACGAGCATGACGAGCGAGTTCTTCAATTGTTTCGCCTTCAACAATCATTTGAGCTTCTTCTTTATTTACCGTAAGAACTTCAACATCTTCAAGCAAGCCTTTTAGCTTGTCTGGGTTCTTTAATTCAACACCAGCTGGGTTCAACATAACTTTTACACCATGTTCAGCGGCGCGGCTAATAATTTGATCAAGTAATTCCATGTCGCCAAGTGAAGAAATATAAATCCAATCACCTTCATCAATAATTGAAAGGTCAAGCTCAGAGCTTGTAGCTGTTGGCATTGTCCCCTTGTAGTTCAAGATGGTTCGCTCGCCGCCGCTCAACATAATAACTGTTGAGTAACTTGCTCGAAATGGTTCACCCTGGAACACGTGCGAAGTATCAACACCTTCCTTATCGAGGTCTGTTAAAATTCCTTCGCTAGCAACATCGGTACCTAAGCACCATGTGTATTTACTGTGAAGACCCTGCCGAGCAAAAGTAACAGCAGCATTGCTTACATTTCCACCAGTAGCGAAAATGACTTCATCCAAATCAAGTTTTTGACCAACAGGAAGTTGTTCGTATTTCACACCTTTGTGTACTAATTCAGTAAATGCATCGGTACTTCGGAGGAAAACATCTTGAGTTGCTTTGCCAATTGTTACAATTGTCGGAACGCTCATGAGCTAAACAACGGCCTTTCCAGCACTACCGAAGCCAGCGATCTTATCTTCAACAACAGCCTGAATGGCATCTTTTACCTTGTCCATAAGCTTCACAACAGCGAATTCGTCTGGGTGTTCTTTAAGTTCTTCTTCTATAGTTGTACGGAATGCGTATCGCATGTCGCTGTTAATGTTCACTTTGCTTACACCAATTCGAGCTGCTTCTTCAAAGAAGTGAGCAGGCGTACCGCTACCACCGTGAAGGCTAATTTGGCAAGGAATCGCATCGCGAATTCGTTGCAATAGTTCAAGGTCGAGTTCTTTTGGAACTGGGTATTTACCGTGAAGGTTGCCGACAGCAGCCGCAAAAGTATCGATGCCTGTTGCTTCTACAAAAGCTTTGGCACTTTCAGGAGTTGAGAAAGTTTTCTTAATTTCTTCGTAGTCAATGTCTTCTGTGTGAACATTGCTGCTTCCACCAAAGTAGTGAGGTTCGCTTTCAACAAGTGCACCAGTAAACTTAGCGTATTCAACTACTTCTTTTGTCTTTGCGATAATTTCTTCTTCAGTTGCATCGTGGTTAGCCTGAGAGATGTCGATATGAATAAACTCGTAGCCAGCATCAATTGCAGCTTTACAGTTTTCTACTGTTGGGCTGTGGTCGAGGTTAATGTACATCTCGATGCCGTATTCTTTTTTGTAGTTATCTACAAGGTCGCGAAGGTTATCAAGGCCAAGAGCCTTTACTTCACCGTCACTTACTTCAACAAGTACAGGTGCATTAAGCTTTTGTGCCGCGCGCGCAATACCAATGAGCGTTTCTTGGTTATCGATATTGAATGCACCAACCGCAAACCCCTGTTGACGACTTCGTTGCATCAAATGACGAGCTCGCAATGTATTGTCGCGAATCTCACTAATAGTTAATCCCATGAAAAAATGCCCCCTAAAGTATTAATTCTCTTTAGCGCTAGTATACCACTTATGGTTAGTTGAAAACAGATAAACTTCCAACTTTATTTCCCATTTTTAGTTTTGGTGGTATTGAGGCATTTGTTCAGTAAACTCAGTGATCGTTGCGGCCATTTTTTTACCGCTCATGCCAAAGTATTCAATAAGTTCAGCCGGGGCACCAGATTCGCCAAAACGATCATTCATACCAATGCGCTTAATCGGCACAGGAAGTGTTGAGCTAAGGAATTCTGCTACTGCACCACCAAAGCCGCCAGCAGCTTGCGCTTCTTCGGCAGTTACAACACGGCCAGTTTTTCGTACACTTGAAAGAATCGTTTCTTCGTCGAGTGGCTTAATAGTTGGAACGTGAATTACTTCGGCGTTTATGCCTTGCTCTTCAAGAATATTTGCAGCTACAAGTAATTCATAGCTCATAGTTCCCGTTCCAAGTAACGTTACGTCTTTACCTTCACGTAGTACATAGGCTTTACCAATTTCAAAGGGAGACTCTTCAGTACTAAAGATCGGTGTTTTTTCACGAGCTAAACGAATGTAGCTAGGTTTACCATTTTCAGCAATTGCCTTCGTAGCCTTTTCAGCTTCAATACTATCTCCAGGTGCTACAACAACCATGTTTGGAAGCACGCGCATAATAGCTATGTCTTCGAGCATTTGGTGGGTTGCACCGTCTGGACCAACACTTACACCAGCATGGGAACCAACAATCTTCACAGGTTGATTATTTAATGTTGCAGTTGTGCGAATTTGTTCCCAGTTTCGTCCAGGGCTAAATGCAGCATAGCTACTGGTAAAAGGAATTTTGCCAGCACGAGCTAAACCACTCGCAACAGTAACAAGGTTTTGCTCAGCAATACCAACTTCAATAAATCGCTTCGGGAAAGCATCGCGGAATAAGTGCATTTGAACACTTTCAGTCAGGTCGGCACAGAGCGCAACTACATTTTCGTTTGTTTCACCAGCAGCTTTCAAACCACGGCCAAAACCAGCACGAATTGGTTCGCTTACAATTTCATCTGTAAATAATGCAGGGTTTAATGGGTAGCTCATACGCCAGCTCCTTCGTGAGTAATTTTTCCGCCAAGTGTTCGTAGGTCGTGCAATGCTTCTTTAGCCTGGTCGCTATTTGGAGCAACACCGTGCCACTTGTAATTGTATTCCATGAAATCAACGCCCTTACCTGGAATAGTGTGGGCAATAATAACCGTTGGTTTATTAGTAATTGCGCGCGCTTGGCTTGTTGCATCAATAATACTTTCAATGTTGTGGCCGTCAATTTCAATAACGTGCCAGCCAAATGACTCCCATTTACCTTTAAGGTCTTCGAGCGGCATAACATCTTCGGTCGTACCATCAATTTGAATGTTATTTCGGTCGACAAAACCAATGAGCTGAGAGAGTTTGTACTTACCAGCGAACATAGCTGCTTCCCAAATATTTCCTTCGTCAAGCTCACCATCACCCATAACAACATACACAAAGCGATGTGGATTCTCGTCAAGGTACTGCAAACTATACGCGTATCCAGATGCCTGAGACAAACCGCTCCCTAAAGGACCACTCGTGTTTTCAAGACCGGGTAATTTTTCGCGCTCAGGGTGCCCTTGCAAACGACTTCCGAATTTACGAAGTGTTAACAATTCGTCTACAGGAAAATAGCCAGCTTCTGCCATAGCAGCATACTGCACAGGAACACAGTGACCATTACTTAAGAAGAATACGTCACGGTCAGCCCATTCAGGCTCTTCTGGGCGGATGTTCATGACGTTAAAGTAAAGGGCGGCAAAAATATCAGACAAACCTAAAGGCCCGGCGCTGTGTCCACTTCCGGCAGCTGCCAGCATTTGAATAATATCGCGACGAATATCATTCGCCTTCTTTTCTATCTGAGGAATTGTTAATTGAACCACCCTAAATTACTCCGTGTTTATTAATTTCTTTTACTAGCGCTTGGTATGTCTCGGGCGGATTGCTAGATTGAGCAATTGCCCCGCCAACATTCAGTACATCTACCCCGCCCTTCGAAAGTGTGTAAGCATTCTCAATGTTCACACCACCATCCCAGCCAATTTCAGCACTAGGATTAATGCCCTTAATAAGGCGAACTTTTTCAAGTTGCATCATACTAGCGGTGCCGTTATGCTTACCTAAATCTCCAGAGAAAATCATAATATGATCGGCTAACTTAATTGCTTCGGCAATCGTTGCTGGTACAGTTGTTTTTAGCAATGCTACACCAGCTTTTATACCGGCTTGTTTAATTTGAGTAAGTAACACAACTAAATTTTCTTCAACTTCAGAGTGAATAATAATCATACTTGGCTTTTGACTGATCAGCTGAGCTAGGTGCTCTGAAGGCCGAGCAACCATTGCATGAATATCGATTTCCCACTCAGTTGGCCAATACAATTGGTTCTCGCTTAATAAAAACGTTGGCGCAAACTCACCATCACTAATATCAATGTGCACGCGGCGCGCAAACGGAGCAACTCGTTCCGAAGATTCACGAAACTGATCGACTGTTTCTACCATAATTGTCGGAACAATGAGGCTCATTTTATAACTCGTCTAACTGCGCATTGCGGCGCTTATATCGAACTGCACTAGCGAAAGGCGTGTTTATCCAAGTCTCAACAATACCCTGCCATACAGCATCTTCGGTTTCATCGAAAATTCGTGAAGGAATACAAAGAATATTGCTGTCGTTATCGTTACGGGTCATTTTTGCTTCAAAAGCATCCCATACTACACTGGCACGAATACCCTTGAAGCGGTTTGCAGCCATAGCCATACCTTGACCACCGCCACAAAGCAAAATTGCTCGGGCGTCATCTTCGCCAAGGACCTTTAGGGCAGCAGCTTGTGCAAAATCGGGAAAGTCATCTTCAGGATTTGGCTCTCTATCGCCAACATCAATAACTTCATACCCATGTTTAGCGAGGTATGCAAACAGCTTTTCCTTTAAATGAAAGCCATTGTGATCGCTGCCCAAAAAGATCTTCATGCTATAAGTATAAGCGCCTTATTACGCCTTGTGCAAGGTTTTACCAATATCAGCAACAAGTTCTACGAGACGGTTTGAGTAACCCCATTCGTTGTCGTACCAAACCATGATCTTAGCAAGGTTTCCAGCAACAACTTTTGTAAGTGCAAGGTCGACAGTACCAGAGTAACTGTTACCGATGTAGTCGCGGCTTACAAGTGGTTCGTCGCTTACACCCAAGATACCTTGGTAGTAAGGTTCAGTTGCAGCTTTCTTGAATGCGTTGTTAATTTCTTCAACAGTTGCGTCGCGTTCGAACAATACAGTTACATCACTGAGTGAAACAACTGGGGTTGGAACACGGATACTAAGACCATCAAACTTACCTTCAAGTTGAGGAAGCGTTTTTGTAACTGCAATCGCTGCACCAGTAGTAGTAGGAACGATGTTTTCTGCAGCGTTACGGCCTTCACGAAGGTCTTTAGCAGGAGCATCTTGCAAAGCTTGGCTTGCAGTGTAACTGTGAACTGTCGTAAGAAGTGACTTTTGTACACCGAATTCAGCGTCAAGTACGGCCATAACCGCACCAAGTGAGTTAGTAGTACAACTTGCGTTACTTACAACGTGGCTTACGCCTTCAATCTTGTCTTCGTTTGCACCAAGAACAATAGTGTCTACACCTTCACTCTTTGAAGGACCACTAATAACTACACGCTTAGCGCCAGCTTTAATGTGAAGTTCTGCTGTTTCTTTTTCAGTGAAACGGCCAGTTGATTCGATTACGATGTCAACTTCAAGGTCGCCCCATGGCAAAGCTGCTGGGTCTTTTTCAGCAGTAATTTTAATGTGATGGTCGTTTACAATAATTCCAGTGTCGTCGAAACCAACTTTGTTTTTGTAAAGCCCGTAGTTACTATCGTGTTGCAATAAGTACGCAAGCGTCTTAGTGTCGGTTAGGTCGTTAATAGCGACAATCTCTAGATCTGCACGGTCAAATGCAATCTTGAAAGCGCTTCGGCCAATACGTCCGAACCCATTAATTGCAATCTTCGTTTTAGCCATGGTTAATACCACTCCTTTTAAACATTAGCTCTATTAGTGGTTATTATATACTGCGTACTCTATTGGGACAATACTATAAATAATATAGAGATTAAAGCGCCGGGCCAGTAGAAGTAGAACTATTCGCCGTGCTAAGCCATGCCCAACCAGCGCTAGATCCATCTGCATAATTTGGCTGAGCGCTTCCTTCGGTGAGCATAATTGAATCCCACCAAACGTCACCATTCCCAGATGATGCACCGTTATAAAGTCGTAACCAGGCAGCCGTCGCACCTGCGGGAACACTGAAGGTAACGCTTAGGCGGGTTGAACCTGCTGCATTTGCGGCAGCAGCACTTGATGTTTGTGTATGAACCCCACCAACGGTGTACCAAGCAGTTAATTTACGCGCAGAGCCCCCAATAGTGCCGATTTGAGCACCTGTTAGCCTAATGGTACCTGAGGCAGTGTACGTTTTACCCGCTTCCATACCAATTCGCAGTGCGTTAAGGTCACCTCCAACATTCGCGAAAGTATCGTTGGATGCAATATTCGGTGAAATGCGAAGTGATGAAGTACCGTTTTGGAACCAGCTTGTATCTACCGAGCCGGCAGCTGCATTTATTCCGTAGGTAGCAGTTGAGCCTTCGATACTTGGGTTAGTCACCATGTTTGTAATAACCCCAGAACCATTCGCCCCATGCCCAGCACAAGCACCGGCAGTAGGAGTTGTTTGAGTACTCGAAGCAAAGTAACTGGTGTTCGATTCTGTAGCTGTCAGACAAAAAACATCACCAGCACCTGGAGTATATTGATATTTGCTAATATTTGAAGTACCCACTAAATCGGTAAACTGAGCAAAGCTCGGTGATTGACCGGGATAATCGACTTGCCACAGTGCTACTTTTTTCACACCCTGTTCAACAGCGGCCTGTGCAGCCGATTGCTTAGCCCTATTTTGAATGCCGTTATAAGCAGCGATAGTGATAGCAGCAAGAATGGCAATAACCACAACAACAATAAGAAGCTCTACGATAGTGAACCCGGATTGTTTTTTGTAGATGCCCATGAATGGTTTTTATTTTAGCATGAGCATGTTAAAACGGTCTATAGCCTGTAGCCAATGTGGGTCTCCTCTCGTATACTATGAGGTATGCACAAAACGGAGTTACTCGAACACGCCAAGCCATTTTACGAAGAAGAAGAGATTCTTGAACTCGAGCATGCCATTGATGTTGCGACAAGTGCACATAAAGGCCAGAAACGTAAAAGTGGCGAGCCTTACATTATTCACCCTATAGCAGTTGCCGGTACTCTTATTGATTGGGGAATGGATATTGATACAGTTCTTGCAGGCATCTTGCACGATACCGTTGAAGACACCGAGCTCAACCTTGAACAACTCGAAACTCTTTTCGGTAAAGATGTCGCTTTTCTCGTCGATGGAGTTACAAAGGTCTCCCAGGCACGTTCAGGGATGCAAGATCTTACTGAATACTTACCTCAAACCAAAGATAACCTTTCAAAGCTTTTAATTGCCGTTGGGCAAGATGTTCGCGTCATCATTATTAAGCTCGCTGACCGTCTTCACAACTTACAGACTCTTCAACACATGCCCCGCGAGAAGCAATTAAAAATTGCTCGTGAAAGTTTGGAAGTATTCGGCCCAATGGCTGACCGTCTTGGTATGGGGCGCGTTCGTATGCAAATTGAAGAGCTCGCCTTTAGCTACATCGACCCTGATGAATTTAGAAAACTTCAGAACCTAATGAAGAAGCGTCTTGGCAAAAGTACGCGTAAACTTGGTATTGTTCGCGAAGAAGTAGTCCGTGCCTTAAAAGCCCAAAATATCGAAAGTGAAATTAATGGCCGAGTAAAAAGCATATATAGTTTACATAAAAAACTGCAAAAGGCCGGCAGCTCTATCGATGACATTTACGACCTTATGGCACTTCGCATTATTGTCGAAAATAAAGAAGATTGTTATCGTGTGCTTGGTATCTTACACTCACTCTACCAACCTATGATCGCACGTATTAAAGATTACATCGCCGCACCAAAACCGAACGGGTATCAAAGCCTTCACACAACAGTGCTTACACCGAGTAAACAAATTGTTGAATTCCAAATTCGCACCTACGAAATGCACGAATATGCCGAGCGTGGGTTAGCGGCCAGCTTTCACTACCACGAACAAAAAAGTTCAAAAAATTATACCCGCAGTAAAAAAAGTGCTGTGCTTCCTTCGCATATGCAATGGATTACGCAACTTCAAGAAATTGCCACTAAACTTCGTAGTGGGGAAGAAATCCCAGAGTCACAACTTAATGTGGATATCTTCGGTAACCGTATTTTCGTTTACTCTCCCAAAGGCGACATCTATAATTTACCGGAAGGTGCCTACCCCCTCGACTTCGCCTACCTTGTTCACAGTGATATCGGTAAACACGCCTATGGCTTTAGGGTAAACGGCTCTATTCATGCGTTTGATAAACCACTCGCTAATGGTGACGTAGTTGAGGTAATGACTCGAAAAACAGCCACGCCAAAATCAAGCTGGTTAGAATTTGTTACTACTACTCACGCTCGCGCTAAGCTTCGTGCACATCTTCGTAAGAACGGTACGATTGAAAGCATCAGTCACGCTGCTGGAATTATGCGTGAAAAAACCCGGAAGACCCGGGTTGATTCAAATTCAGATAAATCTTAGAAACTATTTATTGTTCCAACGTTCAACTGCTTCGTGGATAATTTGCTTTGCTTCAGCAATGTCGCCAAAGCCCTTAACGATAGTACTGCCCGGCTTCTTCAAATCTTTGTAGTGAGTGAAGTGGTGCTCAATTTGCGCTAGCAATTGCTTTGGCAAATCTTCAAGCGTATTAATTGCATTGCCGTTGTTACGGTCGTCGGCAGGTACAACAATAACTTTGTCGTCAATCTCGCCATCGTCTTCAAACTTCAAAACACCGATAACTTTTGCTTCCAAGAAAATTCCAGTTGGAAGTGGTTCGGCGGTAATGATAAGTGCATCAAGCTCATCACCATCTTCATCAAGAGTTTGAGGAATGAAACCATAGTTAGTAGGTTTAGCAAAAATTGTTGGTTCAGCACGGTCAAGTTGAAATACAGCCAACTCACGGTTCCATTCAATTTTGTTTGAACTGCCGGTTGGAATCTCAATGACAACATTAATGACGCCGCCATCAATATCACCAGGTGTAAGAATTTTATTAAAATCAGCCATTATGTTTCTCCTCTTTTTATCTCTGTTATTTTAGCACAGTGTTATAATATGACCAATGAAGCTCGTTTCCCCTAATGAATACGTCGCACAGGCGGCGGAACTTGTCCGTAACGCCCAAGAGCGTGTGTACTTAATTTCAATGGTGATGTCGGACCATCCTAATACCAATGAACTTTTTTCGGAAATTAAAAAAGCTGCTCAGCGAGGCATACAAGTAACTGTAGCTGCTGACATTCTTACATTCGGCGAAGTAAATGGTGGCTTCTTCTTTCTTAACTACTTTGGAGCGGCTTCGAAAGAAACCAATAAAATGGTAAAAATTCTTAAAAAAGCTGGAGTTCGTTTTCACTGGTTGGGCCGTGGACGCGCAACTATCTTCAATGGCCGCACGCACTCTAAGTGGTGTATCGTGGACGATACCGTCTTTAGCTTCGGCGGCGTAAACTTATACGACTACGGCATTGATTGCGTTGACTACATGTTCCGTACCTACGACTCCGCCCTCGCCAACCGCCTTGTTGAAGAACAATTGCGAATTCAAAAAGCCGACAGAACATCTGGTAATTACCCGAGTGCAACAATCGAGCTTGGTGATAAGAAAATTCTTATTGATGGTGGCATTATTGGTCAATCAGTTATCTATAGACGCGCCTGCGAACTTGCCGAAGAAGCCGTAAAAATTGATTTTGTTTCACAATACTGCCCTACGGGAAAACTTGCTCGTATCCTCAAGAAGAAACAAGAGGTGAATCTATACTACAACAAACCAGCTAATGCACCCGGGTTAAATAAATGGCTTATTAGCTATAGTCAATTCGTTAGCGGATTACAAAGTAAGTACCGTAAAAAACGATACTTACATGCCAAGTTTATGATTTTCACATTCGCTGACGGATCTCGAACTGCAATTACAGGTTCACATAACTTCGCCTATTCGGTCGTCCTTCTTGGAACGCGCGAAGTAGCACTCGAAACCTCAGACCCTGAGGTTATCGATCAACTTGAAAACTTTATTGAAAAGCGCGTTACTTAGTAAGAATCTTCTCGGTGGTAATCACCAAGGTATTCACGAATTGAAAGTGCTGCTGCTGCACCCTCACCTACTGCGCTGGCAATTTGCATAGTTGCACCGCTGCGTACATCACCGCTGGCATAAATACCTTGCACTGAAGTTTCGAGGTGTTGATTTGTCTTCACAAGTCCAACCTCGTCAAGTTCAACACCACTTCCTTCGAGGAATTGGGTATTTGGAACAAGCCCAACGAATACAAACACGCCGTCGACAACAAGCTCTGATGAAACACCATTTTCGGTAATCTTTACGCTTGAAACGCGGCCATTCGTATCGATGATTTCGTCAGTCGATGTATTAAGGTGAACCGTAACCTTGCCTTCATCAATATATTTTTGCAAATCGTGTTGCAATACGTCGCTTGCTTTAATTGTGCTTCGAACCAATAGGTCGATGTGTGTTGAATAACGAGTAAGGAAAATTGCCTCTTGTAGTGCAGAGTTTCCACCACCAACAACAACTAATTTTTTCTCACGGTAGAATGCACCGTCACAAGTTGCACAATAGTGAACACCACGGCCGTAAAATTCTTTCTCACCAGGTACACCAATTTTTTTGTAATCACTACCTGTAGCAATAAGTACGGCTTTCGCTTTTACTTCTTCGCCATCGACAGTTACTACTTTGTATTTACCTTCAGTTCGAATTGCTGTTACATCACCAAAATCAATGTGAGCGCCGAAACGTTCAGCTTGCTTTTCAAGTTGTCCAGCTAATTTCATACCTTCAATTCCCTCTGGGAACCCTGGGTAGTTATCAACCATATCGGTAATAGCAGCTAACCCACCAATAGTCGCTTTTTCATAAAGAATAGTATCGATATCTTCACGTGTTGTGTAGATAGCGGCCGTTAAAGCACTTGGGCCAGCACCAATAGTAATAACGTCTCGAATTTTAGTATCCATTGTTAAATCAATCCCTGTTGAGAGTATTTAATTAATTCAGCAGATGGCTGAGGTTGTTCAATAACTTCCGGAGTAGGAATAATCATTACAATAAACTTAATTGGAGTATTAGCAGGAATATCTTCACCACTTCCACTTTCACCATAAGCGAGGCTTGAAGGAATAGTGAGTTCTCGAACACCACCCACTTTCATGCCCTCAACACCTTTTGTCCAACCTTCAATAACGCCGCCTGGAGTTACTGCTAATGGGGCTTTCAAAGAATCGCCATCAATTGAACTGTCGAACACTTTGCCTGTTGGGTTCCAACCAATGTAATAAGCCGTGAAGCTTGAGTTCGCAGTGATAGTATCACCAGTACCAACGATTAAATCAGTTGTTTTTAGCTCTGTAACACCTGCCGCGTCAAAAGCCGCTGGCCGTGTAGAAAACTGGTTAAAAGTATCAAAGTATTGGTCTGAGAGTTCTGCGGTTTGAGCATCAACTTTCTTTTGATATTCTTCGCTCTCTTTTTGGTACACTGCGAGCAATTCGTTTGCTCGTGCTTGATCTGTTTTTTGATTGCTATTTGCTAAAACAATCGCTATAAAAGAACCTACTGTTCCTACAAGCATAATAATAGCAATCGCCCAAATAGTGATGCGTTGTGATCTTGTTGCTGACACCTAAATTACTCTCCCTTTCGTAGCCTCTAGTACGCGCGCGATGACGCCATCAATTACAGCCGTTACTTCCTCATTTGTCAGTGTCTTATTATACGACACAAGCTTAATTTTAACTGTGTTGTTTTTGTCATCACTTCCCTCGGCTTGATAAATATCAAGAGGTTCTACAGAGGTTATTAAATCAGTTTCTGCAAGCGCAGCTGTTGCTTCATCAACAATAGTCTGGAAAGAAATACTCGCTGGTGTCTGGAAACAGATATCACGCTCTGTTCCAGGGTAACGACTGAGTGCTTGGTAACGTAGTCCAACCTTAGAAACAGCATCATCTAGCGAGCGAGGGTCGATTTCAAAACCAGCACTATACTCAGGAAGCTTAAAGTTCTTTTGAACAGCTTTCTTGTATTCACCAATAACACCAAGGCACACACCAGAATGAGCTTCATATACAATTGCACTCCGCTTTGGTTCAAATGGTGTGGTTACTGCAGCAACATCTACAAATGGTTCGTATCGGAGTTTCAAGCCAAGTACGCCTGTAACGTATTCGAGGTAATTTTTCGCATCATAGAAGGCATCGCCTTTTGATTTCGCACGAGTAATAACTAATGCAATGCTATCAAATTCAACCGGTACGCCTTCTTCAGTTAATCCAGCAGATTTTCGGTGTACTTTGTTACATTCAAATATAGCGAATTCGTCGTATCCAGCTTTGCGGTTTGGGTGAACCAAAGTAAGCAAGTTAGGAGTTAAGCTTTGGCGGTAGTATTGAAGCTCAGGACTAATACTATTTACAATTCGGTAGGCATCTTCTGGGTTTTGGCCAGCTTTCTTTAAAATGTCACCATGAACGAAGCTATAAGTAAGTACTTCATTTGCGCCTGCACGTACAAGCAACGAACGCACTTCAGAACGAAGCTCGTCGAATGCGCTTGAGCGAGTTGCGATAAATTCACGCCGAGGCAAGGTAACATTAATAGTGTCGAACCCAGCCAAACGCCCAACTTCTTCAATTACGTCTTCGGCAATGTGAATATCTTCGCGCCAGTATGGAACCGTTACGGTAGCATCAAGGCCATCGAATGAAACCCCAAAGCCAACGTTTTGTAATAATTCAGCAATATCTTCAGCACTAAAGTGTGTGCCAAGCGTTTCATTAATGTGCTTCTCGCTAACATTAACGGTTATTTGTTCACGAGCTCCAGGGTAGTCTTCGCTTACATCGCTCGATACTACCGCACCAGTGAATTCAGTTAGTTCACGGACAGCTTCAGATAAAACAGGTGCAGCTAGTGGAGCCGGAACACCCTTTGTGAAACGGGTAATTGCTTCAGAGAAAATTCCATGACGCATTTGAGTAGAACGAAGGTGGTAAAGGTCGAATGTCGCAACTTCAACCAATACATTCTTTGTTGATTCATCAACAGTAGTGTTTGCGCCACCCATAGCACCGGCGAGTCCAACTGGAACAGATCCGGCTGCAATAACAATGTCGCTTTCGTCCATAGTGATTTCTTTGCCATCGAGCAATGTGAGCTTTTCTTCAGGTTTTGCTAGGCGAACTCGAATACTAAAATCATCACCAGCTAGGGCTTTAAATTTATCGTAGTCGTAGGTGTGTGAAGGTTGGCCAGTTAAAAGCATGAGGTAGTTTGATACATCAACCGATGCGCTAATTGGGCGAACGCCACTTCGAGCTAAATACGTTTGAAGTTGAATTGGTGATTGTGCTTTTTCATTTACTCCACTAAGAACGATAGTCGTGAAACGATCAGAAAGTGATGAATCTTCAATATGCACAGCAGGTACTTCAATAGTTTGAGTAGGCGCAAAAGCCGGCGCAAGATCGTTCAACCATTCAGGTGTTACAAATGCCTTACCTTGAATACCCGCAACTTCACGAGCAAACCCAATCACACCAAAGGCATCAGGCCGGTGTGTAAGTGATTTGTTTTCAATATCAAGTAAGTAGTCGTTTAGTTCGTACGTTTGAGCAAAACTCGAACCCGGTGCAACATCTTTATCGATTTCAAGGATTCCGCTGTGGTCATCGAATAAATCAAGTTCCTTCGCACTCGCAAGCATGCCGTTACTATTTACGCCACGAAGTGGACGAACACTCAATACAAACGGTTCAGCATCAGAAAAAGTTTCAGGCACAGTACTTTGCGGAGGCAGCCAAGCAACCAAAATACCTTCACGAACATTTGGTGCACCACAAACAACTTGTACTAAGCCATTTTCGTCACGTTCAACATTCTGCGCTACTCCACCGTCATCAAGTTTTGTCACATTTAAATGATCGGTACCTTCAATAGGACCGCACTCGACTACCCGAGCAATAATAACGTCTTTATATTTTGCTCCAAGATCTACAACAGTTTCAATTTCAACAAGCCGAGAACCAATAAGCGTCGCTAGCTCATCAACCGGTACGTCGATGTCTGTAAATTTTTTTAACCAGTTTACTGAAATAATCATGATTCAAATTTCCTTAAGAATGCCAATTTACCCGATTCGAAGTAACGCAAATCTTCAATGCCATACTTCAACATAACAAGGCGTTCAATTCCGCCGCCCCATGCAAAACCGCGGTATTTCGTAGGGTCGATTCCTGCTTCTTTTAATACATTCGGGTGAATCATTCCACAACCAAGCATTTCAAGCCATTCGCCAGGTTTGCCACCAATAGCAGCAGGTTTTTCAATGGCGAATTCAAGGCCAGGTTCGGTGAATGGGAAATATGCGGGTTGAGTTTTAATGCGAAGTGTTTGGCCATAGTACGTTTCAAAGAAACTTCGCAGTGTTCCGAGCATTTGCCCAAGGTTTGCATCTTTGCTTACAAAAATACCTTCACATTGGTAGAACGTGTGTTCATGAGTTGCATCGACATCTTCGTTACGAAATACACGGCCGTAGCTAATTGATGCAATTTGCCCACCGGCTTCAAGTTTTTCTTTACCAGCTTTTAAAACACGGTGCTGCATTGTTGATGTGTGCGCAGGTGGAATAAAGCCTTCTTCAGTGCGGAAAGTATCGTACCCATCACGAGCTGGGTGATCTGCTGGGAAATTGAGGGCACCAAACATGTGGTGATCGTTATCGATTTGTCGAGATTCAATCGCTTCAAAGCCCATACGAGTAAAGATATCGATAACATTTTCGATTTCTTTTGTAAGTGGGTGTTGCGTACCTTGTTCGGTTGGTAGTAATTGTGGCTTCGAACCATTTACAGGCCAAGGTGCGGTAATATCAATTGCTTCAACATCAGCAGATTCAAGCTCATTCTCACGAGCTTCAACCGCTTGTTCAACTGCAATCTTTACTTCATTTACTTGCTTACCAAAAGCTCCACGCTCTTCAGGAGGAAGTGTCGCAATTGTTCCATACATATCTTTAAACTCGGGTGCTTTTAAAACATCTCGAGGAGTTTGACTCTCAGCAACCTGCTGAAGTAACGTTTGAAGAACACCCTGAACATCAATTGTAGACATAATTACTCTCCATTATACGCTACAGATAGCGTGAGAGCGAGAGGTTATTTATTAATTCGCAGGTGGATGACTAGCAGCTACAATAAGCAACCAAATAGTTAAGCCAACCGCTACCAATCCAATAATGAGCCAGACGAAAGCTAGTGTAGTCGTTTTCTTTGTACCCTCAATATAAGCAGAGTCTTCAACGCCATCAGGACGTTCGGCTTCTTTTGCCTTGGCACGTGCCTTCTCTTGCAATTCGGCAGCAAGTTTTTCTTGTAGTTGCGAACGAGTGTCGCTTTGTTTAACGTATAATCCCATATTTCTACTATACCACCATCCATAAACACTTCAGTGTTGCACGGTAGTGTTTATGGTATACTGAAGGCATATTACCATAAGGAGGGAAATATAATGGCAACTAAGAAGGCCACTTCTACTAATAAGAAAGCTCCGGTGAAGAAGACTAGCACTACTTCAGCGGCTGCAAAAACGACTGTTAAGACCGTCCCCGCATCAGCGCCTAAGGCCGGCTTTAGTTCACGTCTAGAAACATCACTTCAATCAAAACGACTTTGGCGCGCACTAGCCGCTGAGTTTATCGGTACATTCCTACTCGCAAGCGTAGTAATTGCTGGTCAAGGTCAACCAATCTTCGTGCTATTCGCACTTGTTGGTATCGTCCTTTTGATCGGTGGAATTTCTGGAGCACACGTTAACCCTGCCGTCACCATTGGTGCATGGGCAACCCGCCGTATTGGTTGGCTCCGTGCTGTTGGTTACATCCTAGCTCAAATCCTCGGTGCCGCTGCTGCATTCTTTGCATTCAGCGCGTTCATCGGTGGTGCTGCTACAGTAACTGAACAACAACAATTGTATGGCCAAACAGCCCCAACACTGTTTGCTGCAGTTGACCTATCAACTATTGCTGGTAAAGAATGGTTCGTATTCTTCGCCGAGCTACTTGGTACTGCAATCCTTGCATTCGCAGTAGCTAACGCAACACGAACTCGTGATCGTCTTACTGGCGCATTCACTATCGGTCTTGGTATCTTCATCGCATTGATGGTTACTGTGACTGTAGGCGGATACGTTTCAGCAAGTACAATCCTAAACCCAGCTGTAGCACTTGCACTACAAGCGTACGACCCAACTGTATGGGCATACACTGTATACGCACTTGCACCAGTAATTGGTGGTTTGATTGGTTTCATTCTCCACGATTTACTTAGTGGAAAAGCTGAAATCGCTTAGTTCAACCTAAGCAACTTAAAAACCCGCTGGCTAGAGCGGGTTTTTATTTTGTTTCAAATTCGCCAATAGGTTTATCCTTACGAACATTATCAATATCGAAACGTTGGCCGTTCATCGCGACATACGTACCGATTGGAGATACTTGGGCGTATGCAATGGCTGTTCCAAGGTTAAACTGTGCATCAGAGCGAACACCCTGTGTATAGGGAATCATTGCACCGGTAAGAACAATTGTTTTAGGTAAATGAAGTCGCTTAATTGCTAACCCAGTTTCAACCATAGTGTCAGTGCCGTGAGTAATAACGATACGATCTTCTTCTGCCTCTTCGCAGGCATTAGCAACGATCGCCCGATCTTCATCGTCCATATTAAGACTATCTTTAAGCATTAAAGTTTGAAGGGCAAGGCTCCCTTTTGATCGTGCTTGTTCAATCATTGCAGGAAGATACGACTGCTCGCTAAACACCATCTTGCCACTAATCTCATCGTAATATTTATCGATGGTTCCACCAGTAACAAGTAGTCTTAACTCAGGCTTTGTCATAATTCAGACTATACAATTATATTTAAAAAGCGTCAATTAAATTATTAACTAAAGATTGCGCTTGGACCGCTTGTTATCTCGTCATAGATAATTGGGTTTGTAATTATAAAGTTATGATTCTTGTAATCATACGTATCTGAGCCAATGTTTTTTACTACCCCACCAGCTTCTTTCACAAGTAGTGAGCCTGGAGCGTAATCCCAATCCATTCCATAAGGCTCGAGGCCAATGCGACCGTCAATCTTGCCAGAGGCAATCATCGCAAACTCAAATCCACAATTTACCGTTGCGATAATGCCAGTTTTTGATCGAAGCGCAATATACTTGCTGTAATTTTCAGGGTTTTCTAAACGGGTTTCAAAAGAGATGAGACCCTGGCTTAATGTTCGTGTACTTACCGATAACTTCTCATCGTTTCGGTATGCGCCCTGGCCTTTAATCGCCCAGTAGACATCGTCGTGTATAAAGTCATATATAACCGACATAACAACTTCGCCTTTTTCAATGAGCGCCACCATTACAGTACAGAATGGAAGCCCTCGAATAAAATGCGCAGTGCCATCAATCGGGTCGACTAACCAAGTTGTCTCACCCTCTGATTGCACGCCATACTCCTCACCACGAAAACCAACTTCAGATGAAAATTTGCCCAATTCAGTAGAAAGAAGCTGCTCGGTCTGACGATCCAGCTCAGTTACAACACCAACTACACTACTGCCGTCACCCTTCGCAAGCGTTTCAATATTTCCGTAGAACTTTTTCAGCTCAACACCAGCAAGCTTTACGGCTGATTTGGTAATCTCGAGAGCACGATACAATTCTTCGTTTGACATGGAGCTATTATACTCTAGTTGTCATCTTGATGTGGGCGATCAATAAGCAGCGGTTCTACACTCTTATTATTCCCTGCAATCTTCGTCACATCGGTATCAATCTTACCAAGTTCTTTGTGTGCATTGTTGTAATGGCCAACAGTTGTGCCTAAAGATTTTCCAAGCTTATTCATATAGTCGTCAAAGGTCGATATATGGCGCCCTAGCTTGCCTACCTGAATTTGTATATCTTTTGCCTGCTCTTCAATTTGAAGGCTGCGGAGGCCCTGTAAAACGGTTTGAAGGTACGCCATGAAGCTAGTTGGGCTCACAATAATGACATTTTTCTCGCGGAAGGCGTATTCAATAAGGTCTCGCGCGCTTGAACCAGTACCGACATCACCAATAAGTAAGTCGTAATATAGTGATTCACTGGGGATAAACATGAAAGCAAAGTCCATAGTGTTCTCTGCAGGACGAATATATTTGCTCGTCTCGTCAATACGCCCCTTAAGGTCGGTGCGCACTTTCTTCAACCATTCTTCGCGTTCAGCTTTATTCGGCGCCTGAACCATTCGGTTATAGTTCTCGAGGCTAAACTTACTATCTACTGCAAGTATCTGGCCTTTATCAAGAAATACCGCGGCATCGGCAATCATGCCATCCTTAAACGCATACTGCATCTTAAAGTTCTTCGTTGGTAGAATGTTACCCAGAACAGATTCAAGGTAATACTCACCAAATACACCACGCTGCTTTGGGTTTTGCAAAACGTTTTGCAAGGTTTTAAGTTCATCGGCAACATCTACCACTCGACGGTTAGTTTCATCGAGCTTAGTTAGGCGCTGAGATACATCCCCCACCAACTTCATACTTTCACCCAATTGCTTTTGCATTGAGGTTTGCATATTTGTTGCGCTACGCTCCATCTTATCGCCCAAGACGGTTTGAAGGTTATTGATCGTACGGTTCAATTCCGTCACGTCAGCTTTAATCATGTCTACGCTACTATCAGGTTTTTGCTCGCGCATGCGTTGCGTTAAGGTGTAGAGAACCGCACCCATTGCTGCGATAACAAGAATAAGAATCACCACCAAAATAATTGTCACTATTTCCATAGCATAAGTATAACACTAGGTCTCACAAATTGATTAATACGCAATAATATGCTATAATATATGCACAGCAGTTCTCTATGGATGCTTGTGGTCGAAAGACCTTAATAACTCATCCATACCACAACCTTCCAAGATGTATCAGCCCTCTAGTCCTAAGGAGACTCAGATGCAAGACGCACAAAGATATTGGGATGCCCCAACCGCAACGATCGACGGAACGCCACAGCAATTCTGGCCCGGCGACGTTGTCGAGTTCACCGACAATACCGTGTGGGGAACATGGGAACATCAACCCGCTACGACACAGGAAGTCATCGTCGAGTACGGCTACGTCGCTCCCTATGACAATCACTGGGCGTACTCACTCCGACTCGACGACGACCCGAGATGGCTCGGCCGAGGTCATGTTGGAGAAGACAGATTGAGCCTTGTGAGAAGAGGCAACCTCTGGAACTACCACCACGGCCAGCCGCTCGCGTTCAAGAACGTCACAGAGGAAGGTCAGTTCTTCTTCAACCTGGGACACGTCACACCCGTCCGAAGTTGGGACGGATCCGATTTCTGGTACCTCCCCCGCCTCATGAAAGCAATGAGTCGAGGGAAAGTAGACACCTTCACAAGAAGGTCGCACTATAACCGGGCATACAAATTCGAAGACCCGGAAGTGGGTCGTCGTGTACGCCTGTTCACGCTCAACGAGTACAAGAACTGGAAGGAAGACATTCCTCGAAGCGAGTGGTAGCGGATGAGTTCCCCGAGCCGATGAGCGCAAGCTCTCGGTTCGGGGCTCAACCTAAGAATTTAATAAGTTAAGTTTTTGGTTTGAGATGTTAATTTTGCAAATGTAGTACACTAATTTCATGACTGACTTGAGCGACCTACAAAAGAAAATTATTGAATTTCGTGATGAAAGAGATTGGAAGCAGTTCCATAATCCTAAAGACTTAGCAATTTCACTTTCTCTTGAAGCTTCAGAATTTTTAGAGCACTTCCAATGGAAGACCCCTGAAGAAATCGACAAGCATTTGCTTAAACATAAAGAAGACGTATCAGATGAACTAGCTGATGTGTTGAACTACATACTAATTATTGCGAATGATCTCGATATAGACCTCATGCAAGCAAGCCTCAAGAAGCTTGCAAAGAATTCAGAAAAATATGAAGTGAGTAAGGCCCACGGCAATCATAAGAAGTACACTGAGCTTAACTAATTTCAAGTTCTCTAACTTTGAAACTATTTAAATCATCTTCACTATAAAGACCTATTCCTTTGTCGTAATTCTTAGTAAAAAGAGTGATGTGCTCGGGTGGTCTTGAGATAGGTAGATTCATAATTGATTCAAGCTTGTCATAAAAATGAGCAGCTTGTGGTACAAACACAATCTGTATAATCGATTGTCTATGAATCCCTTCATCATCATCTTTTGCGAGTTCAATATATCTAGGTTTAAATTCAATGCTCCAACTCGTGGCATCAATTAACTTCTTTATATCTTCATTTAAACCGAGTGTTATAATTTGCTCAGCTAAGTCTCTACCGATAATCGTAATATGGTACTCATCCTTAGGTCTATATCCCTCTTCCATGCTTTTATTTACAAGTGACGCAGGTATATTTAGAAGGTTCATGGGTACATCTAGCAATAGATTTGCTTCATCGGCGTATTCTGATGGCTTGATACTATATTGTGTCATGTGAATAATTTTCTGATTTAACGACGTTCGTAATGACATCTATTACTACGCTCAACGGCTGTTCATTATCAATAACTATTTCATTTTCGTAAGATTCGAGAGGATTACCAGCTATCCACTCTTTAACGTGGGCCTCATCGATAGTTGGATTGAAATCAAGCTTTCGCTCTGGACTCTGTACGCGCTTCACTAATACCGATTCTTCAACATCAAGACGGATTATGATTGGTTTAATGTTAAGCTTTTTAGCAATGTTTACGTATTCATCAATACTATTCGTGCTACTAAATCCTCGCGCCACAATAGCAGACTCACCTTTACTAAGTATTTTCCTACACATCGCCTGCTCAAGTTGCGCGATCTCGTCATAAATGTCATCGTCGTCACCTACGATGTTTGCAAGAAATGTAAGAATCATATTATGGTCAACGAACCGACCTATGCCGTTCTGTTCTAGTAGTTTGCCTACGGTCGTCTTACCCGATCCTGGGTATCCACGAATGATTATAAGTTTTTGCATAAATTAATCATAACAAAAAGCCTCCAAAACGAAGACTCTTTTATAAAGCTAATAATTAGCAGTGTTAGCGGACGAGTGTCGAACTCTCATTAGATAAAAACGCAGCCGTTTGCACAGCTCGCTCTGACATTCTTTTTAGTCGCATGCTGCTAAGTTCAGCTGCAAACTCAGCTTTAGGAATTCGATATGTCTCTCCATCTGGACCGGTGAAGTAATCGAATTTATCAACGTGTTGGACAGTACTGGTAGAACGTTCGGTATCAATCATATTCTTATATTAACAAACTGTTAAGTTAGAATCTAATCGGTTCGCCGCGAAGTAAATCAAAACCTTTTTGTATAGCAATAAACTCTTGGTCATCAAGACCCTTTTGTGCAGTAGCAGCATTCGCCAATTCATTCTCAGCAAACCACCCATATTCCGAATGGTCTTCGGGATGAATCTGAACTTCGCCTATGGCTTCAATAAACTTAGCAAAATATATCACTTCAATTGAATGTGATTTTTTAATTTCATTTACGTATGAGAATTCATACAAGATATCGCCCACTTCCACGCTCATTCCTAATTCTTCGCTAATCTCTCGCTTTAAAGCAGCCACCGTTGTTTCCCCAAAATCAACATGCCCACCTGGCAATTCATATACTCCAGGAAGAAACTTCTTTGTTTCGGCACGCTTAGGTAAGAAAACTTTTTCGATACCATCAAAGTTATGATGGATAAAACCACAGACTGTAATAACTTGCTGGCCATCCGCTGGCGTTTCACTATCGTGAGAGATTGTATTCATTTCTTGAGTATATCAAACCTCTGCATTATCATTTAGGTATATTTCCCCGGCTATCAAGCCACTCTAAAAGTAAGTCGTAGTAAGGCTTTAGATATTCTGATACATAAAGAGATTTCTTGTTTTCACGTTCTGCTTCCAGTGTAATACCTAGCCTGCCCCACTCAGATTTACCTGATAGTTCAATCATAATTGGCGGAAGTAACTTATCTACTGCTTTTACAAATTTTGCCTCATCACTTTCACGGTTCATGTAGCCTTCTGCATAATCTGAGAGTTCTATGAAATCAATCCATTCTTTGCGTAGTAGATCGACAGCGACCCTCTCACGATCCATCTTTCCCTCCATGCCAGCTTTATCAAAAGCGAAAGTATCACCCGCATGAAGCTCTACAAGGTCATGAGTTAGTGAATATTTGAATATTTCTAACAGATTTAGGTTTGGTGCAATCATCGGTTGCAAATACCAACATGTTAGTGCCAGGCCAAAGCTATGGTCATTATCATTTTCTCGCCTTTTTGTGCCTGGTAAATTCAAAGCACGTTCGACGCTACCAAAGTTAGCGATAAGTTGTTGCAATGCTGCGATTCTATCTAATGACGGATAATCCATAGGATAACTATAACAAAAAGCCTCTAATACAGAGCCCTTCTTAACAAACAAGCTTCAAACTATTTCGAATCTAAAAACGATTTGAGTTGAGGAAAAGGCTTAATCGTAGTGTACGTTTTCATATCGTCTTCTTCGTTCATTTCTGCACGAGTAATCGAATAGCCTTCTGGGATAAATATCTTGTCCCAACCAAACCCATTCTCACCTACTGGCTTATCAGCAATTACACCATTCAGGCTGCCTTCAAACAAAACAACTTCGTTGCCATCGTAATACCCAAACACACAGCGAGCGATAGCATCTCTTGAAAGTCCATCAAGCATTCTACAAATAGTCTCAAATGGAACTTCATCAACTAAGAATTTTATAAACGTTCCCGGAAAGCGTCCGAGTGCTGAAAACTCTAGCGAAACGTCTTCTACGATCACTGGCGTGCCTACTATCTCGTATGCTTGTCTTACCTTATGGTCAACAATCGTGCGAAGGTCTAAAGATTGAAGTTCATCAAGGTTAACTTTTTGATGCTTAATGGGTAAACCTAAATACTTTGCTAGATAATCCGCCTTGTTTTGATTTCCGGTAATAAACGTGATGTCATTCATAACCCGAGTATAACAAACTACGAAGGGTGTATCTCAATATCCCACATACTCTCAATATCAATCAAACGTCCTGTCGAACCTGCTTCTTTCGCTAGTTCGATACTCAATACAGGAACCACTACAGAATTTGGATAGAAACCAATCATTGATTCACCAATATATTCGTCAAATACAAGAGCAGATCCATCAGTAGAATGCCTTCCGTCGCTCCAGGTAACATTTCTTCCCTTGAGGTTAGTGGCCGCATTCTTTAATCCATTTAAAGCAATTACATATTCATGAAGATCTTTACCTATCAATGCTTCTTCAAACATTCCAGAATAAGATTCAAAATATATAGCTCGCTCAACAGAAGCTGCTTCACTATTTAAATCCATATGGTACAGCGGCTCTCTTAAGTCTGCTTGAATTTCATGCAGAGTTCTTAAATTCGCCATGGTCAAAAAGGTAACATCACCCACGCTAGAAACAAATTGCTGCTCGGTCGAACCTTCCTCAAGCCTATTGACGAATTTTTGGTTGAATCTGGGTAATTCTAGTGACATAGAACAGTAACCTCTACAGTGCGAGAAGGATACGAATTACTAGCACAACCACCGCGGCAGTAATAATAGATGCAGGTAACCAAACAATGCGAGCAATCAAGCCAAACAGTACATAGCTCGCAGCGTATAACACTACAGCCCATAGAAGTGATTCAAGCCAGAATAGGCCGGTAATGTAATAGCCAAGGCTCCATAGCAAGATAGCCACACCAAGGGCGATAATAATTGGCCGTGGTTGTAATGTTCGTACCAGTACAAAAGCACCAATAATTGCAACGAGCACTGTTGCAATAGCACCAGCTACACCAAGTGAGTCAACACAAGCAGCTGCGCTTGTAAGGTCGCGACAAGCGATTGGTTCAACAACATAATTTTGTAGTAAGGCGGCAAAAATCCACCATAATAACCCGAGGCCTGCCCCGGTAAATAGAATTCTAACTCTTACCCACCACGGTTTTACGACTACTGTTCGTTCGTCTACTATGACTTGTGCCATGTCCGTGTATCTCCCTATTCTCACCCTCAACTAATGATTGTGTTCTTGGTACGTTACTATACCATAAGGCACCTACTAGGGCAATTCCGACCCCTGCTATTACATCGAATGGTGTGTGCACTAATGCAAGCACGCGACCGATACATACAACTATCACTAACGCAGCCAAAATCATCGATACTTTTTTCATACGAGTCTCGAACCAAACGGCACAAAGAATAGCAGTTACAAACAAGGCATGGTCGGATGGGAAGCCTGGGTTATTAAGATATGAGGCACCAGGATTCACCCCTAAAAGCTCGAAAGGACGAAGATCTGATGGTTGGTAGATAGTGGCAACAAACTTAGCGATAAGGTATGCCGTAAGCCCAGCCATAAGGATGCGGCAATATGCCTCGAAGCGATGACCCTTTGGAACTTTAAAAAGAATTGCCCATGCCCCAATAAGCACGACAGCGATTACAGCGTAGTCTGCGATTAAGCGGATGAAGAAATCGGCTGACATATGTAGTTATTATAGACCTTGTATTAATTAATAAGCCAGAGTTGATTAATGATAAATTTATTATTCATCAAAAATAAACATGAGTTCTTTAAATACATCTTCAAATTCTTCTTGGGTAATTTCTCTTGCGAGCCGTTCAGCTCTCTCGCGTTTTGTGTTTTTTATATCAAACACAAACTCTTTTGTTTCAATATTTAATCTTTCTAGTTTAATGTAAAAGTTCTCAAGTGCTTCTTCCGACAATACAACAATGTTCGTATCTTTTTCTTTGAGCTTCTCAATCCGTTTTTCAGTGCTTTTCTGTGCTAAATTTGGTTTATCAATAATCAAAATTAAATTCGCTTTATCAAAAAAATTAAACCGGTTTCCTACAATCATCTCAGTCTCATCAAGTGTCAGTAAATCATCATCTCCTGAAGCTTCGTTGCCCATTCGACTTTTTGCCGTGGTGAACATCATTGAACATGAATAAAACCTGTCATTCATAATACTCAATAGAGTAGACAGACTTCCTTCACTTACGACGATCTTGCTAGGTGCAATATCTTCAAAGGAGATGCCTACTAGTTTTGAAGAAAGATACTTTGCACCTTTTGCGTCGTAACCCTCTGGTTTTAACATTTTTCCATTATGCATAAGGTATGTATTTGTTTGAGAATCTTCCGAAGCAACAGAAGATAGCAGGAAAGGACTATGAGTAATTACGAAAAGCTGGGAATCAGGATGCTTTTGGATAAACTTTTTAAATATCCCGTGCAATGATTTTTGCAAATCTGTATGCATACCATTTTCAGGTTCTTCAACTACAATAATGGAACCGTAATTATTCTCGATCGCGGCCATCAAGGAAGCGAGTGAACTATGCCCGCCCGACAAGCTTGAGGTACTCATAATTAAATCCCTACCGTTTCCTCTTAATACCGCAGGCTGGTTTGCACTATCCGAATTAGTAAAGTGAACAAGATTGAAACTTGCGATATCACCTTGATCCTCTTGTAACATAAAGAGAGCATCTTCAATATGACCACCGTACTTAGTTATATCGTACTGAGCCGAAACTCGAAGCTTTAGTATACCGTAGCTGGTTTCCTTTTGTTCGGTCGATAAATAGGCAATCATAAAATTTGTTCCAGTTGGCGTCTGATTAACCTCCGCGGTTGAAACTGCTTTCGCTTCAATAACATAGTCAAAAGTCCTAGATCCATTGTCTTGATCTGAAAATACGATACTTGCGGTTGCACCATTTGGCATTAACCTTCGTAGATCTCCGTAAACCTCAATCGCTGTTCCACTATTGAACATACCTCTAGATAATATCGTTACCAATTCCCATAGCGAAGATTTTCCCGCTCCACTTGCGCCAATAATATAGTTAATTTTTTTAAAATTAGTTGCTTCAAAGTTCTCTAAACCTTTATAGCCACTAATCCTTATCTCTTGAATGTTATCCATGTTATTCATAATACTACTCTCAAATCTCAACAAATAACAGAGGTTAATTTTTTAATATGCACTAAGAATGAACTTCAGTTTAAAATTTATTTAATTTATAGCTTGACTTAACGTTATGGGTATAGCATTTCTATCAAACTTGTGCTATAATAGATACATTGCATCCGAATGGATACCTACTATTACCTCAAGCCGCTATGTCGCGAGCCCATCTGGTAACTAAATAGAGAAAAGGTTTTCGCTGTTCGTCTGCAGCGACAACATATTACCTTAAAGCCCCAAGAAAGGGACTTACTATTTATGGCGTATCGCCCATCAAACAACTCATCAACTAAACCACGTGGAGCCCGTCCAGGCCACCGTTCATTCGGTCCATCAAACAACCGTTCACAAGGCGGTGGTGGCGGAAACCGTCGTGGCGCTTACATTCACCCAAGCAAGTTCATCAACAAGGCTGTTGCCGTTGCCGATGAAGTTGTGTACGAATCTAAGCACACCTTTGCAGAATTTCCGTTTAACGCGGCACTTCACGCAAACGTTGCAAAGCGTAACTACGTAGCACCAAGCCCAATCCAAGACCAAGCTATCCCGCTTATTTTGGAAGGTCGTGATGTTATTGGTTTAGCAAACACAGGTACTGGTAAAACAGCAGCCTTCTTGCTTCCTATTATTAACTCACTTAATACACACAGCCCACGTGCTTCAGTACTAATCATGGCTCCAACTCGCGAACTTGCAGTGCAAATTCAAGAGCAGTTCCGTGCCTTTTCAGCTGGTATGCAAATTTGGGACGCAATTTGTGTTGGTGGAACAAACATCGACCGTCAAATTCGTGACCTTCGCCGCGGTGCACACGTAATTATCGGTACACCTGGTCGTCTTAAAGACCTTATGAACCGTCGTGAACTAAACCTAAGCAACGTAACAACACTTGTTCTTGACGAAGCTGACCGTATGCTCGATATGGGATTCATCAACGACATCCGTACTATCGTTTCTCAAACTCCATCAGACCGTCAAACACTATTCTTTAGTGCAACTATTACTCCAACTATTAAGGACTTGGTTCACACCTTCCTTAACGACCCAGCTGAAGTACAAGTTCGTACAACAGATACTAGCGAACACGTTGAACAAGACATCGTTGAAGCTGGTTCTAAAGACGAAAAGCTCGAAAAACTACTTAACATGCTTAGCGAAGCAGAATTCGAAAAGGTTCTTGTATTCGGTGAAACAAAGTTTGGTGTACAACGCCTTTCAGATCACCTTGAACAAAGCGGCCTAAGCTCTGTAGCTATTCACGGTAACAAATCACAATCACAACGCCAACGTGCTTTGAAGACTTTCAAAGACGGTAAAGCTAAGATCATGGTTGCAACTGACGTTGCGGCTCGTGGCCTCGACATTCCAAACGTTAGCCACGTGATTAACTTCGACCAACCTGCAACCTACGAAGACTACGTTCACCGTATCGGTCGTACTGGTCGTGGTGGTGCTCGTGGTGCAGCTTACACCTTTGTTCCTACAATGACTCGTCGCTAATTTCTTTAGCCAAAAACTTAGTATACCGGCCCACAATTTCGTGGCCGGTTACTATTTTTTTTGCGGTAATATTCGGCTTTGTTTTCGCAAGCTTACGAATGTGCGAGCTGATAACAACTGGGTCGAGTGTTCCGTACAGAATAGTAATCGGTAATCGTAATTTCTCGGCATCTTTTAGTGCAGTTTGGTTAACGATGCTCGCTTCGAGTGCCGCCAAGTACGACTCGGTACTTCCACCAGAATTTATATCAAAGGCCTTACTCACCATTCCTAACCTCTCGGCAAGCGGCAGTATGGTTTCCATGGTCTGTAAATAATGTTTAGCTCGTTTATAAATAGACTTTAAAATTTCATCACGTTTTAATAACTGCTTCTTGTCTGCAGTTGGCTCATAGAACGGTGGGCTACATAAAATAAGTTGCTTTGGTAATAGAGGGTAACGGCGAGTTACTTCAACTGCAACCAAGCTCCCTAACGAATGCCCAATAATGGTTGGTTGCTGAAACAATCGCAGCTTCATTAACGTAATACCAACCGAACGCGCCTGGGTTTTTGCATTGTACGTAATCCAATTCGGTTTTGGCGATTTACCAAATCCAAGCAAATCAATACCAATAACCCGAATGTCTTTCGGTAACATTGGTATTAATTCGTCCCAAGCTTTTGTTGAGTTCCCTATCCCATGAAGAAGAATATACGTTGCACGCGGGCGTTTTGGTTTCAGAAATTCAGTCGTATGTAATGTATACGGAATCTTTAGCCAGCGGTGAAGTACGTTTTCCATCTACTTATCATAGCAAACCTCTGATATAGTTAATGGTAATGTCGCGCGAAAATTACAATTTACACAAACATATTCAAAAAAAGAAGAAACTCGGCGCCTTTGACGTTATCGTTATTGCTGCCTCTTTTCTGTATCCGCTCAGTGGCATCCCGCAAGTTATTCAAATCTTTCAAGGCAGCACTGATGGTGTTTCAATCTATTCCTGGCTTGGTTTCTTACTATTTGCAGTTATCTTTTTAATTTACGGCCTCAAACACCGCGTCACTCCAATGATCATCGCCAACAGCATCTGGATCATTGTTGATGGCTTAGTAGTTATTGGCTATTTACTAAACAGTTAACGCCAAAGGGTCAAAATAATCGAGTTGACCACAATTACAATCAAGAAGAAGCTACTATTAAGCCAAATGAATCGGAACCCTTTTCGCTGGTAAAGAGTTGTCCCTACGGTTGTTAAGGTAATAAAACCGAACCAAATAACGAGGCCGGCAAGAATGCCTTCCCAAATGTTTGCAGGGTTTACCCATTGCAACACAATCGCCAAGGCGACTGCTTGGAAAAACGAGCTAACAATAACCGCACCAATCGCACGGTTAGCTAAGTTTTGTGGCAGCTTCATAATATCTACGTCACTGAGCTTTGTCCAAAGCTTTCCAAAGCCAGCCGGTGAGTACCAGAAAGACCCTAAAGCACAGGTGAAAATCCAGGCTACAATTATTGCCCAATAGTTTAATGTTGTTAAGTCGAACATTTTATTTCTCCTTATCTAATAAGCCTAGTATACTAACAAAATGAGTAAAACCCCTCAACTTTATGTGCGGCAAGATATCGGTACAGGCAATCCCGTTGTACTACTGCACGGAATGTTTGGGGATGGTTCACAGTGGGATACTATTTCAAAGCTTCTAATCAACGATTATCGAGTTATTGTCGTTGACTTATATGGCCACGGGAAATCACCCCGTCCCAAAAATGCGCAGTACACCGATAAAGAACATGTGCAAGCACTCCGCAACACACTCGAAGCACTAAAAGCCACAGAAAATACGACAGTCGTGGGGTATTCAATGGGTGGTGCGGTGGCTCTTGCATATAGCAGTACTTACCCTGATAGCGTCGAACAAGTCTATCTCATTTCAACACCTTTCTATTTGAAACCTGAGGAAATGATTTCAAATAAGTACGCTGGCTCAGTTCTCTTCTCGAAAATTAGTACAGGGTTGTTTAGTTTGGTCCAAAAAGTCATGCACCCCGGAAATAATGCGGCCAACGCTTTTGTTACGATGGGTAATACATCAGCGAAATTTCATGCCATGATTGGCGCCAATGACAACGTGCTCGACGCAGATATCATTCGACTGAATATTAAGAACCTTATAAATGAATTTGATTTCGTTGGTCACCTTAAAAAACTGAAAGATCCTTTAACCTTCTTCGCCGGTAAAAAAGATATGTTAGTTGCACAAACCCAACTCAACGCCCTGCGTCAATTCCATCCCTATATGGATATTCAACGGCTCGATGTCATTAAAATCGACCACATGCTTGTACAAAATCTTCCACGAGAAATTTCTGGCCTCATAAAAAAGAACTTACGAAAAGAATTGCACGTTGAAACCGACGAAGGCAAAGGAACACCGATTGTATTGATTCACGGCATTGAGGGTTCTAGCCATTATTGGGATTCGTACGTCAAGCCACTCGCCGAATATAACCGCGTTATTACCATCGACTTACTTGGGTTTGGAAAATCACCAAAGCCCCTTAATATTCCCTATTCGCTTGATGACCAAGTAAGGCACCTTGAAATTACATTACAAAAACTAAACATTAAAAAGTTTGATATTATTGCTCACTCACTTGGGAGTCTCGTATCACTTGCCTATGCAGCTAAACACCCCGAGAGTGTCACGTCATTAACACTCCTCGCACCCGTATTTGTTACCGAGGACGCTGACAGCACAAACCACATCATCAAAAGGTTGCACTTGGTAGAAAAAATCTCTGACGGTAGTGATATATATTCCAGCACAGCCCAAGCACTCGGTTACAAAAGAATGTCGAAGTACCTTCCTTCGCTTCGCACTCTCAGTAATTCAATTCGAAATCAAAAAGCAATCGATCTCGCAAAGAGAGTAAAAGATATTCCAGTAAAAATTATTTATGGCAACCGAGATCTGCTTATTGATACATTGTTTTTAACAAAAGTTGCCGAGCATTTTAAAAAAGTAGAGGTTATTGAGTTTGACGGCCAAGGCCACAACTTTGCACTCTCTAAACCAGTCGAAACACTTCAGTATATATTCCCAGAAAAAACTTTTTCTACAAAACCGGCTAGGGCGCCTATTATTCCGCCGACATTTGCTCAACAATTAGTAAAACTTGCGATTCCTGTGCTGTTTTTGAAAAGCGCCGCTTATCTTACTGCTGGAATACTCCTGTTTACTCAACTCGCTCCCGTTGTTATCACCCTTGGAGTAGCTGGCTATTTCTTCTACTTTGGCTATGCCTACATTCAGGGAGCATTTTCACTCAAAAATGAAAAATACTCATATTTCTGGTACATCCTTTTAGGCCTCGGGATTATTATTTTCGGTCTATTCGTTATTTTAAACCCTCGCTATGCCCTAGAGATTTCAACCTTAGTTGTGTGTGGCCTTGTATTACTCTCAGGCATAACGCGACTTATCGTAGCCATGCTTTGGACTACTAAAAAATCGCTTAAAAATAGGCTTTTCTTCACTGGAAGTTTAATGACCATTGCCGGTTCATTATCGCTCGCTGGCGGGTTAATTAGTATCCATTTAATCGTATACACAATCGCCATTCTTCTTATCGCCAGAGGCGCGCAATTCGCTGGCTATGTCATTATGGCGCTTATATTCGCCTACGTTCGCGGCTTTGGTCGATAAAAAAAGAACCCCGAGGGGTTCTTAGCTTAATCTTCAATAACTGAAAGAATATTCCCCGCTGGGTCGGTAAACCAAGCAATGTCTGGCCCCTGCCCTGCGGCTTTACCACGTAGTATGCCACGTTCGTCTTGTTCGGATGGTAAACCTTCGTAACGCTCGAAAACAATACCGTGATCATTCACTAAATGGTCAATTGTATGGTTAATATCTTCAACCACAAAATTCAAAACAGTAAAAACGGCCGGTACGTGATCGGGCTTTTCGTAAATAAATAATTGACCACCACCCGGAAGTTCAAGTAGTAACCCCATACTGTCGTCTTTCAATGGTAACTCTAAGGTATCAACGTAAAACTTTCGAGCGTCTTCAATACTCGTTACAGAGATTCCACTAAATGATGAAACCGCCGCTAACATTTAAAGGAGTCCTCGTCCGCGGCGTCGTCGGCGTCGCCCAGCGCCTGCAATTGATACTGGTGATAATGGTCGTCCGATCATAATAACCCCCTTATTCCTTAATTTCGCTTAGTTCACTAACAGCTGCCTCTACAACGTCTGGGTGAATACGGCCTTCGTCGATAAGCACACCGCCAGAATCAAGGAGTGCCTGCTTCAAGCCTTTAGCCCATAAGTGCTCAATTACTAGTACGCCAGCAGAACTATCGTTCTCCAAAGCTGCACCAAGTTTTTCTACGTCAGATTCAGTAAGTAGCTCCAGGTCATCTGGAATATTGAATACATCAACTGCTGCCTTTAGCTCTTCATGTTGGTCTTCAATTTCCGCCAACAATACTGCGCCATCGGCGTCTTTAATGATAAATAACAAGTCAACCACACGGATTGCCCCGGTATCAACTGCCTTACCTAATTCTTCAAGTATGCTGCCATTAAAGTTATTACCTTCAAACCCTACAACAATATAATCGATCGGTCCTAACATGCGCAGTTCCCCCGTTTAGTACTTCTTATTGTACGCCTACTATAGGTACTGGGCAATTAAAGCAGTTTTGCTTTTCACAATATCGGTTGGAGTTCCTTCGAACATAATCTTGCCACCAGCATTGCCACCGTCAGGCCCAAGGTCGATAATCCAATCGGCTTGGCGAATCACTTCTTGGTTGTGTTCGATCGTAATAACAGTATTTTTCGCATCAACCAAACGGTTAATAATGGCATGGAGTCGAGAGATGTCTGACATGTGCAATCCGGTTGTCGGCTCATCCAAAACGTAAATACTTCCCTTTTTATGCAATTCACTCGCAAGTTTAATACGTTGGCATTCACCGCCCGATAACGAACTAAGCGGCTGGCCAAGTGTTAAATAATCCAAACCAACATCGTTCAAAGCTTCGAGTTTATGGGCAATTTCTTTAAGATCAAAGAAATCGATTGATTGCGCAACAGTGAGTTCTAATACTTCAGAAATATTCTTTCCATTGTATTTATATTCCAAAACTTCTTGTTTGAAACGTTTACCTTCACATACATCACACGGTAGCTTTGCATCATCAAGGAAAGCTAAGTCGGTTGTTACAAACCCAGCACCTTTACAATTCTCACAAGCGCCCTTTGAATTAAAACTAAACAAAGCTATATCTACTTTATTAGCCGTCGCAAAGGCTTTTCTAATTACGTCCATAATTCCGGTATACGTTGCGGGGTTCGAACGGCTCGAAACACCAATTGGCGATTGGTCAACAACAATAGCTTCAGGGTGTTGACGCAAGAATACCTGGTTAATTAATGAACTCTTACCAGAGCCAGCTACACCAGTAACAACTGTAAATACTCCAGTCGGAATATCAACATCAACATGTTGCAAGTTATTTACATGCGCATCACGAATCGGCAAAGATCCGGTTGCTTTTCGATACTCAGTTTTAATTGGTGATTTATCTTTCAGGTGTCGGCCAGTAAGAGTGTTTGCTTTAAGCAAATCGGCGTAGCTGCCTTCAAATACAACAGTCCCGCCCTTACTTCCGGCATTCGGGCCAACATCAATAATATGGTCGGCAGCCTGAATAACATCTGGGTCGTGTTCAACCACAATAACCGTATTGCCGGCATCGCGTAGCTTTTGTAATAACTCATTCAAGCGGTGTACATCACGTGGGTGCAGCCCAACACTTGGTTCGTCAAAGATATACATAACATCAACCAAGCTGCCGTTAAGGTGCTTTACCATCTTCACACGCTGCGATTCACCACCCGAGAGCGTATCGGTTACTCGGTCGAGGCTTAAATAGCCAAGGCCAATATCAACCAAGTTGGTAATGCGTTCCTGTAAGGTTTCAATAACAGCTTTTGCTTCGGTTACCTTCATAGACGAAAGCACTTCAAGCAATGCATCAATTTGCATAGAAGAAAGCTCGGCAATATTATAGCCTTCAACCTTCACCGATAAAGCTTTTTGGCTTAACCGAGCACCATGGCATAACGGACAGGGACCCATAGCAATAAATGGTGTTAATTGCTTTTGAGTACGTTCAGACATCGCCTTTAAATCACCTAAAATGTATTTACGATTAAACACTGTTTCAAAACCTTCATAGGTAAGGTTAATTCCATTCACTTTTACTTTACGTGGTTGAGCGTGTAAAAAGTCTTCCATTTCAGCATCACTAAAATCAGATACTTTCTTATTGGTATCAATACCAGCGGCATCATAAATTTGAAACTGCCAACTGCCTGGCTTATTACCAGGGAGTTTAATCGCACCCCCATTAATAGAAAGTGACGCATCAAGCGCAAGCTCAAGGTCCATCGCCATTTTTCGACCCATACCATTACATTCAGGGCACATTCCGTCGGCATCGTTAAATGAAAATAAATTCGCAGACCCAATAGCCGGCTTTCCTACTCGGGAAAACATTAAACGGAGTGCCGTCGCAATGTCAGTTACCGTCCCTACAGTTGAATGTGAACCACCGCCAAGCCTTTTTTGGTCAACAATCACTGCCATACTCAGGTTCTTAATTTCATCAGCTTGTGGCTGGTTCATACGTGGCAAAAAATTGCGTACAAACATACTAAAGTTTTCATTCAAAAGTCGTTGAGCCTCGGCTGCAACTGTATCAAATACCAATGAAGACTTTCCAGACCCCGAAACCCCTGTAAATACTGTAATTTTTCGCTTTGGAATACGAATAGATACATTTTTTAAGTTATTTTCGCGCGCACCCTTGATCTCAATATATTCTTGCATTGTCTTTATTATTTCACATCATATACTAATACGAAAATCAATGCTATACAAAATATAGTAATCACGCTATACTAAAGGTAGTATAAAATCTTGCACAGTCGTGCCAAAAATATTTTTATATCCTATTTAAACCAATTAAAAGGAGTTATTACTCATGTCCAAAATTCTAATAATTGTAAGTAGCGCACGCCCTGGCCGTGTTGCCGATAAGGTACTTGGCTATGTCCAAGAAGAACTTGCTAAGCACGATGGTATTCAAACTACCGTTGCCGATTTAGCCGAACTGAACCTACCCTTCTTTAATAACGAAAATTCTCCACTTTCTCCAGACTACGTTATCACTGACCCACAAGTTAAAGTTTGGAGCGAACTCGTTCAAGCAAACGACAGTGTTATTTTCTTAACACCCGAATATAACCACACGCTAAACGCTATTCAAAAGAATGCCCTTGACTCACTTGGTGCCGACTGGGATGGTAAAACTGTTACCGCTGTTGCCTACGGATGGAGTGGTGGCTCACTTGCCGTTGCAACACTTCGCGAAGTGCTTGAAAACCTTAAGGCCGACCACAAACACAACATTTCTCAACTTGCTTTCATGAAGGACATTAATCCTGATGGTTCTGCACTCGATGCAGCAAACATTGCTACGCAAATTGCCGCAACAATCGATGAAATACTCACCACAAAGGTTACTACACCTGCAGAAACAGTGCTTGCTTAAATAAGCGCATCCCACCTAATGGGCTCGTAACTATGTATTTAGTTTGCGGGCCTATTATTTTTTTCGGTGAGTTATTCCACTCTCCTTGCAAATAGCTCTTCCGTCTCACGCATAAATATCTCGGCGGTCTTTGGCCCCACTCCATAAAACTTTTGCAGGCGCTTTGAAAATTCATCTTCATCCATACTACTTTCAAACATCAGCCACAACGAACCTTCGTAGTCATCGATGAGTTGTTTCATGCAGATTTGAAGTGCCCTTGCCATTACTTCGTCATAACGCGTATACTTACCTTCGTCTAAAATATGCACTAATTGGCGATGGCGCAAATTAGCTATCGCCCACGGTGTATCAAGTTTCCGATCGATAAATAGTTGCCACGTTTGCGCCGCAACACTTGATTGAATTGGCTTTCCGAATAAATATGAAAGCAAGAACCAACGGAACATGTCGTCATCACCCGAAAGTACATCAAGGCCAAACTCCTCAGCGTGATGTTGCGGCTTTGGTTTTTTAACTCTAGGCATACAGTCCTATCCTATGACGGTTTTCTTTAATAAATCGACGGATAATCTTATATTCATCGAGGTCAAAATTTGGCTCGGCATCAACAATGACTTCATTCCCATATTCATCATTAAAACCTTGCACAATCCAGTTATTAATAATCACCATCTCGCCTGCCTCATTTACCGGTACTGTAATTGGGCCTTCAAATGGCCACTCAGATAATTTGCTTTTTTCGAGTGCAATCTCGAACCGGCGATTATACAATTCAGGGGCTTCCAGTCCGATACAGGCACCCTTACACCTACCAAGTGAATACGAGAAACAAGCACCTTTTGCTTTTTCTATTCCCATGAGTTTCGGACACAACTGGAAAGATCGAGTAAGCTCAACGATTGTTTGCTTAGCCTTCATGCGACTACCGTACACACCATAGATAGTATTTAAGTCCGTCTCATTATCTACATTGCCAGAAACAACCGTTAAATTTGCATAACCATCCTGTTCTTTTTTCACCAACATTGCATACAAAGAAACCCGCCGCAATAAACGGTTATACAGCGGCTTTAGTTCTTTAATGAGTTTTGATTCAAGCAACAATGCGGCCAACTCACTTCCGGTTGGAACCGTTTCAACATGGTACACCTGCTGACTTATTTTCACTTCCTTAGGACTGGTACTTTGAAAATGCGACAATACCCGCTTCCTCAATGTCACGCTCTTGCCTACATATACTGGCTGATGCGTTTCATCTTTAAAAATATATACCCCAGGTACATTATCAATTTGTTCTAACTCATTTAGATCGAGGTGTGGAGGCAGTGATTGCGATTTCAGCTGGTGCATAAGGGCGTCTGCAAATAACTCTTCACCATGCTCATCAAACGCTAATTGCGAGAAATATAGGATTGCCCGAGCATCTTCAAGTGCACGGTGCCTATCCAGTACTGGTATAGAATGGCGCGCGATTATCTTTTCCAAACTATGGCCTTTTCTGTCAGAATATAAGTATCTTGATAGTCGCACAGTACAAAGTAACCTAGGTGCAAACGTCATACCGATCATTGCAAATTCTTGCTTTAAGAACGAATAATCAAACCGAACATTGTGCGCAACAAATACTGCCCCATCCATAATTTCATACAGTTCATCAGCGATATCTTCAAAGCGAGGTGCACCAACAATATCACCTTGGGTAATCCCTGTAATGGAAGTAATGACCGCCGGAACATGGGTTTGTGGGTCAAGAAGTGTCGAGAATTCCTTCACTATTTCGCCGTTCTCGAA
The DNA here is from genome assembly GCA_040386175.1 of Patescibacteria group bacterium. Taxonomy (GTDB): domain Bacteria; phylum Patescibacteriota; class Saccharimonadia; order Saccharimonadales; family Saccharimonadaceae; genus Microsaccharimonas. Next base: position 54,115 of record JAZKFY010000001.1, read on the forward strand.
ACGTATCGCCGCAACTTCTAGCACACGGCTATTGCGGTAACTTCCTCCAGTAGTTTCGATGTCGACAAAGACAACAGGATACTCAAACATACCCTCTTATTATACGCTTCTTCTACAAACTCGTACGGCGTGTTGTTCGAGCTTCAAGTCGCTGGTTGATTGCGGCTCCAAGTAAAATAATGAAAGCTGATAAATTAAGCCAAATGAGCAATACAACGACACTCCCAAATACGTTATAGATATTACTATAAACAGATAGGTATTTAGCATACAGGAAGAAGAGTGTCGTTCCTGCTAGCCATATAACACTCGCAATTCCCGCACCCCAACTTACCCATCGCCAGTGTGGGTCGTGATTACTTGGTGCTACACGGTAAAATACCGCTAATGAACCCGCAATAATGATTGCCAATAAAATCCACCTAAGTACCGGTAAGCTTACTGCCAGAAAGGCTGGTGCACCGATATGGATAAGAGTCGCTTGATCTACAAGTACAAGCACCAACACGACCGAAATCATAATAATAGCACCGAGCGCCATTAAGAAACTAATTCCAACTAACTTCAAGCCCTTACGTTTCTCGTCTTGCTCATATACCGTGTTCATTGCACTAATGAGGATATACATTGCCCTCGTGGCGCTATAGAGAGCAATCACAATCGCAATTATTGCTACGGTGAGATTACGCAAGTTGTACTCGTAGGCACTTTCTAGCTGTGAACCAATCAAGGCTGCTATATCAATCGGAAAGTAAATCTCTATAGCCGATAACGCCGAGTTTAGCTGCTGAACGTTTACCGTATAGGCAACTATCGCAATAATAGCCGCAAGCAATGGGAAGAAAGCCAAGCTAGCAAAGAATGCCGACCCTGCAGCCAAGATTGATATCTTCTTTTCCTTTAGGCTCAACCGCGTTTCGAGTAAAACAATCCGCCAATCATGCATCGAAAATAAATGCGGGCTTGTTACCGCTTTTCGCTTTTCGCTACCATTAAGCGTTACTAACCCGCCAAGGTATTTTTTAACTTTTTTACTTCTTTTACTAAAAATCATAATTTAAGCATACTCTAACTATTCTTATTAACGCGAAGTACTGTACGATATTTCTTTATCACTCTTACGGCAAAATAATTATAAATTCCAGGAACGTACTTGTAAGCAAACCAACCAACTTGTGTTGAAATAGCGGTATGAATAGTAGCTTTGTTCTTTGCTACACCTTTTATAATCTTTTCAGCCGCCACATCTGGTGTTTGCAAGGTACTTCTTGTTTTTAAAGCTTTCTCTTTATCAAGATTATTATAGATTGCGGTGTCGTATAAAGGTGTATTTACAACTGTTGGGCATACAACACTTACATTAATGCCTAGCGTTTTAGCCTCATTCCGAAGCCCATGAGTTAAACCAACGATCGCAAACTTTGAAGCCCCGTAAATACTCATTACAGGAACAGGAAATAAGCCTGCAGCCGATGCGATATTGATAATATGCCCATTCCCCTGCTTCAACATTACCTGATACGCATAATGAGTACCGTTATTGACTGCCCAAATATTATTATTAATAACAGTCTGCCAATTTTCTAAAGGCGTATCGCGGATTTCACCAGCCATAAAAATGCCAGCGCAATTAAATACGTAATCTATACGACCATACGTTTTGAGGACGTACTCAAATAATTCTTGAGCTTCGTTATTAATCGCCATGTCTGCATGATAATATTCGGCGCTTAATTCCTTCAAAGAAGAGGCCAAAGCATTCCCCGCCTCATCATTCCGGTCAACAATAATAACCTTCGCACCCAAAGCCGCCAATTGCTGAACGAGTGATTTTCCAATACCAGATGCGCCACCAGTAATAATAGCAACCGACTGATTAAAAGTGTGTGTCATAGGGAAAGTATACGCCTGTTAGCTTTTTAAAAGAGTAAGAAAGATTACAAAAGCGAAAACTAAAGGTAAGTTCCGCTGATTTGCATTCCAGCGACAAAAGCGGTTGTATCGGTTGCAGGAGCAGCACCTGTAACAGCAAGCGTAATGCCGGTCGCGAACCTTTTACCAAGCGGGCCAAATTCGTAAGTAACAGTGGTGTTGGCAGCGACAGGGAATGTTGCAACAGGAATATCAGTACCAACTGTTGGTACTGTGGTTTTATTATAAAACTTCACAAATGCTGGAGTTGCCGTAACATTCGAGAAAGTAACTTCATAAAGAGTTCCAGCCGTAGCTTTCACAAGTGTTGCATTTGTTGTTGCTGCCGTTACAAGGCTCGCAATATTTGTGTTTGTACCTGTTGCTGGTGTAGCAGTAGTTGTGCCGGCACTAGTTAAGGTTCCTGATACAGGTTGCGTACCACTAATTTGTGCAGCTGGAATCGGCTCAGTGGCATAAGATCCTCTTAGGCCAATCCAAGTCGCAATAGCACTTGCTGTTACTGCAGTTGTACAGCGCACTCGTGCGTATTGATAAGCGTTAACCGAAGCTTCCCATGAGTAGGCTAATCCCGCACCAACCGCGAGCGCAAGAGTACCGGTTGTTGTTTCAACGGTGTTTGCATTCGAACGTACAGCTTGTATACCAAACCATGTACCGTCAGTACCATTTGTCGAATCAAGTGAACCTTCGAAAGAGAAGATGCCTGCAGCCATTGAAACCGAACCTGTGTTTTTAACGTGGAAAACGACATTTGAAGCGCGGCGCACATCAATTGTTAAAGCGGCGTTGACTGTATTAACTGGACCAGTCGTAGTAGGGAAATTGGCTGTTTTATTAGAAGTCTTAAGGCGACCTTCATCGTCCATAACTAATCCCATGAGGCGACCGTCATTCACCGGCGCACTGTCGGTATCTCGTCTTACACCTAATAGGTACTGTCCTTTTTGACCAGTAGCAAATGTGTCGTCTTCTGATTGAATGGGTATTTGTTGGTAACTCATGTAATTTTCCTCCGATTCCTAAATAATAACCCAGTTACTGCCATCGCTCACCAAATCGACAGAGCTGTTTGCACTTAATGTAATTCCGCCGCCATCTGCGTTTTCCGAAGCGTTAAATGCAAGTGCAACACTTGCAGTGTGACGATTCTTAACAACGTACTTATTGGTATTCCCCACGGCTGTTGGCAGTGTTAATGTGTAATTTCCCGTAAGAATATATATATAATCAGTGCTCGCAGCAGCGCTTGCAGTTTGGTTGCTTGAAAGAGTCACGATAGAACGAGTAATACCACTACCACCGCCACCGCCAGCAACGTCAGCCCACTTAACACCGCCAGCTTGAGAGTTATCGGCTGTAAGAACCTGATTATTGTTTCCCACGCCTACACGAGTAATCGTATTTGTTCCGGTTGCAGCCAGGATGTCACCCTTTGCAATGGCGAGACTACTTTGAATGGCACCATTTATGCGACTGTCGTCTCCTACGGCATAGTTGCTTGAACCCGTACCAGCAGTTGGTAGTGTTGGCTTACCAGAAAGGTCTGCGTAAGCGCCAGAGGCGGCCACAGTAGATAATGTTGGTTTACCAGATAAATCAGCATAAGCGCCAGATGTTGCAACACTTGAAAGTGAAGTACCAGAGATCTTAAGGCCACCGGTAAAGTTTTTCTCCCCTGTCACCGTTTCGGTTCCAGCAAGGTGAACAAGGCCAGCATCATTAGGAATGGTTGGCTTGTTCGTTAAATCTGCATAAGAACCGCTCGTTGCTACTGTCGATAAGCTCGGCTTACCTGTAAGGTCGCTGTAAGCACCCGAGGCTGCCACTGTAGATAATGTTGGCTTGTCGAGTAAGTTAGAATATGAACCTGTTGTAGCTACCGTTGAAAGGGATGCGGAGTTTGCTTTTAAGTTCAGGGCAGTTTGTGTTGCAGCAGAAACAGGCTTTGCAGCATCGGTGGTGTTATCAACATTTCCAAGGCCTACATCACCCTTCGCAAGTACGATTGCGCCCGTTCGTGTATTTACTGATGTTACAGGGGCAGCACCTTGAGCTTCCCAAGTAAGGCTCGAACCGTCCCATGACAAAAAATCACCGTCAGTCGGCGTATTCGAAACAGCAAGCTTTGGCTCGGTGATACTTGCATCTTGGACCTTGGCGGTCGATACGGTGTTATCTGTTGGCGTTCGAGTGTCGTTTAAACGAGCATCGTTTGTTGCTACGGCTGCTGATCCAGAGATATTCAACCCACCGGTAAAGTTTTTTGCACCAGAGATGGTTTGGGCTTGAGTTAGGTTTACAAGAGAAGATAAATCTTGGTTAACAGGGATATCAATAAGATCATTATATGAACCGGTAGTTGCAATTGCGGCTAAATCGGCTGAATTTGCCTTACCTAAGATAAGGTCTTCGCCTTTTAGCTTACCGTCATTTTCGTGCGCAACAAGAAGAAATTCATTGAGGATATTTCCCCAATCTCCACTGTCCTGACCCGGTATCGGAAGGCGTGGTGTCGGCATATTAGTGAAGTTTTTTCATAATGACTAAAGTGATATTTCTTATATTTTACTCATTTTAGCATAAATGGTATGGAAGTAACATATCAATACTATAAAAGGTAAAGTATTATCAAAATTTTTAATTATTATGTGAATTATTTCACTGAGTTTATCCTGAAATCGCCGTACTATCAGATAGTAAATAAGGAGAATTAATATATGGAAGACCGAGTATATACAACAAATCGTACAGCATCAGCAGTAGCATGGGCAGCACTAATTGTTGGAATTGTTGCCTTGATCCTTGCTTGGATGGCATATAACCGCGCTGGCGCTGACCTTGAACAGCAAATTCAAACTCAGGTTGAGAAAAGCCTAAACGCTACCCAGGACGCGACCCAAGATGCGAGTGACGCAGTCGACGCAGGCCCTGACGGTGTAGACGAAGATGACACTGACGTTAACACACAACCGTAATTTGAATTCTTGCTAATTCGACTTTAGGTAATAAAACGAGGCCCGTATGGGTCTCGTTTTAAATATAAACTTGGCTGGGGTTAGTGGTGGTGTTCCAGGAAAAATCATTCAAACTAGAAGAAGCTTACGCCAATTGTCCAGCCTAGTATTACGCTTAAAAAGAATCCAGGAAAAACGAGTAAAATTGAGAACAAGATTGTACCTAGAACACTAACAACTTTCTCCTTTGCATCACCAGCGATATAAAAACCTATACCAAGCCCACTAATAATAAGTGCCAATACAAGATAGACTTCAAACAGACCCGCTCTACCTACGCCACTTGCCATAATAATGGCAGATAGGATAATTACAGCTATGTAGGCGATTAAACCTAATAGTCCGATTTTGTTTTTGATGATGTTGAATTTCTTTTGAGTTTTATTGACCATGATTCAATCATAACAAAAAGACCCGAAAATCAAGTCTTTAAGCGTAATCATTTTGGCTGGGGATAGTGGTGGTGTTTCAGGAAGATAATGTTAGTTATCTTCTTCGAAATCACGTAGAATCTTCAAATACTCCTCTTGAACTTCAGCAGGAATACTTTTGTGAACAAGGGGGCTAATGCGACCATTATTCTCAATAATTTTGCTTACTTCATCAAAATAAAAACCTTCGAGAGTCGCCACGAATAAATAAGATGGATTCCAGGAAGCGTGCATCTTTTCCGCACAAGTTTTAATATTACTATCGACTAACTGACGACGGTACTTTACCTCTACGAGTCTAACTTCCTTTGTTTCGGTATTGATAATCGCAAAGTCAGGAGCAGTTCGTAACGTTTCAATTACCGGATCTTCGTGACCGTGATTATATTGCAAAAGATCTGGGATAATTTTTTCATAGCCAAACTCTAATACAGTAAAACAATCCGCATTACGAAGCATTTGAGAAAATACGGTTTCTGCGACACGGCCCTTCACTAGGTTTCTTGTAAAGCTTAAGGAATTCATATGTTTGTATTGTAACAAAGATATTCCAGAACAGAGTATCTAAGCGTAACCATCTTGGTTAAGGTTAGCGGTCGTGTTCCATAAGGACATACTGTCCGAGGAACTTTAATACAACTTCAGTTATACTTAAGATACTAATAGATAGGAGGAATAACATGGAAGAAGCAATAAAGAGTTTTGAATTTTGGCTCTCTCAATTCCCAGAGTCTTATCATTCTCTCGACGATAGACGTTTTTACGATTTCGTAGAAGCAATTGCCGCTACAGACGAATACGTCGAAGAGGGGTGGCTTATAGGAAAGCTCAAAGAGAGAGAGCATCGCATGCGCCCCGAACAAGTAGAGGATTATGATACGAGATTGAAGAATATCGTTGCATTTCTGAGGGACCGTAGAAGCCTTTAGGTATCTTCATATTAACCATGCCAAGTTCTGCGCCAGTAATGCTAAAAACTCACTACAACTATATTAGATGTATCAGTATGCAAACAAGCGGAATCTCAATCTCGACAAGACTAAGCCCGACCGCGTCACTACCTTTGGAGAAAATCCCTCTTTTTGAGAATCTTGCAAAACTAACACGCCAAAGTATTCGTGATGAAATAGATATGTGCTCTCGTGAAAAAGAATATTCACAAGTTGCCGCCCCATGGATTCCTGTTAAGTGTTATTACCGAATCTATTACTTGGAGAGTATCCTTATTTATCTCCTAAATGGATCGACGGCTGGGTTTAGTCACGGTGGTCATTCAGGAACTAGAAAATCGATGCGTCGCGAAATAAATGCAGGAAATATCATTTTTAGCAATTCTACTTTCAGCCAAAACGTACTCATCAAGGACGCAAGGGCGCACGTAGTGACATCTGGAGCGAATCTTTCAGATTCATTTTATTCTACAGGTGATTGCGTAAAATCTGTACGAAAAAAGATAGGTGAATATATGGAGCTCCACTTTAAAGAGCAGCATCGGATTACGTCCTATCGCACTAACGCCAGCAAGGCGCTTAGGGATAATTTTTATAACACCTCTGAAGTAAACTTATCCGATTTCTTTTACTGGATGAGGATTAAGGCGAACTACAAAGATATTGATTACCTAGACTTCGATAACGACATTACAGCGAACGACGCTTTTGTTTACATTAGAGAGTATGCGGCAGCGCAAGATATTTATGCATTTGCCCTTGAGCAGGCAATTGAGGTACTGAAAGTCTCACGCGGAATGCAAGCAACTACATAGGCACTCTTGCACTATCACTCTGAAGATTTACAGAATGAGGGATTCGAACTAAAAACTCCAAGGTGGGGTTTTGCTTTGCAAAACGGGGGTTCTCAGCCGAAGCGCTAGCCAAGAAAAAAGATATGCTGAGGCATATCTTTTTTCTTGGCTGGGGATGAGGGATTCGAACCCCCGAATGTCGGCACCAAAAGCCGATGCCTTACCACTTGGCGAATCCCCAACGTAAGTGCTGTAGCACCGACATATTATACCCCAACCGAGGTAATCGCTCAAGCTCTGTAAGCAACTAATGGCTTATTTTGTAACTTTTACGCCTTTTTTCACGCCAGCTGAGCGTTGTACGTGAGCAAATTGCCCATGAATTTCGAATAAGAAGTATCCGCTAATCGCTACCCAGATAGCACCGAAAAGCACTCCGAAGATGAATCCGATAATACTAAGGCTGAGAATAGCATTTACAATAACCGCAAATCCACCAAGTAGCCAAGTTGCGAATAGTAATACCCAACCCTTTTTTTGCTTTTCCTTAAGTGGCTTAATCGCGAATGCGAGTAATAGAAGTTCGAGAATTGAGAAAACAAGTCCAACTACCCCTGTTACAATTGCCCAAGTTGTGACTGATGAAGTCGCATAGTAGGTTGCAGCAACTGTCCCAAATAGAGATACGAGGCTCGCAAGAGCTGTAAGTGTACCTAATACGCCAAGGGCTGTAAGAATCGCGCCAATAAGCGCTATCCACCATATGTTATCACCAAGCCATTTTCGTCCACCAGCCGGTAGGTCTGGAAGGCTTTTAAACCATTCAAATATTGTATTTTCGAGTTTACTTAAAAAATCCATTACACTTCACTCCTCTGTTACTGCCCTTATCATAGCGCCGAATGAATAATTCGACAATATTACTTTTTCAAGCGTTTTCCAGGCCATAAACCATAACTTGACCATATACATAGAATAACCAGCGCAAAACTCATAAATATTGACCAGTATCCAGGCGTTAAGTTACCGACCGTTCCCAAGAAGCCGACCGTTGAAACCGCGGAATGTGTTGCGACTATCCAAACGGATATATACAACCACAGGCCGGTCGCTAGCCATCCCAAAAACATACTGAGGTATCGAAAAGCCGGGCTAAGCCGCATTCTGAGTAAAAACGGCAAAGCAAATACTTCAGCGACAACAATCAGTGGGCCAATGGCATTTGTTACAATGTCGCCAAACGGCAAATTCAGTAATGCAATGTGTAATAAAAACTCTTCAAAAGTAAAAAGTTGAGCCACGGCCATAATCACTAAAATAGCTGCAAAAAGCAGAGAAATTTTAGCACTCTCAGGGGTGCGAGGCTTCGGTGCGGGAACTGCTTTTACTAAAATGCTCATGATTGACAGTATATGCCCCACCCTCCTCTTACGCAAATCGTTGTTATTTTTATTATTATGCTTGCGCTTTTGCGCACCAGCAGTTAAAGTAAACAACAAGCGAAAGTTACGTAAAAAAACAAAAACTCCAAAAAAAGAAATGTTGTAGCTCAATCGCTCTACGATATCCACCACAACATCGAAGGATTCCCGCCCAAAATTGGCGGGTTTTCTTTTTGGTTTTTATTCTTCGGCAAACTAGTTATCAGCTTTAAGAGAATTCTCTTCACGCCACTTAGCGATCAATGCATGGTTACCATTCAGAAGCACTTCAGGCACGTCTAAGCCGTTAAAACTAGCTGGCTTAGTATATTGTGGGAATTCAAGTGTTTCACCGTCAGAGAAGCTCTCAATCTCCGCACTTGCTTCACCACCAAGAACACCAGGAATAAGCCGTACGATACTATCGATAATAGTCATAGCTGGCAACTCACCGCCAGTTAATACATAGTCGCCTACACTTACCTGTTCATCAACAAGAGTAATAATTCGTTCATCATAGCCTTCATAACGCCCACAGATAAAGATATAGCCATGGTCGACCTCTGACCAATTTTGCGCTATAGCCTGCTTCCAGCGCTGCCCACGTGGGGTCATAAGCAGTACTTTAGCTGTTGGGTCGTTCTTCTTTGCAGCTTCTACAGCAGCAAACAAAGGTTCAGGTTTTAAAAGCATGCCGTCACCGCCACCATAAGGCGTGTCGTCAACCTGCTGGCGAGGGCCAATTCCAAACTCACGTAAGTTAATTGTACTTAGTTGCACAATCTCATCACGTTGAGCCTTCCACATCATGGAATTCTCAAAGACACCCGTAAACATCTCGGGGAAAAGGGTAATTACTTGGAATTTTTTCATCTGTACTAGTGTACGGTATATTGACTATTTTGTAAATATGTGTTAATATATAACGCATTGCAGTTTGCCCACACTCACATGGAGGAACCATGACATCTGCAGCACCCCAAAGCACTGAAGAGACATTCGTGTCGACCCAAGGACTGGTCCCTCTCCGCCACTTCTTTGGCGTGAGGAAGACGCGAGTCGATTCCGAGCCCGAAGAGATCGCCTACGAGGTGACCTGCAAGATCGAAGACGACGACGGCCACATCAAATGGTTCATCGTCTGGGTCAACGAAGCGACCTACTCCATGCTTCACGACCTCCAGGTCGAGATCCTCCGCCGCTTCAACCATGAGGCCGATGCCCTCGAGTAGACCTCGGCACCCCGCCCCCTAAGAAAGCTTGCTGTTGAGTTACGAAAGTAATTCCAGTCGTAGCTCTCCAGGGGGCTTTCTTATTTTTAGAAACAAAAAACCACCCAAAAGGGTGGTACTTTGTTCACATAAGCTCTCAACAAATGGTGATTTGCTCTCGCATGAGCGCTTCTTCTCGCAGTTCAAAGGTTTGTGGTGTTGAACTATTGGTAATTATATATCAAGGTCATCGAGTTCTGCAAGTTCCGCTCGTGTTTTTTTAGTGTAGTCAGAGCTATTGTCCACAGCTTCATCTGTTGCGTTGTCCACAGCGTTATTTTCTGTGGAAACTTCTACAGGGGTGGCGTTGTTAGCATAAGAATCTTCACTACTCACTACTGCACCTACTTGGCCGTCATTATTTACAATTTTAAGGTTGTAACGAGCATCGTTTTTCGTACCTAATGCACGAAGCAGGGTACGCAAGCTTTGGGCAGTCACGCCGCGTTTACCAATGACACGCCCTAAATCTTCAGGGTTTACGGTCAATGTAAGTAATACGCCCTTCTCATCAATAATTCGATCGACTACTACATCGTCGGGGTGTCCAACGACGGATTTTACGATATATTCAATAAATTGCTGGTCAATGGTCGACATAGAGCCCTCCTCAGTCGCGTATAAGTATCGTGAGTTTATTGTAGCATAGGCTTAATAAAAATACCCCGCTTTAAAGGCGGGGTATTTCTTATAAAAGTCTAAACTATTCAGCTTTTTCTGCAGTAACTTCTTCGGCAGGGGCCTCAGCAGCTGGTTCTTCTACAGCAACTTCTTCAACTTCAGCAATTTCTTCCTTAGGTTGGTTCTTGCGAAGCTTGTCAGCGTGACGGATAGATTTTTGTTTAGTAGTGTTAGCTTCAACTACCCACTTAGGCAATGTAACACCAGCATCCTTCATAAGTTTTACAACTCGAGGGGTTGGTTGTGCACCATTATTTAGGTACTTTTGTGCTAGTTCAACTTGAACTGTAGCTTCTTTAGTGTGTGGGTTGTAACTACCTACATAAGCAACAACACGACCACTAGATGGGTGACGTTGTGACTCCTGGACAGCCAGGCGGTAGGTTGGGTAGCCGGCGCGGCCGACACGTTGCAAACGAATTGCGAGCATAAATCAAACTTCCTTCTTAACTCTTTAGACTTTTATATAAACTCTTGAATAATTCTACACTGTTCTTCTCTGTAAGTCAACCTGTTAGGCTGCAGACTCGTAACTTTTCAAAGCTTCTTTCGCAGCTTCTTGTTGTGCAGACTGTTTGCTAGGGCCAGTGCCCTTACTCACAAGCCGATCACCCGCATACACTCCAAGAGTGAATATCTTGTCGTGGTCAGGGCCAACTTCTTCCATAACAACGTACCGAGGAGTAAAGCTATCTACTCGTTGCATCACCTCTTGTAGGTGAGATTTTGGATCACGCCATGAGCCTTCTTGAATAATAAGATCGAGTTTTGAGCTAATGTGTTTGGTAATAAATGTAGCTGCGTCGTCGTAGCCACGCTCTAGGTAAATTGCACCAATAAGTGCTTCAAAAGCATTGGCAAGAATCTGCATACGAGCACGTTCACTTCCCTGCTTTTCACCACGGCTCATACGAACAAGTGGTTCATATCCAATAAGAGTACCGGCATCACCAATACTTTCAGTACGCACCAAAGCAGCACGCCAGCTTGTAAGAATACCTTCGGCTTCGTTATAGTTTCGGAATAAAAAGTCTGTAACTACAAGTTCAAGTACGGCATCACCTAGAAATTCAAGACGTTCGTTGTGTTCGCTGACACTTTTACGGTGTTCGTTAACGTAACTACGATGAGTTAAGGCAGTAACCAGAAGGTCGACATTCTCAAACTCAAACCCAAGCTTTTCACGAGCGAATTCTTGATAAGGAGCTGTTTGCATTCCGGTCATTATAACTTCTCCGTACGGATTCGTTTCATGGCCATAAGCATTAACTTACCAATATCTTCATATTCAATCGCATCTAAAGCGTCTTGGAACGTAAACCATTTAATACCATTCATCCATTCTTCTTTTTGAATAGCGTTGGTATCACCTTTAGCACGAACAAGGTAAATTTGAGTTGTCATAAGTACTAACTTATCGACACGGCGGTAACGGAAGTGAATCTTACCAAGCCAACCAAGAATATCAACCTGGCTTAGGCCGGCTTCTTCACCGATTTCACGACGTGCGGTTTGTTGAGCGGTTTCACCTTCTTCAATGTGACCCTTTGGAATAGTCCATCGGTCTTTAGCATCTTGAATAAGAAGGATCTCTACCCCTTTTTCACCATGACGAAACACAATACCGCCAGCCGTTGGCTCGCGAACAATTTCCTGAATAGATGGTTTTTTGCGTGAAAAGTATTTCTTGAACTTATCAAACTGTGGTGCTGTTGCCATTATCGGCTCCCTCTATAAGCGTGCGGTAGGCTGTACCAAGTACACCGTTCACGAACTTACTCGAGTTATCGGAACCAAACGCTTTTGCAAGTTCAACAGCTTCGTTGATGACCACTTTTGGTGGAACAATATCAGCTTGGTGAAGCAACTCATACACACCAATGCGTAAAATATTGCGATCAATACGAGCAATTTGTTCAATTGGCCAATCTGGCGCAATTGGTCGAAGCTGATCATCGAGGGATTTTTGGTTTTCAACCACTCCATCGACAAGTGTTTCGACGAACTTAGTATCGTCAATCGCTGTTTCGTAGCGGTCGAGGTTACGCTTCAAGATTTCTTGAATGTCGACCGTAGAGTCTTCAGAATCAACACGAAACTCGTATTCATACAGAGTTTGTAGTGCGACGATGCGACCGAGATGACGATTAGATGCCATAATGCGTTAGTTCTCTTTGATTATTGTAAATTTACAGATGTACTGAAGAGTACTCGACTACTTGCTAGCGAGTGCTTTACCAGTTTCTTTGCGTGTGGTTTTCACTTTAACAGGTGACTTGCCGTTTACACGACGAGCTAATACGAGTCGTAAATGACTACGTCGGAGACCCGTCTTACGAGGGCTGCTCTGTTTCTTTGGTTGTCCCATTGAAAGAACTCCTTTTCTTAGGTGTTATTAAAACTTAGGCTCATTATACTATTTTTGACGGTGATACTCAAGTGGTTATGGTTTTAAATGAAATGTGGTATTGTATATGTAACATGAGCGAAACACCAAAACTACCAGAAGAAAGCACTTTTTTTCAAAAAGCTGCAAAATTTGTCCAAGAACATCCAGTAGCTACAATAGCTTTAGCAGGCACAGCTATCGTAGGACCGCCTGTAGGCCGAGTCGTTAGCGAAGGTATACAAAATGCAAATAACGAAGCTAATACGGTGATGGTGTCACAACAAAGTGAAGCAGAGCATGAAGCTTTTATTGACGCTCTCAATGCTCGTTATCCAGAAGATAGTGCAATTACACGTATTACTATCGCCGAAGGCCAAGGGCTTGCAAGTGCCGCATTAGACGCAATAGTAGTTGAGTCTGGTCTAAAAAGCGAAACACAACTAAAGCCTCTTATTATTTCCTCAATTAAAAATAGTGCAGAGTACTATACAGATACTGCAATAGTCCAACCAGGTGAAGAATTTGTTGTTGTTGAAGATGAATCAAAGCCGGTAGGTTCAAATTGGCTACTTGTAAAACCGGATCAAATTGTTTATCCAAATGTAACCGAAATCCCTACGCCAATTATTGAATCGACTGAAAATCAGTAATCTATTCGAACCCGTGCGCCAAATAAGTCGCTAACCAAACCGCAACTACACCTGCAACTAAAAGAATCGGCTGCCAATCCAGCAGGTTCTTTTTCTTATCGCTTTCATGTATTGAAGGGATGATATCGCTCAGTGCTACATAAAGTAGGAATCCAGCGCTTAAACCGAAGATCACACCCAGTGGCAATACTTCACTTTGGCCAACAAAATAAGTAACTACTGCAGCGGCAGTTGCAACTAATGAACTCAAAATGTTGAAGAAAAATACTCTCCTTCGTGGCATACCTTTATTCAGCAACGCGCCGAATTCGCCTACTTCCTGGGGTATTTCGTGAGCTGCCACGGCGAGAGTTGTTACGATACCAGTTGGAATACTCACCATAAACGCAGCAGCGATCGCCACTCCGTCTAAAATGTTATGAACCGTATCACCAATTATCAACAAAGGAATCGTTGGTTCGCCTTTGCCGTGTTGATGATGGTGATGGAACCAGCGAATAAACCGTTCAGCCATAAAGAATAGGATAATTCCCACCAGTGCAGACATAAAGATTATTTCAGCGCTATCAACTTCAACACCCTCTATAAGTAAATCGAGGAATACTGCCGCTAATAGTGCACCGGCTGCAAAGGGCATTGCATAGGCTGCAAATTTAGAAGCAACTTTTTTATTTACAAGAAGTAACGATGCTAAGAAGAGTGAGGCTACTCCACCTAGTAAACTAAAAACAATAATGTAGCCAAGGGTACTCACGGCTTACACTACAATACTTACGAGTCGGCCCACCACGTAAATCACTTTCTTTGGTTCGCTAGTTACAAACTTCACTACGTTCTCGTGTGCCAAAGCTTTTGCTTTTACATCTTCTTCAGATTCATCTTTACCAATGCTAATTTCACCACGTAGTTTTCCATTTACTTGTACAGCAATAGTAATAGTGTCTTCAACGATAAGGTTTTCGTCCCATTTAGGCCACGGTGCGTTTTGAATAAGACCTTGCTCACCTAGTTGACTCCAGATTTCATCAGCCATATGTGGCGCAAAGGGGGCAACCATCTGAACGAGTGTCTTCAAGGCATCATGCCAAGCATCATTCGAGAAACCATCCACTTTAAACTTATATAGCTCGTTTACATATTCCATCAACGCAGAAATTGCAGTATTAAAGCTTAACCGGCGGAAATCATCTGTTACCTTACGGATAGTTTTGTGCTGAGCAACTCTAATAGCATCGTCATTTTTCGTGATATTCTTTTCTGAATCTTCAAGATATTGTTGAGAAAGTGTCCAAATACGGTTCAAGAAACGGTACACACCCGCGATACCCCTAGAATCCCAAGCTGCATCAAGCTCAATTGGACCCATAAATAATACATACGTTCGCAGTGCATCAGCGCCATAGCCTTGATCAATAACGTCGAGTGGGTCGATAACATTACCCTTACTCTTGCTCATCTTTGTACCGTCTTCGGCGTTAATATAGCCGTGGTATACCAATTTCTTTACTGGTTCTTTGAAATTTACCAAGCCCATATCGTGGAAAACGTGCGTCCAGAAGCGTACATAAAGCAAGTGCGCTACGGCGTGGTCACCACCAACGTAGAACTCAAGTGGGTTCCAGTAGTTTGCCTTTTCAGAATCCCAGGCTTGTTCAGCATTGTGTGGATCACCGTATCGCAATAAGTACCAACTAGAACAAGCATAGCCATCCATTGTATCGGTCTCGCGAAGTGCTGGCTTATCACAAATTGGACAAGTTGTATGAACCCAATCTTCAGCTCGTGCCAATGCAGACTTACCATCACCTTTTGGTGCGTAATCTTCAATAACAGGCAATACAACTGGTAGTTGATCTTCAGGAACTGGTACCGCCCCATGCTCTTCGCAGTGGATAATTGGAATTGGTGCACCCCAATATCGTTGACGACTAATAAGCCAGTCGCGCATTTTGTAGGTTGTTTTTGCTTCACCATGTTTTTGCTCTTCAAGCCAAGCAACAATAGTTTCGCGCGCTTCAGAAGTCGAGACACCATCAAACGCACCTGAATTAATCAACATACCTTCACCCGGGTGAAGCATGCTTTCGCCGCCCATCCATTTAAGAATGTGAGGAAGCTCTGAAACTGGCCGCAAGCTGCCTAGCTCAGATTCATCAATCCAAACAGTGTCAAAGTTTTCGTGAGGTTCACGCTGAGTATCAATTTGATTTAAACTTTTTAGCTGATAAAGCATTACGGTTGTAACGATGTTTCTATTAACATCTTTGTGTTTAGCGTAAAACTTACTGTTTATATCTAATGGCATTGTTTTTAGATATTCAATGTCAGTATAGCCAGTTTCTTCTTTGATCTCACGAACGCCTGTTTCTTCAGGCGTTTCACCTTCTTCAACACCACCCATGACAAAGTTTTGCCAATCGTATTCGCGCCACTTTACAGTGAGGTATTTATTTTCAGTAGGGTGCTTAACAACACACATTGCTACTCGGCGATCGGTGTTTTCCTTGCCTTCACGTACAGGATTTTCTTGATCTTCAATAGTAGGTGCTACAACTTGAACAATAGGCAGATTGTATTTTTCTGCAAAAGCAAAATCCCGTTCGTCATGTGCAGGCACGGCCATAATCGCACCAGTTCCATAACCACCAAGAACGTAGTCAGCTACCCAAACAGGAACCTTCTCACCACTAACTGGGTTGATTGCGTAACTTCCTGTGAATACGCCGGTCTTTTCTTTGGTGTCATTCGTTCGTTCAATTTCTGATTTCTTTACCGCTGCTTTGATGTAGTTTTCGGTAAATTCTTTAAAGTCTCCTACAGCAAGCTTCAAGGCAAGTGGATGTTCAGGCGCCAAAACCAAGAAAGTTGCACCAAAAATCGTATCTGGACGAGTTGTAAATACGGTAATTTCACCATCTCGACTATCAAGCTTGAAATTGACTTCAGCACCAACGGATTTTCCAATCCAGTTTGTCTGAGCTGTCTTAATTTTTTGCGGCCAATCAAGATCTTCAATTTCTTCAAGAAGTGGTTCTGCGTAATCAGTAATCTTGAAGAACCATTGCTTCATCGATTTCTTTTCAACTAAGCTACCACATCGCCAACAATGTCCGCCTTCAACTTGTTCATTCGCAAGTACCGTCTTATCAACAGGACACCACCATTGCAAACTTTCTTTTTGGTACGCAAGGCCTTTTTCAAATAGCTTTGTGAAAACCCATTGTGTCCATTTGTAATATTCAGGGTCACTTGTATTAACTTCTCGAGACCAGTCAATTGAAACACCCATGCGTTTAAACTGCTTTTTGAAGTTTTCGATGTTCTCGGCAGTTACTACCGCAGGAGCGGTACCAGTCTTGATTGCGTAGTTTTCAGCAGGAAGACCAAAAGTGTCCCAGCCCATTGGGTTCAAGACGTTGTGGCCGTGTTGGCGGTAAAAACGAGCGATAGCATCGACAATTGAATAGCTGAAGGCATGTCCAGTGTGCATACCCGCACCAGAAGGATACGGGAACATACCAGCAACATACGTCTTTACCTTAGACGCATCTTCTACAACTTCATTGGCTTTTTGTTCTTCCCAAATTTGTTGCCATTTGGGCTCGATAGCCGAGGGATTATATCGCTCCATAACAGAGTAAGTATACCAGCGTGTGCCCACAAAGGCTAGACTGGAGGCCCGCTTGAACTTGAGAGATTAGCAGTACCGCTCCAAATCCAGCCTGACGTATTTCCATCTGCATACGAATATTGCGTAGTTCCTTCGGTAAACATCACTTCATCAACGGTGATAATATCTCCTATCGATCCAGCAGACGAGAAGATTGTCGGGAATACGCTCGTATTAGCGCCTACGTTTACTGTATAAATGATTCTTGTGGGAACACCAGCTGCTAATGCAAGCGTTGTTCCTGCGCCAATACCGGTGGCAGTACCGCCAATACGTATTTGCAAGCTAAGGCTTTGCGCCACTGATGACGTTACGAGTGCAGATACTGTATAGCTTGTGTTCGCCGTAACGGTAATGGGCGTGCTTTGCGCCATATAGATAGCCGTCGATACTGTTGCATTTCTTGTGCCTTGTATCACCCACTTTCCACCCACCTGAACCCGACCACCTGTCCCATTCGGGCTCAAGTTTGCGTTTAGTGCCCAGCCCGTAGAGGCAGTTTCAACCGATGGGTTTGGCATCAAGTTGGTAATTGTATTTGTAATGACTCCATTCAAATTATGGGTAGGGCAAGCGCCTACGGTTGGATTTGAGTTAGTATTCGTAACGTAATAAGACAAATTACTTGTTGTCGTAGTTAAGCAAAAAGTCTTTTGATCAATAGAGACGGTGTATTGATACGGCGTTGAATTATCTGAGCTAGGCTTAAGGCCGGTAATAGACTCTAGATCGCCATAAGCTGGATACGTCTCTGAATTAAGAATAAAGTTTGTGGCAACTTTTTTAGCAGCTTGAGCCGCCGCACTTTGAGCAGCGCTTGCTTTAGCTCTATTTTGTATTCCGTTATAGGCAGTGATTGTGATGGCGGCAAGAATAGCAATAACTACTACTACGATAAGGAGTTCGACAATCGTGAATCCTTTTTGTTTTTGCGCCCACAGCATACCCCTATTTTAACATACACCTTATGCTTAAGATTTAACTTTTCTGTAACTTATCAAAAAACTTTTGCTTTTTTGCCATCCACGCAGATGATTGCCGAACTAGTTTTTCTTCATCATCAGTTGAATGCAGCACTACTTTTACACCCTCTTCTAAGAAAATTCCGCCTTGTGAACCTTTAAATAAAACAGCTCCGCCTTTTTCAAGATATTTGTGTACATACGCTCCAGCTTCAATCGGGTTCTTGAAGCTTACCGTATGGCACCCATGAATACGAGCAGCCGGGGCTAAGTACTTCTCGGCGTCTTCACCAACGGTTACTACGTGTGAAAGTTGTAATGGGTCACACCATTGTCCAAGCGCTTCGTGTTCGGCTGCAGAAGTAGCTCCGAGCTCGTTCATACTTCCTAGCACGGCTATTTTCTGTGGGACGTTTAATTGATACAAAGCACGCAACGCCGACTCAACTGCGAGTGGGCTTGAGTTATAGGTATCGTCAATAATAATCGATTCGTTCACTCCACGCAGGACATTCATCCGGCCACTTACGGCACGAATTTTTTCCATACCACGTGAGATTTCATCAGGATTCATTCCCAATTTCACACCCACAGCACCAGCAGCGACTGCAGCTCGAATGCTATGCTCGCCCATTAAATGTAGGTTTGTCTCGACGGCATTGGCCATTTCAGGGGCTATGAATAAACCTTTGAAGCCATTTTGAAGTGAATAGTCGCTTATATCAAAACGATACTCCGCAACATCATTCGTTCCGTAGGTATTAATATTACCGTTCAACAAGTCTGCTGCATATTTTCCCTCAATGTCATCACGGTTAATAAGCGCTTGTTTACTAAAGTTGGCTGCCGATAATTCCTCTGCAGCTACAGCATCAAGCGTCTTAAAGAATTCCATATGTTCAGCCGATACAGCGGTAACAACTGCAATGTCTGGATTTAAATATTTACCAAAGTGGGGAATTTGACCAATTCCGTCAGTCCCAAGCTCTTGGACAATCACATCAACATCTGAAGGATCTTTGATGCGCTGCTTTACTGCCTTAAAAACAGCCCTCCATTGCCGAAGGTTTCGAATATTATCGGGGAATTCCACACCAAGTATCGCTAAAGGAGCGCTTAACTCAGAGTTGTGATTACCTTCATGCAACCGTACGCGATACTTCTCGCTTAAAACCGTTCCAATAGCAATCTTTGTACTTGTTTTTCCAACACTCCCTACAACAGCAATTAATTTTACCTCGGGGTGCTTCTTGAAATATTTCTTAACAGCACGTTCTAGTTTGGAGCGGATAGAGTGTTTTAACATTAGGTCTATTATGCCACAAACTATAGTTCAATTTTACGAATATATGAGCTTCCTGCGTCGGAAGTATAAAGATTACCAGATCTATCGATAGTTATGCTATTCGGATAATTGAATTGTGTTGCTGTACCGACACCATTTGCAAAACCAGCTGTGCCATTGCCTGCTAGCGTAGTGACCACTCCTGCTGGAGTAACTTTTCTCACTCGATGGCTATTATCTTGTTCTGTCACATACATATTTCCCGCCCAGTCGATCCCTAAGCTTGTTGGAGTGTTAAATTTTGCTGAAGATCCCGTACCATCTTGATATCCGGCCGTACTTCCCACGAATGGAGTCACTACGGCGCCTGGAATAGATATTTGTCGAATAGTGTTATTCGCATCAGTAACATAAAGTGTATTCGTCTCTTGGTTAATAGCTAGCCCAGAAGGATACGAGAATTGTGCAGCAGCCCCAGTACCGTTGGCACTCCCGTTCACCCCAGACCCTGCAAATGTCGATACAACTCCTGCAGATGTGATTTTACGAATTTTATGACTTCCACTGTCTGCAACATATACATTTCCGTTACTATCAACCGCAATTTCTCTTGGGTTACGGAATTGCGATACAGCCGAACTACCTTCAGCACCCCCGTATCCTCCGCCGCCGCCAATTCGCGTTACAACACCGTCTGGAGTAATTTTCATTACACACCAGCTGTTTGCTGATACATATAAGTTATTTGAGTTATCAATTGCGATAGAATCTGGTGCCGCAATACCAGCCGCAGTTCCTGTTCCTGGGGTACATACCCCAAAAGCTCCTGAGCCGGCAAAAGTCTCAACCGTACCGCCTGTAGTTATTTTACGAATTCGGTTATTTCCACGGTCAGATATAAACATTGCACCAGAACTGTCTATAACTACTCCTGTAGCGCCCTCAAACCTTGCCGTTGCCAGTGGTCCTTCTACGTATCCAAGCGTTCCAGAACCAGCATACGAGGTGACGGCCGCTGTACATGAACCAGCAAGAATAGCGTTATCTTTACTCTTAAGTGAGTAGGCGTATTGTCCGCCGCTTGTAGATACAGTCACGCAATACCCATACGGGGTCGTAGTATATGTATAAGTATTTCCAGGGCTTACCTTTAGCCCTAAGCCGCTATTTGCCTGTGCTCCTGAAAGAGGATAATTTACATTGTCACTTCTATCAAGTTCTAGTTCAGATGTTATCTTACGTAAATCAGATTTAACAGAAACCTCAATTGCACGCCCCTTAATTCCATTGTAAGAAAGCATTGTGATAGTAGCTAATATTGCAATAACAACCACGGTTATAAGTAGCTCTATGATCGTAAAACCAGTGGAATATCGATGCCTACTTACGTGAGTGTTATTTGGTATTTGTGGCGTAAAAAAATTCAATATTTTTTTCATCATTAGTATTAGTATACAGCATAAGCAGTTCGGTGATTATGCTTAAATTCGAACTACAAAAAACCGCCTCTATTTCTAGAGACGGATCTTTTGCTGCTGCGCGCCCACCCGGGGCCGCTTTTTGCAATCTGTTTATTTTGAGCTCATGGAGTCAACCCCATGCGCATCAGCATATCGCTATTATGCTACTGCTTAATAAAAAACACAAGCCCAATAATAAGGTGTTGCTATGGCTATTTTGTTTAAAATATGCTTAACTAAGCATGTTCAGAAGCACGCCGTATCTAAAAGCTAAAGGCGAGCGCTTATCTTACTTGTAAGATACTCACTCTTCTTCGCTACAAAGTACCAAGCAAGGTCGATCTGAAGAAGTACTAAGAAGAAAAGAGTATCTAAAGACTATGTCTCAAAATCTATTCATTGGTAGCCTAGCTTACGCTACTACCGACGACAGCCTCAAGGCTTTCTTTGAAACTATTGGTGAAGTGACCAGTGCCCGTGTGGTAACTGATCGTGACTCTGGTCGTTCAAAGGGCTTTGGTTTTGTTGAATTTGCTGATGAAGCAAACAACCAAAAAGCTGTTGACGAATTGAACGGTAAGGAACTTGATGGCCGCGCTATCAACGTTAACCTTGCTCGTCCAAAAGAAGACCGTCCACGTACTAACTACGGCAGCAATGACCGTGGTGGTAACGGTGGCGGAAATAGCAACGGTGGCGGTTCATTCCGTCAACGTAGCTGGTAATTTAAACTACCAAATAAAAATAACCCCTTCAACGGGGTTATTTTTATTTGCTCATTTTTAGCTACAAATAAACTCTGTACCATTTACTACTATGCTACCGCCTGCGCCTACTTCAGCACACTGTGCACCTAGCTGGCCAGCAACGCTGATAAGAATAATCGCAACAATTACGCCAATCACAAGGCCGATTGCTCCAATAATAATACCAGCCAAAGCTAAGCCATTCTTTTGACCGGCTTTTTTTGATTTATTTAAGGCAACAATACCAAGAATCAAACCAACCAGGTGTACGCCAATGATTGAAAGGATAAGACTGGCAATACCAAGCCCGTGACCTGGATTAACAGGAGTTGGTGTAATCGCCGACGCAGCTGGGTCAACAACTGGAACTATCTGTGGAGTTGGTTCTTCAACAGTAGCTGACTCAGCAACAGGCTCTGCTGTTGGTTCAGCGACAGGTTCTGATACAGACACAGCTTCAGTTACAGGCACTTCAGGCGTAGGTTCAGTTTCTGGTGTTGTTACCGGGATATCTGTCGTAACAGGTGCCTCTGTTGGTGTTGTTGGCGATTCCGGTGTCGGATCAGCCGAATTAGATGGGTTTGGTTCCATTATTAATACTCCTTATGCTATTACGCCCATTGTAGCGCAGTATCGCTTGCCTTCCAACTATTGTTTAGCGTAAAAACGGTGACACAAGCCACTCTTGGTCAAACGACAGTATTGAGTTCAGTATGCCAAAGCCATTCACAAGCCAAATGGTTAATAATACGACCATACCGGTAAGCGCGAGTACGATTACTCGAATAAAGATGTTCTGCCGTTTAATCCAGTTGACCCACGAGTCGTATTTGCCTTTTGCATATTCAAGAACTTTTGATGCAAATTCAAATTCAGTTGCTAAAATCGCTAAGCCTCCGAAAACAATCAGCCAGCCAGGGCCTGGATACGGAACGAGCACCAGCCCTACAAGCACGACAAGGCCACCAACGATGGCGATCAAAACCTTTTTTGTGTGTCGCCTCATTTTATTCATGCAAAGTTACTTGTCGCTCACTTCTTTAAATACGTCTGGTTGTTTTCGATAGTATTCATTCCATTCATCGTCGTCAGTAAGTTGTAGTGTTTCAACAAAAAGCCCTTCTGAAAAGCCACCTTTTTTCTCGAACTTTGCCGCTTTAACTTTTCTAATTTCTTCTGGGTTAATGTCGTAAATTCGTAAGAATTCTTCAACTACCTGATATACATCTGCGAGTTCAGTAATAACCGACTCTCTATCGCTCAATTCAATTTCTTTAATCTCTTCGATGAGTTTTTGTTTTAAGGCTCCAGCAAGCTCATCGTTTGATAACTTTCGATACGTTGCTTTTTGATGTAACTTCTCGTATTCAAACCGAAGTTTGTCACGAATCAGTTTATTAAATACAAATGTCGCCATTAGCTCAATAACTCCTTTAGCCCAGCTTCGTCAATAATTGAAGTCCCATAGTCTTGAGCTTTCTTAAGCTTACTTGCCCCTACCTTACCACCAGCAACTAAGTAATGCGTATCCTTTGCGACTGCAGTTTGGAAAGTACCCCCAAGTGCGCGAATTCTATCTGCCGCTTCGTCGCGTGACATCGTTTCAAGCGTTCCGGTAACAACAAAGTTTTTACCGCTCAGCTTTCCACCTTCTTTTTTTATAAACGTCGGTTTCACACCCACTTCATTAAACTTCTTAATAAGTTCGAGGTTATCTTCATCACTAAACCAAGCAATAATCGATTCCGCGACAACCTTACCAATACCTTCAACCGATTCGAGTTCATCAATTGTCGCTACCGCAAGGTTATCAATTGATTCAAAGCGATTAGCCAAATCGATAGCCGTTTGTGTACCCACATGGCGAATTCCTAGTCCAAGAATAAAACGCTCTAACAATGGAGTTTTCTTTTCTTGAATTGCAGCGATAAGTTTTTTTGCCGATATTTCAGCGAACCTATCAAGCTTCAGTAAATCATCGACGGTCAATGTGTAAATATCAGCACTATCTTTAACGAGACCAGAATCAATTAAAGCTATAACGTTCTTTTCACCTAATGTGTCGATATCGAGTGCACCTTTGCTAGCGTAATATTCAATCGATCGCTTTAACATAAAGTCGCTTGAACTGCCTTT
The DNA here is from genome assembly GCA_040386175.1 of Patescibacteria group bacterium. Lineage (GTDB taxonomy): Bacteria > Patescibacteriota > Saccharimonadia > Saccharimonadales > Saccharimonadaceae > Microsaccharimonas. The sequence continues at coordinate 77,910 of JAZKFY010000001.1, forward strand.
CACACGGTACACTACATCTTCACCTTGTCGCTCGAACTCAAGTTCAGGATATTGATGTTTCAATGCTTCCATATAATTGAAGACTTTAGAATCTTTTGGACGAAGTTCAGTAACAACACTTTCAACTTGCGGAATAATATCACCTGCCTTAAAAATAACGACCGTATCACCAATACGAATATCTTTTCGAGCAATTTCATCAGCGTTATGAAGGCTGGCATGCTGTACAGTCGTTCCGGCAACCTTAACTGGGTTAAATACCGCAACAGGAGTTGCAGCACCGGTTCGCCCAATACTAATTACAATATCTTTAACAATTGTTGTCGCCTGCTCTGCGGCATATTTATACGCAACAGCTGCACGTGGTTGCTTTCCAACTACACCTAGGTCGGCAAATTGCTTGCGATCGTTTACTTTTACTACTAACCCATCTGTATTAAAAGGAAGGTCGTGTCGTTTCTTGTCCCACTCGTTTACAAACTTCATAACCGCATCGATTGATGTAAATATACTTGCTTGTTGGTTTCGTCGAATACCCAAAGCAGTCAGTGCCTCGTAAGCAAACATGTTCGTCGGAATTTCCGCAGCATTCTGGCGAATTAAATCGTACCCCATAAACGTCAGTGGACGTTCGGCTACTAACTTTGGATCAAGTTGACGAATTGTTCCGGCGGCAAGATTGCGTGGGTTAGCAAATTCAGGCTTATCTTGTTTTCGCTGTCGTTCGTTCAATGCTTCGAAATCTTTTTTAAGCATCACAATTTCACCACGAATTTCCACACGGCCTTGTAACAAATTCTCATAACCTTTTGCTTCACGCAAACGTAAAGGTACATTCGCAATAGTTCGAACATTATGAGTCACGTCTTCACCAACAAAGCTATCACCCCGTGTTACCGCTTGTACAAGTAACCCATCTTCGTAAATAAGCGCACAAGCTAGGCCATCCATTTTAATATCAGCAAAGAATTCATGGGTGCGCCCAGGCAATAATTTATCCATGCGCTCAACCCAGGCTTTTACTTCGCTGACGTCAAAAACATCATTCAAACTAAGCATACGAGTGGCGTGTTGAACCTTTTGGAAGCCACCGAGCAACTCACTCCCTACTCGTTGAGTAGGACTATCCGGAGTAATAATTTCGGGGTGTTCTGATTCAATAGCTTTTAACTCACCCATTAAGCTATCGTAAACCGCATCACTAACGCTTGGTGCATCTAGTACGTGGTATTCATAACTATACCCCGCAAGAATAGTACGGAGTTCTTGGGCTCGTTCGGTTGGGTTAATTTGAGTGGTCATCAACTACCTTTCGATATAATAAATAAACATAGGCTGAAATCCATAGAGTAGCAAACGTAGAAAGAAGCAAAACAACAACTGGAACTAAAGGCAACCAGCTGAGTGCTGGCAATATAGTCTTCAACCACATATCAATAAGAATGATTGGTATTAATACCACCGCCCATACGGCAACAACCGTCAAAAGCATCCACACCCACCTAAGTAAAATTTTAATTCTACGGCCAAGCACTAAGTCGCCAGCAGTTCTTACGGCCTTAAATGGATACACACCAGGTAGAGTTACTATTATTAATGCAAACAACGTACTTGTTGCCCAATAAAGTGATAGAACAGCAAGTAACGCTGCAGCCATCCAAAACAGCATTGTGGCGACTCCGCCATCCAATACACCTGCGGTGTTCGCTAAATTGTACCCTAAGGCTGCAATACCAATTGGTATCATTTGGATCGCTAATAATCCCACAACAAGCGCCATTGAAACAATTGGGGTACCCGCATTATAAAGTCCATCACGTAGCAAGACTTTGTGACCCGCCATGCGATTCCTCAAAAGCCAAACAGTAGTTAGCCATACGAGCAAAGCTAGTAACACGGCATAAATTTGTTGTGCTTCAGTAAGTGTTGCGCTTAAACCAGTCGTAGCGGCTACCATAAAGATGAGCCCAGCTTGACCAACTTGCGTAAAATCACCACCAACAATTTCATCACCTGCTTCTTTCATCAAGTCAGATAAAGATTGATACGTTTCTTGTGAACCAATGCCGATTAATATCGCGTAAAGAGTTGCGTAAATAACGCCAAGCCAAATAAAGATTTTTTTGTTCGCCCAAAGTGTTTTTGTTACATGGTTATTAAACGCAAAGTATCCAGGTAAACTTAGCGGTCGAACACTATCCCGATGGCTTGTTAAACGAAATGAACGATGTGGGCGCCTACTTAAATACGAGTTTATTTTTGCTTTTATTTTTGCAACCAAGTTCTTTGGTTGTACTTGTTTTTTAGAATTTCGCGGCATTGTCACGTACCCTTTGAATACGTTCTTCTAAAGGTGGGTGTGAGCTAAATAACTTTGAGAAGAAGCCAGGCTTTAATGGATTACTAATAAATAATTGTGCGGTTGCCGAGTGCTGCTTTTGCATCGGCTTACCGTACTGCAATAATTTCTCAAGCGCGCTAGCCATACCGTCAGAGTCGCGAGTTGTTAAGGCTCCGGTTGCATCGGCAAGGTATTCTCGTTGACGACTAATAGCCATTTGCACAATAGCGGCCACGATTGGCGCCAATATAAGCACAGCAATTCCAGCAACTAATACGAATGGGTTATTACTTCGGTTGTCCCCTCCAAAGAAAAGCATACGAATAACGATGTCTGAAAGGATCCCGATGATACTTACGAGCCCGAAAGCAATCATACTCACACGAATATCGTAATTTTTGACGTGCCCCATTTCATGCGCCATTACGGCCGTGAGTTCGCGGTCGTCCATAATATCAATGAGCCCTGTGGTTGCGGCGACAATGGCATTTTTAGGGTTGCGGCCAGTAGCGAAAGCATTCGGCGCAGAATCTTCAATAATATATACCTTCGGCATAGGCATACCCAATGTAATAGAAAGGTTTTCTACTACCCGGTACAAACGAGGGTTATCTCGCTTCTCAATTTGTTGCGCCCCAGTCATAGAAATGGCTAAAGAACTCGCAGCAAAGTATTGAATGATTGCATACAAAGCAGCACCGCCAATTACCCAATAGGTAATTGAGGTGTTACCGTAAAACCAACTTAAGATGTAGCCGATTGCCGAAATAATACCGACAAAAACAGCCATAATCAGAAGAGTGTTTCGCTTGTTGGCGGATATAGCTTTGTACATGAGTGGACCTTTTAGTTAATTAAAACTTAACTTCAACTGGCTTGTTAGCAGCAGCACGTTCTGTTTCATCAACATCGAAGAATTCGCGGTTTTTGAAGCTAAACATACTGGCAACAACGTTTGCTGGGAATGTTTGGATTTTTGTATTCAAACCAGTAACGCCTGAGTTGTAGAAACGACGTGAAGCTTGAATTTTATCTTCAGTGTCTACAAGTTCGCGTTGTAGTTCTAGGAAGTTTTGGTTTGCCTTAAGGTCTGGGTAAGCTTCAGCAACGGCAAAGAGGCTTTTCAAAGCACCTTCGAATTGATTTTCAGCGGCAGCTGTTTCTTTAACACCTTTGGCGTTAATAACATTCGCTCGAGCTTCAGTCACTGCTTGGAAAACACCACTTTCGTGTGCTGCATAACCCTTAACGGTTTCAATTAAGTTAGGGATAAGGTCAAGACGACGCTTCAATTGAACATTAATATCGCTCCATGCTTCATCAACACGTACGCGTAGGGTAATAAGACTGTTGTAAGTAGCCCATACAAAGATACCGATTAAGACAACAACACCGAGAATGATCCAAACTGCTAACATTTATAACTCCTTATTTCTTGTGTTACTAGTATAACAAAACCTCGGCGGTTTGCCGAGGTAATAATATTTGGTGCGAAGAGCGGGACTTGAACCCGCACGACCGTGAAGTCAAGAGATTTTAAGTCTCTCGTGTCTACCAATTCCACCATCCTCGCATATATTTTGTTTCACGAGATCGTGTCTACCCATAATTTGGGCCGCCATTATCGCATATAACAAAATTTATTATAGCAAAGACTGCTAAAATAAAGCTATGAAACAAGTTTGTGTAATTCACGGTGGCAATGCATTTGAATCAAAGAGTGATTTTATAGCTAACCTAAAAGCTACTGAACTTGATTACGATCGTCTTTTATACCACCCGCGCTGGAATAATTGGCTTGGCGAGACACTTACTGATTTTGAGGTGCTTTTACCTACAATGCCAAATGCTTCAAGCGCGGAATACGATGAGTGGTCCCTTTATTTCTCAAAAATTCTTCCTTTTTTAAAGCCAAACGCAGTTCTTGTTGGTCATTCACTGGGTGGCATCTTCCTTGCAAAATACTTAAATGAACATTCAAATTCGCTTCATTTCAAAAAAGTTATCTTAATTGCCCCTCCTTTTAGAGATGAAACTGACGAAAGCCTGGCGTCATTTCGGCTCCCCCAAAATATGAGCGATCTTTCTTCAGCTGCTGACGAATTTATTTTATTCCATAGTCGCGATGATTTCGTAGTTCCATTTGAAGAAACAAATAAGTACCTTGCTATCCTGCCGCACGCACGAGCAACCTTCTTTGAAGACCGTGGCCACATAAATACACCTACTTTCCCAGAACTTCTCGACGAGATAAAAAAATAACCCCTAGTGGGGATATTTGGAGGCACCTACGGGTAACGCTCCCGTCTACACGGTTTTGCAGACCGTTGCCTAACTTCTCGGCCAAGGCGCCATCTTGCACATTATACCAGAGTCCTTCATATATCGGCGACCCCATCATGATATACTTATTTCAAACATAAGAGGAACAACTATGTCAGCCGAACATGATCATACTACTCCCGTTACAGAAGCTAAAAAACCAGTAGTGCCCGAGTCAGGACGAATTGGTAAATTAAAACTTGCTTTCTTATATGTATTAATTGGTGGGCTAGGAGCTTCGGCACTCGTTTCAATCATTGCCTTGCTTATCGGTTCATTTAATAGCGAAATACAAAAATCACTTCTTACTATTTTCGTATTCTTTAGCCATAGTTTATTCATACTTGCGTTACTTTGGGCAGATAAATACAATCAAGTTGGCCGCGAGGTGCTTCCAACCTCCCTATTCGTACTAGCCCTCGCAAGTATGATATCTACAACACTTGGAATCTGGGAGGTTATTAGCGCTGAAACAGCTTGGCGTGCGCTTGGCCTTTACCTATTAGTGATTGGTGCCGTGTTTATCATTTCAGGTCTGTTAAAGTTACGTATCAAACACGATATAACAAAAATAATTCTGTACACCACTATTGGATCAATTGCCGCAATTGTTATTGCCCTTGTTCCTTGGGTACTAAATTTAGTAAATGACTTTGACCCACTATACTTCCGAATTATCGCTGCATTATCTATCTTTGCCAGCACCGCTTTCCTTATTGGAATTATTTTGCGAGCAATTGCACTTTCTCGCCACCCTGAGCTTCAAACTACCAAACCAATAGCACATCCAATGAGCGGTGGACTTCTAGCGATCTACATTACCATTGGAACAATCACTGCCATGGTGTGGTGTGCAGGTTTCACTGGTTTCCTTGTTTCTGCAGTACAATCCGGTCAACCTAGCTACGACAGCTCGAACTACAACAAATATTACTAATATTTAGTAACCGAGGTACAATAGAGCAACAATGCGGAATTTTATACCTGTATTAATTAACACCGCGGTAGCAAATATTACTACCAGCTTTTTATGGTTCGCGTTAACCTTTTGGGTGTATCTTGAAACAAAGTCTGTACTTGCAACTGGTTTAATCGGTGGAACCTATATGCTGTTGGTTGCTATCTCAAGTTTATTCTTTGGAACACTCGTCGATCAGCACCGTAAGAAAACAATCATGGCCGCTTCGGGGCTCTTTACACTCGCCTCCTTCCTTATTGCTGGGCTGTTATTTGTTATCATTCCTCACGACCTTTTGCTTGATTGGCAAGGTCCATACCTATGGATCTTTGCATCTATTATCCTTATCGGTTCTGTTGTAGAGAACATGCGAAATATTGCCCTTTCTACTACTGTTACTTTACTTGTTCCCAAAGAGAAACATGCCAATGCAAACGGTTTAGTAGGAAGTGTTCAAGGCCTAGGGTTCCTCGTAACATCAGTATTCAGTGGTCTTGCAATTGGTTTCCTTGGTATGGGTTGGACACTTGCGATTGCTATTGCCTTTACTATCCTTGCAACATTCCATTTAGTTTTCTTTGTAAAAATTCCTGAAGATAAAATCGCCCACGACCCAGAGCTTGATAATAAAAAGATCGATATCAAGGGAAGTATCGCTGCGATCAAAGTGGTTCCTGGCTTGTTCGCTTTAATTATCTTCTCCACTTTCAATAACTTTATTGGCGGTATATTCATGGCCCTTATGGACCCGTACGGCCTTACTATCTTCTCGGTGCAAATATGGGGAATTGTCCTAGGTGCAACAAGTACCGGTTTTATTATTGGTGGCCTCCTAATAGCAAAGAAAGGCTTGGGTAAAAAGCCACTCAAAACCCTCCTTCTCGCAAATATCGTAATGGCTATTATTGGTATGGTGTTTGCGATTCGAGAATTCTGGCTTCTTTACGCGCTCGGTATCTTCTTATACATGTGTCTTATTCCAATTATTGAAGCGACTGAACAAACCATCATCCAACGCGTCGTACCGTTTAAACGGCAAGGGCGTGTGTTCGGCTTTGCTCAAAGCATTGAAGCGGCAGCAGCACCTATTACAGCACTCCTTATAGGGCCTATTGCTCAGTTCTGGGTAATTCCATACATGAATAGTCCTGAAGGCCAGGCACAGCTCGGTTGGCTGTTCGGTTCAGGCGAAGCTCGTGGCATCGCATTGCTCTTCTTTGTCGGTGGTTTAATTATGCTTATTGCCGCCATTCTTGCCTTTAAAACCAGGTCTTACAAAGTTTTGTCTAAGTTTTACAGCAAAAATTAATAATTAAGTACTATACTACCTATAAATTACTATCAATGAAGGGTCAAAAATGAAAAGAAAATACGTCATTAGTATTCTTGTTGCAACAACAGCATTAGTACTACTTATTATCGCGGGAATTGTCGCAGGAATGTACATTCAGCAGAATAGAACAAATTCACCTACTACTTCACTTAATAGCGGAGTTGATGGAAATTCATCAGTAACTAATGAAGAAAGCACTATTGCCTCGATTGCCGAAAAGGTAGGGCCAAGCGTCGTTTCTATTGTTACAACAAGCCAAGCGCAATCATATTACGGCACAACTTCTCAGGCAGGAGCCGGTACCGGAATTATTGTTAGTAAAGATGGCTACGTCATGACAAATAACCACGTCATCGAAACCGCTCAAGATGTTTCAATCATCGATAGCGAGGGTCAACAATATGATAACGTTACAATTATCGGCCGTGACCCCCTCAATGATGTTGCGTTCTTAAAGATTGAATCAAACGATACCTTTACACCAGCGACATTAGGTAATAGCTCAACCGTTCGCATTGGCCAGCAAGTCGTTGCTATTGGTAACGCCCTTGGTCAATACAGCAACACCGTAACGAGCGGAATCATTTCAGGTGTTGGCCGTCCAATCACCGCTGCAACTGCAAATGGTCAAACAGAATCACTCACTGACCTTCTTCAAACTGATGCATCAATTAACCCAGGAAACTCTGGCGGGCCATTACTAAATATGTCTGGGCAAGTCATTGGTATTAATACTGCGATCGCCGAAGACGCCAATGGAATCGGTTTCTCAATTCCAATTAATTCAACAAAGGGTGTTTTGGCCGGAGTACTTGAAACAGGCAAAGTAAGCCGTGCATATATGGGTGTAAACTACCTTAGTATTACCCCTGAAGTTGCCAAAGAGTATAACCTTTCTGTACAAGATGGTGCGTATGTATATTCCGCAAGTGGCTCAGCCGTAGCACCTGGAAGCCCTGCTGAAAAAGCCGGCATAAAGAACGGCGACATTATCACAAAGGTGAATGATGAAGCAATTGGAGACCAAGGTGGACTATCAAGCATCATTGGTCAATACAAGCCGGGTGATACCGTTACAATTACCTACATACGCGATGGCAAAGAACAAACTACTCAACTTACATTTGGCACATATTCTTCGTAGATGCACTGAATTAATAAAGTTCGGGGAGTATAATTATGACAGATGCTCCAGCCCAATCCAGATACACTAGCTCGGCCGAATCTTCCGCCTCTCGAATTACCACCCGACTATTCTCAGCCGAGACTATTTGATCAGCAATTTAAATACACTCACACAGCTAAAAATGAGCCATCGCCAGAACTTGTAGAAAAGATTGGATTTAAAAATAGGATCTTGCGCAAAGTTGGTGCGGCCGCACTTGCTATCACAACTGCACTCTCGATGTATATCGGCGATACAAATATCAATATTCAGAAAGAGAAAAATGCTGAAATATCTATAGAGTTTATTGCCCCTCCTATTGGTGAACTAAATAAGGATATGGCCATCCTCTTCTTCGACGGCTTTAACTCAAGTAATGCCAGCTACCTGAGTAAAGTGCTTGGACCTGGCCTCCAAGAACAAGTCGGTGGACAGATTTGGGCTACTAATTTTAATAACGACATTGCAGACCGAAACGAAGTACTTGAAACCGTCATTGAATTAGCTAAACAGCGAGATGTTACTCATATAATTATTGTCGGCTACAGTAAAGGTGGTATAAATGCCACCGAGCTTGCCGTCGACATAACAAACGAAACCTGGATTGATGTTGATGCAACTGTTCAAATGCATACTCCAAGCAATTACGATGGTCTTCAGCCTTACCAGCAAAAAGAACTAGAAGCTGGAATGTGGATATCGAAGATTTGGCGCATGCGCTACTTTACCGGCGCACGTTTTGCCGGAGAAGTATATTTTTACCATGACAAGTACACAAAGGAAATTGTTATGAGTGATAATCCTTTTGAAACAGCGGGGAATATATTCACCACAACTGCTGAAAATATTGGAAATTTCTTCGATGTAATTACGCAAGTATCAAAACGATTCCAAAATCCTAATCTTACCTCAATGTCATTCCTTATTGAGCAAGTTGATGAAATCGACAAAGCAAACTTCCCTGCTGAATTTGAAAAGATAAAAAATCGTGATCCAACCAAGCAAGAGTTTGTGGATGTTTACCTCGGTACTAAACCGCCTGCAAACGATATAGTTGTTGATAATGTTATATCTGGGGATGCTATTGGTGAAGCAGCAGAAGAAAACGACATTACATTTATTAGTGAAGATGTTGAAGATGCTAAGCACAGCTTTTATTTCAACTACATAGATCAGTACAATAAGGCATACGCGAATATCGCCCAAGAATTACTCCGTGGTATTGCCGAAAATAAGGCAAACGCTCAACGCGAAAGGGATGAGTTAGCGCTGCGAGAAAACCATTAAGGCCTGGCGTCTACTAATTAATAACTTTTTGTGCGAGTTCTGCAGCATCTTCTAAGGTATTAGCAGCTGGATCTGAACCCGGACCATAGCTAATAAGAATCCAGTTTTTCCCATCGAGAACGTTGAGCATTCCATTGGCCTCATTGAAGTAAGCCTTGTCGCCAAGTCCATTTACTATCACTACGTTTTCTTCTGGAGTACCCTTGGTAAATTCAGTTTTATTTTGTTCGACACCTTTGTCATTAATGGCCGAGCGCACATTAATAGCTGCAACAATAAGATTTGCGGTGTCAGTATTTCCATCCGTATAACCACATTTGCTTGTAGAGATATCGCCAGAAATAACTGGTGCTGTTACGGCGCTTCCAACGGCGTTGTTACCCATTAGTTCTTTGGCTTCGTCTAAGGTAAGAAGTTCACAAGCTACTGCTGGCTGATAGTCGATTTTAGGTCCACTATTATTAATTGCCCAAACAATACCAGTTACGATAAGGGCAACCGCGACAACAACTATCGAACCGATAATTAATTCTTTTTTATAGTTTGAAGGTTTTGTTTCTTTAGGCTCTGGTGTTTCGGTAGGTTCAGTAAGGGTATCCATTATGTACCTATTTTACCACCATACTAACCATTACACTTTCTATTTGCTGTGCTTCGAAGCAATGTACTGCAAAATAAGCGCTGCAACAACAATCACTGGTATTACAGTTGTTAAGAATACCCAGCCACTGTGGCCAAGATAATACCAGTCAACGACAACAGCTACGATATATGCAACGTATACGAAGTACAGTACCAAACCAATGAAACTTGTTGGAAGATAACTTCCCCGAACTTTACGGAACCAGATAGATGCGTTTTTTGCCATGGAATGTCCTTTTTTTGTTTTTACTTCTTATGGTATGCAGTATAGACCTGATGGCTTTTTAAAGCAAAAAGCCCGCATCATCGACACGGAGCTTTAAGCTTTTGTGGATGGTGCGAGCTAGGCCCTCAGAATTGATTTGGTCGGGTCGACCCAGGAACTAGGTTCAGGGGAACAGGTTGCGAACTCCGTTGATGACCGGGCGGAAGGGGTTAAGGTCCAGTTCGCTGAAGGCGTTGCTGTCAGGATCTGAGCTGTAGCCTCGCCCTGCAGTGAAGGTCGTCGTGACGGTGCTGATACTGACCTTCTGGCCAGCATATACTCGCCGTATTACCACTTTCGTTCGCTTGTTGTAGACGTCGACGTACTGGTCTTTTTTCAGCCAGTGGGTTGTCTTTGCGCCATCGATCACAGTGACCGTGCGCAACTTGTTGCCTTTCTTGTTTTTAGGCAAGAGGATCTCCTTGGATTCGGGACGGATTCAATTCTTGAACAGTATAATTATATCACTTTTTCGTTGTTTTGTAAATAATACCATTATCCCGTCCTCGTCTGCTACTCGTTAACCGCTTCGTCCTTAATCGCCTGGTCAAGTTCTTTAGTCTCATTGTTTCTCATGTCAGTAAGCAAATCTGAAACATCAATCCCCTGTTTGTCCGCAAATCGTTCAAGTATATTAACAATCGTATTAATATCGACTTCCGCCTTTAAGTCTGCATGGTAATCAAGTTCCGTACGAGCTTCAGCAAGCTTCGCTTCGCGCCTTTGGTTCATTATTACGAATACAGATAGGAGGATCGCTTCCACAGATACTGTCATCGTTAGGAAGCTGAATGGAAACGGATCAATAATAAATTGGCTACCAAACGCCCCTAAGTTTAGTAATATCCAAAAGGTAAAAAAGCTGACATTAATAAGTAAGAATGGTATAGACCCAGCAACTTTTGTTATAAAGCTAGAAATTCTATCGCTTTTTGTTCGAACTTTTTTGATTTCAATGTTTTTGTTAATCGCCATAAGAGTTCCGTTATTTCTTGTCGCCGCCAATAATTGCGCTTGCACCACGAAGTGCATCAATTAACTCAACTGGGAATAGCATCATAGTTTTCTGGCTTGGCTCTGTACTAATTCGTTCAAGTGTTCCAAGAGTACGAAGGTTGAGTGCGCCAGGAACCTTTGCAAAGATAGCCGCAGCATCTGCAAGGTTTTGCGCGGCAACCTTTTCACCGTCTGCACCAATAATGTTCGCACGACGTTCACGTTCAGCTTCAGCTTGCTTTGCCATGGCTCGTTTCATGTCTTGTGGAAGTTCGATGTTTTGCATCTTCACGTTTTCGATATCAATTCCCCATTTGCTGGTTTCGGCATCAACGATTTCTTTAATGCGTTCGCTAATCTCTTCACGTTTTTGAAGTAACTCATCGAGTTCGAAGTTTCCTGTAACGTCACGAAGTGCAGCTTGTGCGAATTGAGTAGTCGCATAAACATAGTTGGTTGTTTCAAGCACAGCTTTAGCTGGGTCAACTACCTTAAAGTACACAACCGCATCAATACCGGCAGTCACGTTATCTTTTGTGATAATTTCTTGCTTCGGCACATCAATAGGTGTTGAACGAATATCTACACGATTCATTTGTTGGAAGATTGGGATGATAATTCTAAGACCAGGGTTTCGAACACCAGTAAAGCGGCCGAGTGTTAATACCACGCCTCGTTGATATTGATTAACAACTTTTAGCCCGCTCAAAATAAAAATGACGACAGCAATAACGATTAGCCAAATAATTAGATCCATGAAAACTCCCTGTTTATAAACTTAGTATATCGTACTTGTCTACTTATCGACACGTATGAGTGCACCTTCGTACGGTTTAAGTATTAGGTGAGTTTCATTTAAAATAGCAGGGTACAACGGATGCGTTGATATCACCAGTTTTCCAGTTGAACCAATATCGACATCTTTTAATTCTGTAGAAAAATTCAAAGCCACAACATATGTTTCTTCACTTGATTCGCGCCGGTAGCTCAGTACTTGACTGGAAACTTTAGACGATAGTTGGAAATTGCCCTCTCGTAAAGTTATGTTGTCTTTGCGTAAATCTAATAATTCTCGATACAAGGCGAGGAATGAATCGTCATCTGAACTTTCGTTTTCTACATTAATGTTTTGGTAATGAATGCCTACTGGAAGCCATGGTTTTGCAGTACTAAAACCGGCGTATTCTTCAGCAGACCATTGTAGCGGAGTTCTTTGTGGGTCACGGCCCATACCAATACCTGGCGTATGATCTCCAGCGGGATCTTGCATTTCATCAGATGCTATTTCACCATTTTCCATTCCTAATTCTTCACCATTATATATAACCGGCAACCCAGGAAGTGTTAACTGAAGAAGTGCTACAAGCCTTGCCTGCTCACTTCCAAAACGTGACGCTAAACGTGGCTGGTCATGATTCCCGAAGCAATATAGGGGGCGTTCATCGGCATGTAATAATTTCTGAAAAGTATCGATAAAACTGCCGAAAACATCAGCGTCCCACTGACAGTGCATTCCTTGAAAGTTGAACGGCATACCAACGCCAGGGTGTACGTCATAGAATGCTCGATACTGCTCAACGATGCTTCGACTTTCTTCTGGATATTCTTCAAATATCATTATTCTATCGTCGTACTTGTCTACAATCTGAGTTAACTCATTAAGATAGTCAAAGAGCTGTGGCCCATACTGACTTCGACTATGTATGAGTTTATGATAAGGATCCTTGATCCCTCCTTCGCCCCCAAAGGCCATGTTTATATCGTCGTCTCGATACTCTGTGTCTTTTGAGATAAAACGTGGTACATCAACACGTATTCCATCGACTCCGATTTCTAACCAAAATCGCAACACATTCGCCATTTCAGTGCGCACTTCTGGGTTATCCCAGTTTAAATCGGGTTGTTCTTTTAAGAAACTGTGTAGATAGTATTGCTGAGTAGCCTCATCCCATTCCCATGCCGAACCACCAAAAGTACTGAGCCAATTGTTTGGTGGGGATCCATCGGGTTTTGCATCTTTCCATACATAATAATTTCGTTTGGAATTTTCTCTAGAAGATCTTGATTCAATGAACCATTGGTGTTGATTCGAAGTATGGTTTGGAACGTAATCTACCATTACTTTTATGTCGTTGCGGTGCGCTTCAACAAGCAAAGAGCGGAAATCATCCAGCGTACCAAAGATCGGATCAACATCGCAATAGTCCGCAATATCGTACCCAAAATCAGCCATTGGTGATGGGTAAAAAGGTGAAATCCAAATGGCATCTATTCCAAGTGATTTTTCGTCGCCTTTTAAATACCCTAATTTCGCGGTTATACCATTTAAATCGCCGATACCATCACCAGATGCATCGTAGAAACTACGAGGGTATATTTGGTAGAGAGCGTTTACGTTTTGCCATCTCTTCATAGTTCCAATCATACCACATATGCTTTTTCCCATCTGTCAGCTAGCTATTTTACTCATAAGGTGGGATAATTAATGTACTATGAAAATTGCCTTGATGGTTCGTGGTTTTTTACAGACTCCTGTCCCTAACGACATTGCGTACTCTCCAGCAAAAGTCGCTAAATCTATTGCTGAAGGTTTAACTAAGAGTGGGCATGAAGTTACCTTTTTTGGACCTGAAGGTACCAAACTTGACGTTACAGCCATTGAAACCTGTGGCCTTCGTCCTCTTGCAACCGAAATGGCCGAATTTGACAGCAAGGTAAGTACGACTGATTTATTCCAAGATTATCGGTTTAGTTTGTATGACACCCTTATGGCTCGTACCATGCTAGAGCGTTCCAATGCTGGCGAATTTGACTGTGTAGTGTTTAACCATTTTGAATCAGTACTACCCCTAGCTCCCCTATTTCCTAAAGTACCGATTGTATACATCTTGCATGACTTTATGGATGAAGAGCGAAAAGAAGCGATTGCAATGCATCATTCTCCGAATCAGTATTTTATTTCGATTTCAAACAACCAGCGTCGAAATGCCCCCGACCTTAACTACGCGGCAACTGTTTACAACGGTATTTCGTCTGATTTCTTCGCATATGAAGAAAATGCTGAGGATTATTTAATGTACTCAGGGCGCATCACACCTTCTAAGGGAGTGAAAGAAGCCGTGCAAGCAGCCATACAGTCTAACCGCCGACTATTCATAGCTGGTAGCCTTTCAAAACAAGACTATTGGTACTTCGATGAGAATGTGAAGCCATTTTTGAATGACAAGATTTTGTTCCTCGGCATGCTGGATAAAGAACAAATCATTAAATACTATCAGAAAGCTGCAGCTATCCTAGTGCCAGTGCAATGGGAAGAGCCGTTCGGGCTTACTATGGCAGAAGCAAATGCTTGTGGCACACCAGTCATTGCTTTTAACCGCGGGGCTGTTCCTGAAGTTATTAAGAATAACAAAACAGGCTTTATTGTAGATAACTCAGCCGAGATGATTGTTGCTATTGGTAAGCTAAGTAAAATAAAGCGACACGACTGCCACGACCATGCTAAACGACATTTCAAAGATACGAGAATGGTGAAAGATTATGATGTTGCCCTGCAGGATATTGTCACCAAGCACGCAGCGCAATTAGCTTCTGAATCTGTGAAATCTCCATCACTCGCAAAGAGCATTAAGGGATTGTCAAAGCGATTGATAATCGAGCCTTCTAAACGATTACGCAAGAAGCCTTCAACTAAGAAATAGATCCTAAATACTCGCGATAACCAGCCAAGCCAGCTGGGATGTCTGCAGTATCTTTGAAAATATCATGAATACCATAGCTCTTTAAAACTGAGTAGCCAACAAACTTATAATTAGAGGTGATATTAAGAAGCAAGTCATCAACACTACTCCCCTCAAATAACACACTGTCGGGATTATCAAACGTCTCAGTTGGTGCATTCCAAGTCGCAGCAACCATAAATTTCTTACCCAACATATGTCCGCCAGTACCGTACTGACGAGCTGGGTCTGAGCGGGTTCGTCCGTCGTTATCAAGTAAAATTTTTGAATGAAGACCTGAATTAAATACTTCGTCTACATACTTTTTATATATCCAGGGAGCACCAAACCAGTTAATGGGGGTTTGAAGAATCACTAGGTCTGCATCAACATGCTTTTGCACTTCTTCGTCAGGGATATAACCATCTTCGATATTCGTTTCCGTAACTTCGTGGCCTTGTTCGACGAAATAGTCCTTAGCGACTTCGATCATTGATTTGTTTAATGTACCTTCAGACCAGTTTGGGTAATTTAAATGGGCATTAGTAATAAGAACATTCATAAAATGTTACCTTTCGTTTAATTATTTAGTTTGCAGATTGAGAGAGTTTTACTTCTTTGGCGATTGCTACAGCTTTAATACTGATTTTGTTTGCAAGTGTCATATCTTTATTTGCCACAGCCTTCCAATATTCAGCTTTGGTTTTAAGATATTTTTGACGGAGTTTAAGATTACGTTCTTCTTCGACAAGCCTAAGGTTTTGATCGTCGAGTAAACGTATCTGCTCGTTAGCAGCAACTTCGCCCTTATCGACATTTGAAAGATATTCTTTCATATCGTCAATAGACATACCGGTTGCACTAAGACATGCAATAGAAACGATGTAGTTAACATCTTCTTCGCTATATACACGATACTTACTACTAGCATCCCTTTTTACGGACGGGATTAAGCCAATAGTTTCGTAGTAGCGTAGGTTGCTTTCTGCTAGCCCGGTGAGTTTTGCAGTTTCTCTAATTGTGTAGGCTTGAGATTCGCCCGGTTGAGTACTCATATACCTAGTGTAGAAGGTTAAAGTACTTTAATGCAAGAACTAAATAATTGACCTCGGAGTAATTTTAATAGATAGTTAATACATCATAAAGGAGGGTGTAATGGCGACAAACAAAGACAAGTCTAATGACCGTTTTGGAAAATTAATCGAAGAGCAGAATACTGTTGATTTTCCTTATTACAACGATAAGCCTGTAAAGGTAGAAACTTGGAAATGGATTGTCGCATGGGCAAGTACTTTTGTAGGCTTCCTGGTACTTAGTTTCTATCCTGCTAGCAATAATATTGAGAGTATCTTACCTCGTATTCTTTTTATGGCGATCCCCCTCGTTACATTCGCGTTATTATTAAGGACATCTTGGAAAGCAATATTTAAAAAACCGCGCCTAAAAGACTACTGGTTGATGGTAGTATTCGCAGCTTTCAATATGGTGTTAACACCAATCCTTGCGCTACTTGTTACCGTATTTGGATTCCCGACAGCGGGAAATGCAGCAGGTGATGGACTCGTTGGTGCAGGTGCTGGCGAACTATTAGCCTTTTACACTGGCACAGCAATTCAGCTACTTGGTGAAGAATTAATTGTTATCATTCCGTTTCTTGCCACTTTATCTATTCTTCATTTGCGCTTTGGCGTTTCGAGGAAAAAAGCTATCTTGTGGGCTTGGTTGATTTCGGCAATTTGGTTTGGAGCACTTCACTTACCTACCTATCAATGGAACATTATTCAAGTGATGGTTATCATTGCGGGTGCGCGTATTGCTTTGACACTCGCGTTCATTCGTACGAAAAATATCTGGGTATCAACGGGTGCGCATATTATTAATGACTGGGTGTTGTTTACGGTACTTATGATTACGGCTATGTTGAGGTAATTAGCTCGACAGTTAACTGCTCTCTAGCGCACTTACCATCAAAACCGTACCAGCAATTGCAATCGTAATTGCCATAGCGATTGTTACAAACCGCTCTCCCTTTTTCAGTCCTATCTTAGTACCTATCCGAGTACCGATAAATACCGATGCAAAACCGATAATTCCATACAATAAAGCCACATAGCCTCCAACAAGTAAAGCTACGAAGGTAAGTGGTGTTAATACTGCCGTAACTGCCCTTTTTGTTGCGTTAGCCTCAATTTTAGTAGTGCCGAACAATAAAGTCAGCACGAATAAAGCGAGACTCCCTACTCCGCTTCCAAATAAAGATTGCATCGTCAAGACACCGCTGTAGGATATGTAACCGGCGACTTTGTGCTTTTTCTTTGGGGTGTGCAATTGTTTTTTCTTAATAAACAACGTTGGCGTGAGTAGAAGCAAAATCAGACCTAATATAAATTGAAAGGAATTGCTATTAATCGCCGCGAATATAAAAGGCGTTGCGAGTCCGATAACTATTGCAATCGGTATCATCACTTTTAGAATATCTTTGCGAATATGTCCTGTTTTGGCAAATGCCGACAAACCTCCCAATGCAGCACCTAGGCCATTCATCTTTCCTGTTGCGACAGCAACTTGAGGAGGAAGTCCGACAAGAATAAAGGCGGGGATCATGAGCATGCCGCCGCCACCGCCACTTATACCAGACAAAATACCTGCGACAATTCCTGCGAAGGCAATAAAAATATAAGGGAGGATATCCATTAGCATATTATAGCAAGTCGAGTTATCTCACCATCATATATAGCTTATATATGGGTTGAACGCTTTTTTCTATTTATAACAATATCAGACACTTCCATAACTTTTGGAAGGTTTATTGTGTAAACAATATAGTCCGCCAATGCCGTAGGACTAATAGCAGGATGTTTGCTTTTAGGCATCGCACCATCAGGAATTTTTTGAGCCATGTCTGTATCGAGCATACCGGGATAGATTCCGATAACACGAGAAGCAGTTGAACTAAGCGTTTCCCTTAGGTCCTTCGTGTAACTATGAAGGGCAGCCTTAGAGGAATTATATAGAATTTGTGCAGGGTAAGACTGAATACCAGCAACCGAGTTTATAATCACAATATCTGTCTCGTCAGTTTTTAACCTGTCGAGCAATTCGCTTGTCATAAACATTGGAGCTTTCGTATTAATACTAAAAACTCGCTCATAATCTATCTCATTAACCGAACTTGCATCGTTGAATGATAAAACGCCAGCCGAATAGATAATAGCTTTAAGGGGCGTTTCTATTTTCAAAATAGATTCGGTAGCATTTTTTATACCATCAGCCGTCGATAGGTCGCTCAGGATATTAACATCTGCCTTGTCGTTTTTGCGCCTTGAGACATTGACTACTCTAAACCCCGAAGCAACCAAAGAATCAACGAGTGCTTTTCCTAAGCCGTCACTACCACCAGTTACTACTACTGTCTTTACTTCTTTCATTAGCCATAATTATAGCAGGAAGTGAGAGTCTTATATGCTTATGTAGAAAAGTACTATATCAAAAGCTTGAGTACTGCTACATTTTGCTGAGTTGAACCACCCGACGAATAGACTATTAAATCCTGCTTTAAGTCTTCACTTGCACTAAATAATCTTTGAAGGCTAATGCTGTTTTTTGCATTCAGTTTTTCGAGCTCTGAATCTAGGTTTCTTATTTGAAATTGAGTATCATTGGCTACTGTAAGCTCCGAGTCAAGCTCTTCAGTTTTAAAGCTCGCCACTATCGCAGGTGTTGAAAGGCTGGAAGACATTTCTTTTGTAAAGATTGGGGAACTTGCGTCTGTGTGTAATAGAACGACATTATATTTTGAAAGCTCAGGTGCTGACGAGAATGAAGCGTTGACGCCGACACTACTACAATACTCTTCAAACTCATCACTAGAATGACCTCGACGGTTTGTATATGTTATCGAATCAACTTGATGCAACTCTGATAATGCTGCCACACTGCACCGAGCAATTTTTCCGCAGCCATAGATTAGTATATTCTTTTGTTCTAACGCTACATAATTTAGGGTAATCGATCCCATTATCGCCGTTCGCTGGTCCGCAAAATGAGTGAAGTCTTTATTTGCTATAACTTCCCCACCCTGAAAAACTATGGCGTGTTGAGGTGCGGTGTTACTGACAGAATCCCACGGCGTCACAACCGAGTAAACTATAGGCGGTTTACCATCCACCTCTTCTGCTGCATTAAACCAAATCTGATCAGCAATATAATCATTTTGCTCATTACTGTACTTCGTAATTTTTTTATCAAAGCTAATACTGGAGTTTAAAAAGACATTCTTTATAGAGTCGGCGAGGTCTTTGTATTTTAGTGATTCCATATTGTCCCTTTATTTAAGATTCTGCTATGTGTGATTATAGCAAATAAAAAGCCCCAGCTTACACTGGGACATTTTATTTGGTGCGGGTACAGGGACTCTAACCCTGGGCCTCATCCTTGGCAAGGATGCGCTCTAACAGCTGAGCTACACCCGCGCACTTGATGAATTATACAGAATAACAGTAGTTTGAGCAAGGGTCCAACGGGGTTAGGGTAGCTTTTTCTTAGAAAATTGTCTCAATTGATACGTAATTACCGTTGCTTGGGTCGTTAGCCTTGTCGTTTCCAATACCACCGTCCAGTGTGTCTATGCCACTTCCGCCATAGAGAATGTCATCGCCGTCATTTCCGTATATCTGGTCACTACCACTCAGTCCGCTCAATAAGTCGTTGCCTAGGCCTCCACGAAGTGTGTCACTACCCGAGCCACCAATGATATAGTCGACTCCATCATCACCATATAAAATATCTGCACCAGTATTACCACAAAGAATATCGTTTCCCGCTCCACCATAAATTATGTTCGCTCCACTACCGGCGTAAATAAGGTCAGGGCCAGATGTTCCCGTTGTTGTAGCGCCCATACCAGCACCGTGCATAATGTTGTAACCTGATGGTGCGATAGCTTCGTCTTCACAAATATCTTCAATTTGCGCTATCGTGAAGGCTTGGCCAGGAGCCGGAGGGGTAGGCACTTCCTCTGCGGGTACAGTTGGGATGTCGGTTGCAATACGTCGGCTTTGAATAGTGACGGTTGTATTTGAATTCTCTTCAGAATACTGTAGCTGCCAACTTCCGCAGCCCTCATCCACTACACAATCAGCCCCAATGTACGCATACGAATCATCGTCAGTAGCCAAAGTGGCACATTTAACAGACGAGCTATTTGGAGTCGTCGAAGTTGGAGCAGCGAGTGCGTTACCTTCAATTGCTACTAAACCGCTACTAACAGCAGTAACGTCGCCCTGGAGAGCAGTACAACTAGGGTAGGCTCCGTATTTATCAAAATATTTCTCAAGTCGTTCGCTGATTACTCCAATATCTGCTTTTCTTTGAGAGTCACGAGAGTCGGCCTGAAACCTACTTAAGCCCAAAACAGCAATAGTGGCTAAAATTCCAATTACCGCAACAACGATGATAATTTCAACAAGACTAAAACCCGAGCGCATTTTTTTCACTATATACCAAGCTTACTCCCGTCAAATAACAAACACAAGCGTTATGGCAGAATGGTATTTT
This sequence comes from Patescibacteria group bacterium, assembly GCA_040386175.1. Classification (GTDB taxonomy): domain Bacteria; phylum Patescibacteriota; class Saccharimonadia; order Saccharimonadales; family Saccharimonadaceae; genus Microsaccharimonas. The sequence continues at coordinate 98,494 of JAZKFY010000001.1, forward strand.
AATAAAGAAAAACTCCCATCTAAATGAGAGATTTTCTTTGGTGGCTCCTCCCAGATTTGAACTGGGGACACAAGGCTCTTCAGGCCTCTGCTCTACCACTGAGCTAAAGAGCCGCACAGTTTTGAACTTAGTCTATTCTACCAGAGGTCGGCATTTCCGACAAGGTTACATCCACACACGAGAATAAAAAAATGAGGAGGGCGGGAGGCCTGGCCAAGTGCTATTACGCACCAACCAAGCACTCACCGTCACTCCCTCTTGTTGCATCAACGCTCAGCTCATTGTCACATTTGCAAAAAATTGCATAACCGTGGGGACGGCATACTCAAGGGTCGCCCAAACAGCAACAACCACAAGAATTGCAAACGAGACAAACAGCCCTCTCTCTACCGCAAGCGGTACTCTGTAGGAATAGTGGTCGTCTTCCTGCTTATTCATGGTGTCTCCTCGGTTTGATTCAAACATGAAACTGCTGATTGATGAAAGCTGCTACGCAATACGTAGAATAATCTACTCGATACATATTACATACGCCTATTATATCCCTGTTGTGAGTGGTTGCACAGTATCAAGGTATAATAGGTACATGTCCCGAGGTATCCCATTAGCAGAACGTATGCGTCCACACACACTTGATGAAGTTGTTGGGCAATCTCATTTGTTAGGTGATAAAGAAATTCTTCGTCAAATTGTTAAAAATCGCGAACCTGTAAGTCTTATATTGTGGGGCCCACCCGGTAGCGGAAAAACCACACTAGCCCGAGTTATCGCCCGCGAGGTTGAAGCGGAGTTTATTGAAATCTCTGCTGTAACTAGTGGCAAAAAAGATGTTGAGCGAATTGTTGAACATGCCCGTCAAAATTGGAACCTTCAACTTCGAACTGTTTTGTTTGTTGATGAAATTCACCGTTTCAATAAAGCCCAACAAGATGCATTCTTGCCCCATGTAGAATCTGGTTTAATTACACTTATTGGCGCAACAACCGAAAACCCCAGTTTCGAAGTAATCACTCCCCTTTTAAGCCGTAGCCGCGTACTGGTACTTGAACCACTCATAAAAGAAGATATCATTGCTATTCTGAAACATGCTGCAACAGAGGAAAAAGCGACGAAACGTGTTTCCGATGAAGCCCTTGATTATATTGCTGAATTATCTGGTGGCGATGCCCGCGTTGCTTTAGGAAACCTTGAACTAGCATTAAATATGGCCAAAAAAGTTGATGTTGAAGTGGTTAAAACCGCAGCTCAAAAACGAGTCCCTGGCTACGATAAAAAAGGCGACATGCACTATAACGTCATTTCAGCATTCATTAAAAGTATGCGCGGAAGTAATGTTGATGCAACATTATATTACCTGGCCCGAATGATTGATGCGGGTGAAGACCCCAAGTTTATTGCACGCCGTATGGTAATCTTCGCTTCTGAAGATATCGGATTAGCTGGGAATGGGGCTCTTGGGTTAGCCCTCAATGCTTTTCAGGGCGTAGAACGTGTAGGTATGCCAGAATCAAGCTATATACTTTTTCACGTTGCAACAGCCCTCGCAAAATCTGAAAAATCTCGCGCCACAACCACTGCTATGAATAATGCACAGCGGCTTGCCAAACAATACCCAGACGCGCCCGTTCCACTCCATTTACGCAATGCCCCAACAAAACTAATGAAAGACCTTGATTACGGAAAAGGGTATAAATGGGAAGCAGACTTTCAGCACGAAAAAGGTTTCTTGCCAAAAGAGTTAAAGGATGAGAAGATTTTTTAATGGTTGAGTGGGCTGAGGTTATACGGGTTATTGGTGCGGTTATATTAATAGCCCTACTTGTAATGAGTGGCTTTATTATTGCTAAGCGACCAATCGGCAAGAATGCCTCACTAAGCCTTCATTTTGGTACACATCGCGATACGTATTTTTTGATGGCGCTATTTCTTACGTTCGGCGGGGCATTATTCTATTCGTTCATATGGTTTTGGCTTATACCTACCTACAACCTGCCCGCAGTCACCTATTTATTATTAATTATTTCTTATGGTGCACAACTCATCATGTCTTGGGTTCCAGCAAGTGCTACAAATAGCCGCTTCCAAGCGATCCATCAACTAGCTGCAACTATTGTTGGTATTTCTATGATAATTTTCCTCATACTATTGAGTTTTTATGCATCGAATCTACCTGATATCTCAGCTTTATTTATTCAAATTGGTACAGCCCTAACAATAATTAGTCTCGTTTTATATGCGCTGATTAAGAAGTTACACAATTACCTGCTCATCTTCGAGTCACTTTTTATTGCGTTCTTTTGTGTAGCTATGTTGCTACTCGTGGTGAAGATCTAACCTCTAAAGTTACGCTTCAGAGCTTCGTAAACTCCATTCGTCCAACCGAATCCATCCTGCAATACATATTCTCCACCGCCACCTAAACCATCGTCACTTTCAACATTGTATTTCTCAACAAATTTTTGTGATTGCGCATATACCTTTTCATTCAGTTCAACCCATCGGCTGGCAATTTCATCAGCTAAATCATTGTGACCATAATTACGAAGTCCTTTAATGGCTACCCATTGCAATGGCGCCCAACCATTCGGTGAGTCCCATTGTTGACCGTTTTCAATGAGCGTTGTTACTAATCCGCCAGGCTGGAGGAAGTCTTTCCTGATAACATCGGCGACCTTATCAGCTTGTTCTTGTGTTGCAAGGTTAACAAATAATGGAAATACCCCTGCTAAACTTGTGACGCTCGTATGAGCACTGTGATGGAAATTAAAGTCTTTATAAAAACCTTCTTCTTCACTCCATAAATAGTCTTGAATTGCTTGCTTACGCACTTTGGCTTTTTGCCTATATTGCCGAGCTTTAATGAGGTTGAATGACGCTTTGTAGGCATCGGCAATTGTTGTTTCTAAATGATATAACAAACTGTTTAAGTCGATTGGAATAATATCGGCTGTGTGAATTGTCTTAATATCCATTGGATCCAAGAACCAACGTGAGCTAAAATCCCAACCAGATTCTGCAGCTGCCCGTAAGTGAAGATACAATCGTCTATTATCTACTCGGCCAGATAGTTCAGCGGTTTCAATATCTTCTTTTAAAGATTCCGGGCGTGGAGTTGATTTGTTATCGTAATATCGGTTTAGCAAAGATCCATCGGGCATCTCGGCAAGCCTTCGATACGCACGGTGTTCAGTAGCGGCAAGTTTCGGCTTACCCTTCATCCAAAAACGGTACTCGGCAGTTAGGTACGGCAAGTATTCACGTAATACTTGTTTACCTTTCTGATTTGCAAGCAGTTCAACCATATGTGAAAAGAATGGCGGTTGTGAACGGCTTAATAAATATGACCGATTCGCTGTTGGAATGTACCCATACTTACGAATTTGGTAAGTATAATTTTTCATCATACCTTCAATAGGTCGCCATCGTTTACTTGAAGCTAGTCCAAGCATAATGAAATACGTGTCCCAATAGAACTGTTCGTTGAAACGCCCACCCGGAACAATATATTTATAAGGCAATGCTAATAATGAGCCTCGACTCACTCGATTGCGTCGCTCTAGGAAAGTCCAAAGTTCATCAATATGCTCGAGTGGTGTGTGGTCGGGGCTACTTTCGTACACACGCTGATATACACCTTCAGTCGCATCATAAAAATGACGCGTTACAAAATCACGTAAGTCAAAATCGGGGTCTTTTTTTAGAAGTTTATATTCTTCTTTTATAGAACTTAATCGACGGCCTGGCACCAAGTCAACAAATGTTTTTCCGTCGCCATACACATTCATTTTCTGAACATCAAGTAATAATTCGCCGAGGCTTTCGTCGACGTCCTTACCACTTTTCAAAAGAATTCCAGTCGTCTTTACTAATGCCGATTTAATCGGGTCAGTAATTGGATCTGTGTTTATTTTTTTAACCATACTCTCACTAGTATAGACTCCCAGATACTAGTGAACAACTACTTATTGTCAGGTTCTACGTATTCCTTGTATTCGAATACTAACCAGTCTGGGCCAAGGGTGCTGTTGATAGGTAAATATGCTCGCTCATGCGAAGCTGTTAATACAATTGGACGGATAGCAGGGTGGTTCCGTTCACTTTTCGCCTCGAAAGCTATAAGTCGACCCGTAATTGGGCCTTCGGGTGTTTTTGCAATTACCCAAGGTTTATTAGTTTTAATCAAAGCGATTTGTTTGTTTAAGTCATTAACGAGTTGGTGAGCGCGCTCAGCAGCTCTTCGATGTATAATTCCACCAATGCCCAATATCGCATCTTGTTCTAAGCTTGTACGAAATTCGTGTTCATCGCCTGGAGTAATTTCATTTAGCCGTGCTTTCAATACGTCCAGCGCTTCGAGGGCTTTAGTACAGGCGCCAATCTTAAACTCTGGTTTTTCTTCATCAATAGTTAGTGGATAATCTGGATAGTCATCGTTCGTAAGAGCAGCTAGATCGTGAACAGCAAGGTAATTACCAGTTTCTGGTTCAACGCTATCAATTCCTCGAAGCTCAACAAGTGCGTCTGTTGGTATGGCTGTTACAGTATCAATTTTAGCGTCGAAACCTACTGACATCCGGCCATAGTACAACCGTACGCCATGAAAGTCGGAAGCTGGATGTTCAACTTCTGGATTTAACCAATCATTCACCTCTTCTTCGATTAATAACACTCCGTCTTCACGGTCAATCATACTCATAAACAGCAGGCTCCTCGTTGATAGTTAATTCAAGGATACGGCTTTGTTAATAAGAGTGCAAGTGTAAGCGATTATTTATTGCGTTTGCGTTGGTTAGGATCGAGGAATCGCTTACGAAGACGAACACTCTTTGGTGTTACTTCGAGAAGTTCATCGTCTTCAAGGAAGTCGATAGATTGCTCAAGGCTTAGGTCGGTAAATGGAGTCAATTGAATTGTTCCATCGCTTGATGAAGTACGCATGTTAGTAAGTTGCTTACCACGACAAACGTTAACATCGAGGTCACCTGAACGGTTGTAAAGACCAACGATCATACCTTGGTATACGGTTGTGCCTGGACCAACATAAAGTGTTCCGCGAGCAGCAGCGTTATCAAGTGCGAAAGCAGTTGTTGAACCTGCTTCAGTAGCAATAAGCGCACCGTTACGAAGTTGTTGCAGTTTCGCACCAAGTGGTTGGTAACCATGAGGCAAGCTGTTCATGATGATAGTACCCTTAGTAGCGGTCATAAGAATGTTGCGAAGGCCAATCATTGCACGAGTAGGAATAATGAAGGTAACGCGTGTTGCGCCAGAAGCCGTTTGTTCTTGCTTAAGAGTAGTTGCACGGCGTGCACCCATTTCTTGGCTAACAGCACCGAGGAATTCACCACCAACTTCAACAAGAAGTTCTTCAACAGGTTCTTTTGTAACGCCATCTTCTTCGATAGTTACGGCTTGAGGTCGTCCAACTTCAAATTCGTAGTCTTCACGACGGAGTGTTTCGATAAGAACTGAAAGGTGAAGTTCACCACGTCCAGAAACAACAAATCCAATACCTTCGTCACGTACACGAAGTGATACGTTGGTTTCAAGTTCTTGTTGTAGACGGTCACCAATTTGGCGACTTGTGTTGTACTTCGCTTCTTTACCCTTAAGTGGGCTTGTGTTTGGACCAAGGTACATACTAAGTGTTGGTGCCTCAACATCGATAACTGGAAGAGCTTCAGGGTTTTCTTTGTCAGCAAGTGTTTCACCAATGTGAGCATCGCCAATACCAGTGATGGCAACAATGTCACCCGCACCAGCTTCTTCGATTTCTTCACGAGTAAGACCACGGTAACCAAATACTTTATCGATCTTAGAGGCAACAATGTTACCTTCTCGCTTCATAAGTACAATTCCTTGGCCTTTTTTGATTGTTCCACGAGTAATACGACCAATTGCGTACTTACCTTGGAAAGTATCGTATGCAAGTGAAGTAACAAGCATTTGGAATGGCTTGTCGATTTCAACTGTAGGTGCAGGAATATCATTGATGATTGCGTCAAAGATTGGAGTAAGGTCGGTGTGTTCAGCAGGGTTATCAGGAAGTGATGTCCATGCTTTACCTTCACGGCCGATTGCGTAGTACACAGGGTAGTGTAGTTGATCGTCGCTAATAGCAAGTTCCAAGAAGAGGTCAGAAACTTCGTCAATCACTTCGTCGATACGACGAGATGGCTTGTCGATTTTGTTAATAACAACAACTGGCTTCAAACCAAGTTCAAGTGCCTTAGAAAGTACGAACTTAGTTTGTGGCATTGGACCTTCTTGAGCGTCAACAATAAGAAGTACACCGTCGGCCATGTTGAGAGTACGTTCAACTTCACCAGAGAAGTCAGCGTGTCCCGGAGTGTCAATAATGTTAATTTTGTAGTCACCGTGATAAACAGAAGTCTGCTTAGCGGTAATAGTAATTCCACGTTCGTGCTCTTGGTCGCCACTGTCCATAATAAGGGACTGGTCCATTTCAGCTTGGTTAGAACGGAAAGTGTTACTTTGTTTTAATAGGCCATCAAGAAGCGTCGTCTTTCCGTGGTCGACGTGAGCGATGATAGCAACGTTGCGAATCTGGTTTGGGTCTTTCATAATTGGTTCCTTAATTTTGCCAACGGGTCGTCTCGGAAATAAAAGCAAGCTTTTAGTTCCCTCGTCTTACCGCTGTCATAAAAATATGCCCACATTTCGGGGCTTCCTTATCTGTAATAGTAACATAGATTTGGCTTTTAAGCAATGGTTGGTGACCCACCGAATATCTTACCCTAGAGAGGTTTCCGTGCTAAAATTAAGATAATTTTAAAGATAAGGATATCCAATGACCGAAACCAGCACACAAATTACCCCAGAAACAGATAAAACATTGAAACTTGTAGCATTTGTTTTCAACCTTATTAGCACTATTTCAATTGGTTGGACTATTATTCCACTTGCTTGGATGATCCCGATGACTATTATTTCTTACGGCATTTATAAGGGCACAAAAAAGAATACTGTTACTTTTGGCGTATGTACCCTCATCTTCGTGAGCCTTGTTGGAGGAATCCTTCTGCTCGTTGCTAAAAAAGACGACTAATTTCCATCTAATCTAAATAAAAGGAACCCGCTTCCGCGGGTGAAGGGCTCGAACGAGGAGCTCTCTTCACCCACGGCTGCGGGTCATACTGGGATGGGCTACGTGAGCTCGTCCGGTTATTCGGAGGGCGGGGCGGTAGCCTGGGGCTGGCGACCCTGCAGCTCGAAGATTGCCTCCTCCAGAGCACTCTTCGCCGCTTCCACTTCGCGTTGGCAGCGAAGCACCGCCACGAGCTGATCGATCTTGTCGGCTCGAAGCCCCCACCAGTGCTCCCATGGAGTCACCACCACAGGTGCATGCTGGTAACCCAACCTCTTGACTAGCTCCTGTGCAACGACATCATGCGAAAGGTCAATGACCTCATACTCGATGCCGGCGGACTCGAGCGCCCGATAGTTAGCAGTGCATGCAACACTCCCCGGCATAGTGTAGACAACAATTGTCACTTCTTCACCTCGTTGTCGATCGCGACTCTTGGGTGGAGTGTGACGACCGTCCCTATCATGACAATGATGAACCAGTAGTCGTTCACGTTCGTCACTGTGTAGGTGAGCCCGACCACCGCATGCGCACCCATCTTGCTGGCCTTTACCGCAATATCTGTGACGAGTTTGGCCATGGCATCGCCTACATCATTGTTAGATCTCCGGTTCACCGTAGTGTCCAAGATGATTGTTTCCACGTAGTCCGCGATCTCACGACCCGGGCAAGTGTCCGTGGTAACCACCATCACCGACTCGGTTTCTGTTGACGACATACTTCACCTTCTTTCGGTTTTGCAGGCAATCGCCTGACTGCCTGCACGGTGCAGGGATCCGGACTCAGAATGAGTCGAGAGCTCTACACCGCCAAAGGTGACTGATATTAGTTATGAAGGAACTTGATGTGTGTTGCAAGCGTAAGTGGAAACAATGATAAACACGCCTACTCCATCACCGACTCCAACAGATGGACATACTCAAGAACTAAAAGAACCCGCTTCCGCGGGTGGAGGGCTCAGCAAGGAGCTCTCTCCACCCGTCGGGTGCGGGTTTGTGCGGCGACGATGATCTCAGAGGTCGTAGTCAAACGCGCCAGAGCGGTCTCTGACCGTGACTTTGCCGGTGTACTCGTCGCCGACGATCTCAGGATCGAAGTGCACACTGTGGAGTGTCTGTCCGGACAGGTGACCGTTGACGTGGGTGCCGCCGGCCGACCGTAGCCGAGAGTTGAAGTTCCCCGTGTAGCCGAGACCATCGGGGTTGAGCTCTCGGATGTTCTGACCCCGAAGCGCGGGCGCCTCGATGTCGAACGAAACTGCCTTCTCCTGGCCGTCCACGTTTTGCCACTTCGATCCGGTGTGCGCTTGAAATGCACCCCGGATCTCGGTGGCAACCGTGTCAGCGAGTGTTCCCAGCTCACGAAAATCCATGAAGCCATTCCTCTCCTGCTGTTGGGCGTGTTGCCCGTTGCCTGCACGGTGCAGGGATCCAGACTCTGACGAGTCGAGATCTCCGCACCGTATGAGGTGACCGACATTAGTTATGAATGAAGTTGTCGTATGTTGCAAGCATATACAGAATCGAAGCCAGAATGAGATAACCCCACGCCTAAATATTATATTTCACCCCCAAACGAGTTTTAGGCGTTCAGACAAATAAAAAGCCACCGTCTATATATGGTGACTTAATTCAATACAGTTGTCATAATTTCTTGGTGCGCGCGAGAGGACTTGAACCTCCACGACCTTGCGGACACTAGCACCTCAAGCTAGCCTGTCTACCAATTCCAGCACGCGCGCACATTGCGATTTATTATACCACCGTTAATGTCTTTTTTAAAGAGATGGGCTAACACCGTCAACAATTATTGCAATCAGGGGTCGATTCGTGTACAATATCGTGAGGTAAGGGTGATTAGCTCAGTTGGCTAGAGCATCTCGTTTACACCGAGAGGGTCGGGGGTTCGAATCCCTCATCACCCACCATAGAAACAACCTACCATTTCGGTAGGTTTTTTCTATGTCTAAAATAAAGGATAGGTTACGGTGTGTTGTAAACCATTCGGTCGCCCACCGACCAGAATCGGACATCGCCATATCGGTCGGCGCTCGATACTAGTATGAAATCTTTAGGAAGTGCATGGATACTTTTTGTGTGTACGTATTGCATGGTTGCTTGATACAATCCAATCGCTGGTGCATCGGAAAGCCATTGATTTGCAAAGTTAATATACTTTGCATTACGCAAATCAGTTTCAACTCGCGCACGAGCACTCACTAACGCATCGTCCGCAATCGCGTTCTTGTAGTTCGAGAAGTTCAAGCCAGTAGTAGCCTGTGAACTATGCCAGTAGGCATATACATCTGGGTCACCACCAATAGTAAGCTGATAAAGCAATACATCGTACTGACGAGGTTGAAGAATATCTCGAACAACATCTTGAGATGGGTCATTCGGGTCAACAATATTCGTGGTTACTGTAACGCCAAGTTCTCGCCATTGGCTCGATAATATCTCTAACGATTTCTCAAAATCATTATTCTTTGTTGTCACCACATTTAACTTCAACGCTTGGCCGTCTTTCATACGCACATCACCTTGCATTCCCCAGCCTGCTTCATCTAAGAGTTGGTTGGCTCGGGAGACATCGTACACAGGTTTAGCCGGAACATTACCACTTACCTGATTATTTATAAATGGCAAATATAATTCAGGTAGTTGAGGTGACAATGCATCGCGCACCTCTTCTGTATTTGTACCCGCTTGCAATGCTTGCCGCACCTTCTTGTCTTGAAGCACTGGGCTTGTGGTATTCATTAAGGCATACACACCACTATTCACAGCACGGTGCTCGACAGCATACCTATCGCCCGTTATGGCATTCGAATCAGTTACCGTTAAATCGGTAGCTGCATTCACCTCAGAAGTAGCGAGCGCTCGCTTAATGCCATCAATATCTTTATATACGTGGAGTTGGATTCGATCGAGTTTTGGAGTTCCTAGGAAGTATGAGTCGCTTTTTGCAAGGTGAACAATCTTGCGGCCATTCGCGTTATCCACTTCTTGAAGCAACCTCAAAGTGAATGGGCCACTACCTACCGGCTTAGAGCTAAATGAGTTTTCACGAAGTGCAGCTGGCTCGATGTCACGAAGAACATGCTCTGGAAGGATTGGCAAGAATCGTAATGCGTGAGGGAAAGCAGCATACACAGCAGGAAGTTCGAAAGCAACGGTTCGGCTATCAATTTCCTTAGCTGTTACGTTATCCCAACCTGTAATAGTTGAGCGAGTTGCAGGGTTCTTTAAAAGATTCATTGTAAACACAACGTCTCGAGCACGAACATACATACCATCATCCCAACGTGCGTCAGGTCGAATAGTAAAGGTGTATGTTTTACCATCAGGACTTACTGCCATACTATCAACAAGGTCGTAGTTCAGGCGACCACTTTTATCATAGGTAAGTAGACGTGAGAAAAGGAGTTCACCGGCTGCTTCTTCCCCGCTTGATTTAGCAAAAATTGGGTTAAGGGTGTCGACTGGCCCAAGCACTGCTTCGGCGTAAGTACCGCCAGATGCATTTGCTACCGTCTGGTAATCATTTTGGTACCACAAGTATTGCAACCCAGTTGCACCAATAATAATACCGATAGCTAATACCCATAACGCAATTCGGCGACGAACCTCACGGAAGTTATCCAAACGCTTAAACACAAACCTTCGAGCGTGCTTAACCGTTGCACCCTCTACTTTTTTCATACGACGAGAAAGCTCTTTAGAGCTAAAACTCATTTTCGGAATGCGACGCCACTTATTAGGTTCGTTATCAGCCACGTGTTACCTTTTTTATAATTAGCTAGGAATAAGAAGACCGGTCAGGATAGACAGTATAAATATAACTGCAAAAACAATCGTCACCTCAAAGAGGTTTTTATCGACACCACGACGAGTCGTGTAAAGTTCACCAGAACTACCAAAACCAGCACCAAGGGTTGCGCCGCGTTGCTGTAATAGAATAGAAACAATCATTAAGATGGCAGAGCCAATCATAATAATTTGCAAAATAGTATCAATGCTCATTTATTTACTCCTACTGGTTTCACTGCGTATTTCTACGACAGCACTTACTATATAGTTTACCAGACTTAGGATGATTCCGGTAATAATTGAGTTACCAAATGACATATCTACGCCCGGTGCGAGTTTCAGTGAAAGATACACAATAATGCCGTTTACGATAATAGTAAACAGACCTAGAGTTAAAAGAATTGCTGGTAATGAAACGATAACAAGGAGCGGTTTAAATAAACTATTTACCACCGAGAAAATGAAGCCAGCAAACAGAAAGCCCCAAAAACCGGCCGTAACATCGACATCGTCATACCCAGTACCGAGTATACGAAACGCCACCCAAAACCCAAGCGCGTTCAGTGCCCAACGTAAAAGAAATACAAGAAATTGTGTTTTCATTATTAATTATTAGTATATCACAGAGAGGTTGAGAGGGTTTCGGATAGGTTTTTATGGCCAGTTTCAGTAATAAGAATATTGTCTTCAATTCGCACCCCAATTCCCTCTTCTGGAATATAGATACCCGGCTCAACTGTTAACACCATGCCTGGTTTAAATGTTTTTGGCATACCAAGTGGGTCATGAACATCAATGCCTAAACCATGGCTAACTGCATGCGGGAAATAGGTTCGATAATCATCAGGTTTATTTAACAGCCCTAATTCTTTTAATTCACGCTTCATAATTTCATCAACTTTTTCATGGTATTCTTTAACACCTAACTCAGGTTTCAATAATGAAATAATTTCATAGTGCGCTCGTTCAACCGCAGCATGTACTGCCTTTTCACGTTCAGAAACCTCACCCACTGCATAGGTTCGTGTAATGTCCGCTGCATATCCATTCCATCGCGCACCAATATCGAGTAGGACGAGTGCATTTTTCTCAACAGCTTCGTTATTCTTATTGTAATGCAGCGTACAGGCATGGCGGCCGGAGGCAACGATTGGTTCATAGGCATGGCCTTGGGCGCCTTCGTGTCGAAATGCATACGAAAAATCTGCTTCAATCTCATACTCATAATTGTACGTATCGATATTTTCTTTTACTTTATTAAACGCACCTATCGATACATCAATTGCTTTTTGAATATTTTTAATCTCGTCTTCACTTTTTATCGCTCGGAGTTTGTAAAATATTGGCTGAACGTCGCGAACTTCTTTAAAAGAATTCCGCAGCTGGTCAATTAATGCCGCCCGAGTCGGGTTCGGTACCATATGATGCGCATCAACTATCGGGTCGACCGTATACACAGCTTCGTATTTTGAATGAAGGTTTTCAATAATAGATTCTGATTCTTTTTGAGAGATGATCGTATCAATTCCCGAGTTCATACGAATGTCTTCGAAGTCTGATGAGCCGTTGAAGATTTCTTCAATTTCACTTTTCGTAGGCGAAACAAGCCAAGCGTCTTTATCATCAAGAATTAATTGCCAGCCGGGTTCATCTATATTTGTTAACCAGAAAAATGATGCTTCTTGGCAAAATGGGGTTTCCTGGTCGCCCGATAGTTGCACGAGTTCATTACCAGAAATAATTAAAGGATAGCCCTCAAGTTTAGTACGAATTATTTCAATATGTTTGCGCGTGTTCATTGCTTTTTAGAATAGCACGAACCCTTTATTATTCGCTAAGGTATTGGCTTACAAGCGCCGCTGTTTTGGCGCCTATAGCATTCTCAAGCTCTTCTTTTGAAGCAGTCTTAACGCCACGCAAGCTTCCGAAAGTTTTAATAAGTTTCCGCCGTGTTACTGGGCCAATTCCTGGAATCTCTTCAAGCACGCTTGCTGTTTGTTTTTGTCGTTTCAGTACCGTATGGTAGCTCACTGCAAAACGGTGCGACTCATCACGAATTCGTTGGAATAATTTTGTAAGGTCGCTGTACTTACTAAAGGTACTACCTTGTAAGTTTTTAGAGTGCGATGAAGCATTTCGTTGGTCGGGGTGTAAGTTTACAACGTAAAAATCATTGGAACGAGCCACAAGAATGCCATCTTTCGGGTCAGTCCTGAGCGCCTCAATATAGCTCGTATCAATAAATGAACGTGTGGCATGAATAATTAATTCTTCTTCGCGCTTAGCGATACTTATAACGGGAATCTTTAGCGACTGAGCTTCGATCGCTTTAATAGCAGCTTCTAATTGGCCTTTTCCACCATCAATTAAAAGTAACTGCGGCGTGCCCCAAGCTTTAATGTTTTTAGGCGACAACCTTCGAAAAATTGTTTCATACATATTCGCATAGTCGTCGTTTTGTTCTATTTTGGTTTTATATTTTCGATAATCACTTCGGCTACTGACGCCATTAATAAACACTACCTGGCTGGCAACAACATTCGTACCGCTCATGTGTGAAATATCAAAGCCTTCAATACGAACTGGGTTTTTCTCAAACAATAATAATTCACGAAGTAAAATAAGTGCTTTGTCTTTGCTGATATCCATGAATTCTTTATCACCAAACATAATTCGTTGCTGCAAAGCTTTTAGGTCATTAAGTTTATTGCGGTATCGTGCCGCATTCTCAAAATCATGCATCTTAGCGGATTGCTGCATCTGCTTTTCGATATCCCGAATAATTGCCTTTCGGCCTCCTTCAAAATAACGTGTCAATTGTCGAAGCGAAGCTTTGTATTCTTCACTTGAAATACCCGGCCGAGGGCTTAACCCAATATGCGCATCAAGGTCTGGGCGGGCTCCATCTTTTGGTGGCTTTGTATAATAGGGGAATACTTTTCGCAAATAGCGAAGCGCTTTTTTAATCGCAAACCCGTTGTAGTACGGGCCAAAATAGTCAGCGCCGTCATCAGCCGGATTACGAGTGAAACTAACCGTCGGCCATTCGCTTTTCATATCAATCCGAATGTACATTTGCGACTTATCGTCACGAAGAAGAATGTTATAGCGAGGCATGTACCGCTTCACCATTTCAGATTCTAGAAATAGCGCATCGAGTTCGCTTTCTGTTTCCACCCAATCGGTGTCATAAATCTCATCAACCAATGCGAGGGTTTTTATATCCATATCTCGCCTGCTTTGGAAATATTGCTTTACGCGGTTCTTAAGTACTGCCGCCTTACCTACATAAATAATCTCGCCATTTTCAGACTTATGAAAATACACCCCGGCGGAGCGTGGTAAGGTTTTGAGCTTTGCTTCTAGCTGCGCATTCATCATCTTATAGTATACCTAATGATTTAATTCTAAAGAACAAAAATTGCCGCTTACGAGAAGCGGCAATTTGTTTGAACTAAGAAGTAAATTACTTTGTAAGTTCGCTTTGTGCTTTGAAAGCAAAGGCAATTGATAGTGAACCGTAAAGTACGGCGTAAAGACCAATAATCCATACGATAGCAACACCAGCAGTAACTGGTTGAGCCAAAGTGATGATACCGGCAATGATACCAATAACACCAAGGATAACGCTGAACACACGGTTGCTACCAGTGCGGTTTCCATCAAAGAGTCCTTCGAGGATATCAACCACACCACGTACGAGGAAGGTGAGACCGAAGAAGAATACAAAGATGAGCGCTGTAGCATCTGGGTTACGTAATACATACACAGCAAGACCAAGAGCTAGAAGGCTGAAGATCAACTCAAGCCACCAAAACTTTTCTTTACCAATGCTAGTTAGGCTGGTAATAATACCAACGATACCCCAAATTAGTATGAATACTCCGAAGAATACGATTAATAACGCTACGGTTAGACCTGGCCAAAATAGTGCAACAATACCGAATAATATTGCGAGCACGCCTTGAGCGATAGCAAGTCCCCACAGTTGTTTTTCAACTGGACTTAGTTCATTTTTTGCCATGTTATGACACTCCCATTAATAGTTGTGTCTTCAGTATACGCTCAGAATCGATAAATAGGTAGAAATTATACTAAAACAGTTTGTGCGTTTTTACGGCATTCTTCCGTGTGGAATAATAGTTCAGGGTTTTCTTTACAATTTTCGCAGATAAGAACAAGGTCGTTACAGTTTGCCCAAGCACAGTTTTCGAAGTTGCTTGTTTTGCCGGCACAGTGCGTACATTCGCCAATTGTTTTTGTGTGATCGCTAAATTCCACAGTCATACGGTCGTCAAATACACGAAGGCTACCCTCCCAAAGGCCATCATCACCATAGGCTTCACCATACTTCACAATTCCACCATCAATTTGGTAGACATCTTTAAATCCACGCTTCTTCATCATGGCTGAAATAACTTCACAACGAATACCGCCAGTACAATAGGTAACGATTTTTTTGTCTTTAATATCGTCGTACTTGTCGCTTTCAAGTTCAGCAATAAAATCACGTGAGGTATTCGTGTTCGGAACGATAGCGTTTTTAAACTTACCAATTTTAGCTTCATGCTCATTACGGCCATCAAAGAAAATAACGTCATCACCGAATTCTTCAACTAATTCATGTACTTGTCGTGGTTTTAGATGGACACCACTACCAACAACACCATTCTCATCGACCTGCACTTCGTCTTCACTATTCTGGAAACCAACTAATTCACGGCGAGATTTTACACTCATGCGCGGAAAGTCTTCGCGGCCACCATCACTCCATTTGAAAACAACGTCTTTAAAAGCTGGATAGGTTTTTGTAGCTTTAATGTATGCTTTAAGGTCATCCATTTCACCACCAACCGTTCCATTTAATCCTTGTGTACTCACTAAAATTCGCCCACGCAAGTTAAGGCTTTCGGTTAAGATTTTTTGCCACAACTTAACAGCCTCAGGGTCGCTGATTGGAGCAAATTTATAATAAAGTAGGATTTTTTGCATCAATGAAAATTATAGCATTTTTAACCCTTTAAATCTAGAGTATACTAGTACTATGAACCCACAGCTAGATCCAAGAGTTGACGAGTATATTGCCCAATTTCCGGCAGACATTCAAACTCGTTTAAATGCAATCCGCACCGTTATTCGTAACGTCCTTCCTCGAAGTATTGAAGATATTAGCTACAAAATGCCAGCGTATCGACTTGAAGATGGAAAACGCGCAGTTGTGTTTTTTAGTGCTTTTGAAAAACATATCGGAATTTATGCAGTGCTTACACCCGATGACTCTGACCTATATAAAAGAATCGCTCCTTACAACACTGGTAAAGGGACGCTTCAGTTTAAAAACAACGAGCCTCTTCCACTTAAATTAATCGCAGAGGTACTTGCCCAGCACGCAATTCAAGTCTCTTCAAAAGCTACAGAAAAGAAATAACATGGCCGAAAAAGTTAACACAGTCACACTATTAGAAACTTTGTCATTTCACTGGAAGCATGCTTTAAAATACCCAAAACAAGTAGCGCTTAGTTTTATTGTTGGCCCAATAAGTATTATTGGTGAAAGATACATTGCACCAATTTTCATCGCCGCTTTACTGACAGCCATTCAAATGGGTACGGCAACTATTGAAAATTCAATTTGGCTTATCGTTGGCTATGCAGCTGTACAAATAATCGCCTTTGTTATTGGGTACCGAGTTAACCTGTTTGCTATGTGGTCAGTTCAAATTCATGGAGCACGCGACATCAACCAGCAGGCATATGAATCAATTGCTCGCCACTCATTGCAATTTCACAATAATCGATTCGCGGGCTCAATTGTATCCCAGGTGGGTAAAACCGCATCATCATTCTTTGCATTCTGGAATATGATTGTATTTGAAGTTATGTTTGCGGTTGTGGCAATCATTGCCACGCTTATTGGTGTGAGTTTTATCTCCCTACCACTCACAGTAATACTCGCGGTATTTGTAACTATTTTCATTATATCGGCTTACTTCGGCACTCGTTTTATGCGTCCACGCCAAATTGCTCGATCTAAAGCATACTCAAAAGTATCCGGGCAATTGTCAGATTCCATTAGTAATATGGTTGCAGTCAAAATCGAGAGCAAAGAAAAAGGCGAAGAGAAAAGGCTCTCAGGATATCTTGAAGATGTATTAATTAAAGAAAAAAGTGTTCGAAAAGGCGTCATGACCACAACTTCAGTAACATCAGTTATTGTTGCGTTCGCTCGAATATCGGCACTGGTTGTGGCAGTTTGGGCAGTTCAAACCCAAACAATTAATGCAGGTGCTGTGTTCCTACTTATTACTTATACCTTCAACTTACTAATGGAAGTATGGAATATTAACACCGCCTTACGAACCATGTATCAAATTAGTGGTGATAGCGAAGAATTGCTCGCAATCATGAAAGCGCCTGTTGATATTCAAGATACCTCAGCAAAAAAGCTTAAAGCTACCAATGGTACAGTAGTTATTGATAACGTTACCTTTGCTCATGAAGTTGGCGATAATCTATTTGAAGGTTTAAACCTTACAATTCCAGCCGGGCAAAAAGTTGGAGTTGTTGGCGTCAGTGGCTCGGGTAAATCAACGCTTACTAAACTTCTTCTACGCCTTAGCGACCCAAAGTCAGGCTCTATCAAGATTGATGGACAGGACATCGCAGAAGTCTCCCAGGTGTCTCTTCATGATGCAATTGCGTACGTGCCGCAAGAGCCATTACTATTCCACCGAAGCCTACATGAAAATATTTCTTACTCACGGCCAAAAGCAACCGAGAATGAAGTCAAGAATGCAGCAAAAGATGCACAAGCGTATAACTTCATTAAAGTATTAGATAAAGGTTTTGAAACACTTGTTGGCGAGAGAGGCGTAAAGCTTTCTGGTGGACAACGGCAGCGTATAGCTATTGCTCGAGCCATCCTAAAACAAGCACCCGTTCTTATTCTCGACGAAGCCACTAGTGCGCTCGATAGTGAAAGCGAACAGCTCATTCAAAAAGCCCTCGAGAAGTTAATGGAGGGGCGAACCAGCATCGTTATCGCCCATCGCCTTTCAACCATCTCTAAACTAGACAGAATTATCGTCATGGAAAACGGTAAGATTATTGAGGATGGAAACCATCAAGAACTGCTTGAGCAAAAAGGTATGTATGCCAAACTATGGGCGCACCAATCTGGTGGCTTTATCGAAGAATAGCTCTTCCTATAGTGCGTATAAAATAAAAGTTCCCGCAGGTATATCCATGCGGGAACTTTTTTAATGCAGAGCTATTTATTTGTTAGCATCAACATTTGATTGTTTTGGCTCATCTTGAAGTTTGCCACCTGGCTTCTTTTCTTCAGCTTGAGTGTCTTGTGGTGTGTCAGCACCGTTCTCAGCTTCAACATCAGTATCGATAGTTGCGTCACCGGCAGCAGCTTCGTTCGCAGCTTCAAGTGCAGCTGGTTCGTATACATTCGCTACAACCAAATCAAGGTCTTGTTCAACATCAGCGAACTCAACACCTTCAGGTAGCTTAATGTCAGCAACAGTAATTTTGTCTTCGTCAGTTGCTAAACCAGCAATTGAGATTTCAAGTGATTCAGGCAATGAAGCAGGCTTTGCCTTAACTTCTAGGTGCTCGATAGCTTGAAGAACGATAAGCCCAGCTTTTTCAGCAACGCTTTCGCCTTGACCAACAAGTACAATTGGCACTTGAGTAGTAATAACGTCATTTTGCTTAATAGCGTGAAAAGCAACGTGTAAAATTTGACGTTTTACAGGATCGATTTCAATATCTTTGATGATGGCCAATTTCTTTTTGCCATCAATAGTAAGATGAACTGGAGTGTGTAACCCAGCTTCTTGAACAACTTTAGTTGTTTCAACAAACGCAGATTGCGTTGATACGGGTTCGTCGTGACCACCGTAAACAACACTCGGAACAAAACCGTCCCTACGAAGGTTGGCTACTTTTTTGCCAGTAGCTTCGCGTGTATCTAGTTTTAGTGTAATTTCTTGCATTTCTCTCCCCTTAACTTTCGTTGTGAATGTTGTTAATTATAGCATATTTACCGTACTTTTGCTATTACTGCCCTTATATCAAACATGTTATAATTCAAGGAATGATACCTGGTGTTGATCTTATCGAATTCATCAAGATGGTTAGTATCCTCGGAGTAGCCGCTATTGTCTTTGCCGAATCTGGTCTTCTTATCGGTTTTTTCCTTCCAGGCGACAGCCTTTTATTTGCTACCGGCTTCTTAATTCACTCTGGTTTTCTAAATGTTAATATCCACGTTGCCGTATTAATCATTTTCATTGCAGCAATATTAGGTGACAGTGTTGGATATGCTTTTGGCCGTAAACTTGGCCCAACGTTATTCCGTAAAAAAGATGCTCGTTTCTTCAAGCAAAAATATATACAGCAAGCTCAAGCTTTCTACGAAAAACATGGTGGTAAAACTATTATCATCGCCCGCTTCGTACCAGTCGTTCGTACCTTCGCGCCAATTGTAGCCGGTGCAGGCAAAATGGAGTACAAGCGTTTCCTTGCCTTTAATATCATCGGTGCGTTCCTGTGGGCTGCTGGTGTTACCTATGCTGGTTACTTGCTTGGAGGCGTTTTCGAAGCTGCAGGCATCGAAATTGACCACGTACTCCTTCCTCTCATTGCAATCATTATCATAATTTCAGTCTTACCTCCGGCAATTCACATTCTTAAAGAAAAGAAAAACCGTGATGCTATCTGGGATGGCACCAAAAAGCAGTTCAAGATTATCTTTAACCGAAAATAATATCTTTAGTGCATTGATAATCCAATCCTAGTGTAACTAGGGTTGCTAAATACCGCTTATGCCTCCATACTAATCTTCAGTATGGGGCATCATGCAAACAAACAACTGGGTTCAACCTTACACGACGACGGTGTCGACTTTACGGTATGGGCGCCGTTTGCAAAGTCCGTTAATCTTCTTCTAACAATCGAGTTTGATGCAAAAGAAATTCCCATGACAGCCGACGGCAAAGGCAACTGGACTGTTGAAGATGTCGATGCTCAACCAGGCCAATCATACCTCTATGAAATTACGAGCCAATCTGGTGAAAAATTAAAACGTAACGATCCATATGCTCGACAAATTACCGATTCCGACAACGGTCTTTCAATTATTGTTGATCGTGATTTTGAATGGGATGGTGCAGACGAATTCGTTAAAACCGATCATAACAAAGCTATTATTTATGAACTTCATGTTGGCACATTCAATCGCCCAGATGCTTCGACGAGCGGTACTTTTTACACTGCAATTGAAAAGCTCGATTACCTTATTGAACTAGGTGTTAACTATGTTGAACTCATGCCCGTTACCAGCATGGCCCAAAGCCATGGGTGGGGATACGCACCAAACTATATTTTTTCAGTCGAGAATGCCTACGGTGGACGACATGGATTACTTGATTTTGTTAAAGCCTGCCACGAAAAAGGTATTGGCGTTATTTTAGACGTTGTATACAACCACTTCTTTAAGAAAACTGATTTATGGCAATACGATGGCTGGAGCGAAAACGAATTAGGCGGTATCTACTTTTATAACGACACCGTACGTGGAATGACACCATGGGGTGGAAGGCCAGACTACGGCCGCCCTGAAGTTCGTCAATTTATTCTAGCTAACGTAACCATGTGGCTGACCGAATATAAAATTGATGGCTTACGAGTCGACTCTACTATTTACATGCGAAACAGCGATGGAAATAACGACAAACACGACCTTGATATCCCTGATGCATGGAGTTTACTTGGGCAAATTAACGACCTTGCGCATAAAATAAATGCCAACGCACTCATGATCGGTGAAGACAATTCGAGCAACGCAGGGATTGTACAACCCACATCGAAAGATGGTATGGGTTTTAATGCTCAATGGGAAATTGGTTTTCCTCATGTTATTCGTGACAGCTTAGGTATTACTAATAATCCAGATCAAAAACGACTTGATGGTATTCAATACGAACTTGGACATACCTATACAGGAAACGCTTTCGATAAAGTTGTATTTAGTGACTCTCATGACACTGCGGCAAATGGATCGGTACGTTTAAACGAGGCTGTTACACCAGGAAACGCCGGAAGTGTGTTTGCACGGCAACGAACTTTATTAGCCAGCGCCATGTCGCTTTCCGCACCAGGAATTCCAATGCTACTCCAAGGCCAGGAATTTATGCAAGAAGGTGCCTTTAATGATTGGCAAATGCTTGAGTGGGAAAAGACAACTCAATTTGCCGGTATTGTACTCGCCCATCAACACCTTATTAATCTCCGTGTTAATAAGTTCGACAATACACGTGGGCTAACTGGCCAATATACAAATCTATTTCATCGTGATGATACGAATAATGTCATTGGGTTCCATCGCTGGGATAAAGGCGGGCCACTCGACGACACATTGGTTATTATTAACTTTGATAAAACCCGTTTAGAAAAATACGAACTGAACTTACCATTAGCCGGTGAATGGCGCGTTCGCTTTAATAGTAGCTGGAAAGGTTACAGCTCTGACTTTCACGACACGCCAATTGAAGCCGTCGTTGCAGATGAAGCAAAAAGAGCTATCATTGATATGTCTGAATTTAGTGTAATTATTTTATCTAAAGAAGTGTCTTAAGATATTTACCGGTAAAGGATTTCGCAACCTTTGTAATAGCTTCTGGTGTACCGCTAGCAACAACCATACCACCACCCTGTCCGCCTTCTGGACCCATGTCGATAACGTGGTCAGCGCTTTTAATAACGTCGAGGTTGTGTTCAATAATCACCATACTGTTTCCACCTTCAACAAGCTTCTGAAGAATACCGAGAAGTCGTTTTACATCAGCACTGTGCAAACCAGTTGTTGGTTCATCAAGTATGTACAAAGTTTTACCAGTCGATCGGCGTGAAAGCTCAGAAGCTAATTTAATACGTTGCGCTTCACCACCACTAAAGGTTGTTGCGGGTTGACCAAGTTTAATGTAACCCAAGCCAACATCAACAAGCGTATCAAGTTTACGAGCAATTGATGGGATGTTTTCGAAGAACTTTGCACCCTGCTCGACTGTCATATCAAGAACATCGCTAATAGTTGCGTCCTTGAATTTAATCTCTAAAGCTTCACGGTTGTAGCGCCTCCCTTTACATACATCACAGGTAACGTATACATCTGGCAAGAAGTGCATTTCAATTTTAATAACACCATCACCCTGACAGTTTTCACAGCGACCGCCCTTAACATTGAAGCTAAACCGGCCGGCTTTATACCCACGGATGTTCGCTTCAGGAGTACCAGCGAATAATTCACGAATTGGCGTAAATACACCAGTGTATGTAGCTGGGTTTGAACGAGGCGTACGACCGATAGCTGATTGGTCGATAACAATTACCTTATCGAGTTGATCAATTCCTTCAACACTATCATGAGCACCAGGAACGGCATGTGCGCGGTGCAAACGAGCAGAAAGTTCTTTCGCAAGAATGTCGTTAACAAGGGTAGATTTTCCACTACCACTTACACCACTTACCACCGACATCACACCAAGCGGCAATGAAACATCAATGTTCTTTAAGTTATTTTCACGGGCACCTTTAATCACAAGCTCACGGCCTTTTACGATTGTGCGTCGCTTTTTAGGAACATCAATTTTCTCTGCACCGCTTAAGTAACGGCCAGTAATACTGTTCGGGTCTTTAGCAACTTCTTCTGGAGTACCATAAGCCACGACTTCACCACCAGCTACTCCAGCACCAGGGCCAATGTCTAGCAAGTAATCGGCGTGACGAATCGTGTCTTCGTCGTGTTCAACAACAAGTACGGTGTTTCCTAAATCACGAAGGTGTTTAAGAGTTGCAATTAAGCGATCATTATCACGTTGGTGAAGGCCAATTGATGGTTCGTCCAAAACATATAGCACGCCTTGAAGGCCAGACCCAATTTGTGTTGCCAAACGAATACGCTGCGCTTCACCACCAGAAAGTGTATTTGCGGCGCGTGAAAGCTCAAGGTAATTTAAACCAACATTATTCATAAACCCAAGGCGGTCTTTAATTTCTTTAAAAATTTGAGTCGCAATAAATGTTTCTTGGTCGTTGAGTTTTAAGTTATTCTCAAACAAATCTAAAGCATCTTCAACACCAAGCGTACAAATATCCATAATATTCAAACCATGAATCGTAACTGCTAAAACAACTGGCTTCAAACGAGCACCGTGACAAGCAGTACACTCTCGTTCACGCATGAAGCGTTCGATGTCTTTGCGCATAAAGTCACTATCGGTTTCTTTGTAGCGACGTTCAAGGTTTGGAATCACACCTTCGTAAGTTGAATCGTAAGCTCGGCCATCACCAAGTGAAATACGGTACTTCTCTTCACCCGTTCCATATAAAACTTTTTGGATAGCTTCAGGTGACATATCTTTTACAGGGACCTTTAAACTAAACTTGTGAGAATCGGCAACTGCAGCCAATCGCTTCATATACCACGCGTCACTATTAACACGGTTATAAGGACGAATCGCACCTTCCGTAATAGTTAAACTAGGGTTAAATACAAGTTCTGGATCAACTTCTAAGCGGCTCCCCAAACCAGTACAAACTGGGCAAGCACCTTGTGGTGCATTAAAGCTAAATAGACGTGGCTCAAGTTCAGGAATTTCTTCATTCGGGTGATCAATACAGGCATACCGTTGGCTATAAATGTATGATTGCTCAGCATCAACATCTAAAATTTCAACCACTCCACCAGCAACATCAAGCGCTTGCTCGACTGATTGCGCAACACGGCCACGTACATCTTCAGAAAGAGCAATACGGTCAACCACGATTTCAATGTTGTGCTTGTACTTCTTATCAAGGTCGGGGTATTCATCAAGTGAATACACAACACCATCAACCCGCGCACGTGCAAACCCAAGGCGTCGATATTGCTCTGGAACATGAGCAAACTCACCTTTTTTGTCTTTTGCAATTGGAGCGAGAATCATCAAACGAGAGCCTGATTCTTTTTTCATAATTTCATCAATGATATCTTGTGGAGTTCGACGGCTTACTGCTTTGCCACAAATTGGACAGTGTGGAACACCAATTCGAGCATAAAGAAGACGAAGGTAGTCATAAATTTCAGTTACTGTTGCTACAGTTGAGCGCGGGTTTCGACTGGTCGATTTTTGGTCGATGCTAATAGCCGGGCTAAGGCCATCAATTTGGTCAACATCTGGTTTTTCCATAAGGCCCAAGAACTGCCTGGCGTAACTTGAAAGGCTTTCAACGTAACGACGTTGACCTTCAGCATAAATGGTATCAAAAGCTAAGCTTGATTTTCCAGAGCCACTTAAGCCCGTTATAACGACGAGCTTGTCGCGTGGAATCTCAACGCTAATATTCTTTAAGTTGTGCTCGCGAGCACCAATAACACGAATTACCTCTGACATAGCCGTCTAATTATACGCTTTTTTTGCACTTTTTTCCAGTATGCATTCAATGAGCCTATGCTTGCATCTGGTCTAACAGGGGTGTATATTCTGAAGAACTCATGAAGAAATCTATCGCCACTATTTTAACCATCTTTTCACTGCTATTTATTCTCGATAGCATGAATTTTGGTCATGCGGTGATGATGTTCTTACTCGCTGGCGTCATTCCTGGCACTAATATTGCCATTGATGGCGAGCAAATGCTCACCTTATTTGCAATGCTTGCCGGCTTTACCGTAGCACGTGTTACGACGTATCTCATTAAGTCATCAACTAAGCCAGCAGTACACGCTACCCCTATTCTCAAAGCCCGCGCTTAATTACTCTTCGTCAATTGGAACAATACTTTCAGCCCACAACTGAAGTTCTTGTAAGATGAATTGTTGTGAATCATCAGTGGTGGCCTTAGCGATCTCGTTTAAATCTTTAACAAACTGCGGCAAGGCTGCACGTATATGTTGCGCACGCCATGCTTCCCAAGCCTCAGCCTCATCTTCAGCTAAGCTTTTTGGATAGTTACGAGCTTTATAATGAAGCAGTAGCCCGTCGAGCCGCTCATCAATAAAACCTGGGTGCAAGTCTGCAAGTTGTTGCTCGTTGGCGTTGCGCACCTTCTCGATTCTTAACGTATCGCCGTCAGAAACAAACCCATCGTACAGCTGTGCTTCAGGGTCGGTTGATTTCTCAAATTCTGGCTTATTCTCAAATAATGTCCGAATATTCTCGGCAAAACTAGGCGAAGAAAGTAATGCTGATTTATTTTTTGTTATTGTCGCTTGGTCGAGCCCTATTCGATTCCAACCGTCTTCTTGCTCAAGTACCCCAAGAGGTGCGACGGCAGGGGCTCGATTGTACTGTAGTTCTTTTACAGGCAAAGGAACGTAACCTTCGTTTTTTCGCTCTTCCCATGGAGTATTGAATATCTTTTGCAACTCATTAACGGAAAGGTCTAGGAATGGCGTAGGGTCAATCCTGAGGTCGTACACAATAACGTTGCCATTCCGGCCAGAAGTAAGCGGGAAAGCAACGGTAGCTTTATGAAATTCAACATCAAGGCGGCCACTCACGTATACAAACGGTTGTTTATTTTCAAGGTTAACAAGGTTTTTTACTAATTTTTTATCTTTATACGCAAATAGATGATCGTAAAGCTTCGGCTGTTTGGTTTTAATTAATTTCGTCACTGCGATAAGCGCTTCAACGTCACTTAAAGCATCGTGTGCCTTGAAGTGATCAATACCATTTTGCTTTGTAAGAAGCTCAAGTCGATTTGTTTCTTTACCATCAACAACTGGCCATTCAATACCCTCAGGCCGCAATGCCCGTGTCATACGTACGACATCAAGCAGGTCCCAACGAGACCTATCATCACGCCAAAACCATGCATATGGGTCGTAGAAGTTTCTCCAAAACAACGTCCTTATAAACTCATCGTCAAAACGTATGCTGTTATAGCCAGTAGCAATAGTTCCAGGAGTAAATATTTCATCCATTAATAGCTTTGAAAACTCGGCTTCGGTATACCCATCTGCTTGAGTTTGTTGGGGTGTAATTCCGGTAATAATAAGCGCTTGGGGCACAGGAAGGGTATCATCATTTAACTTCACAAGGATATTGTATGGCTCCCCAATTGGGTTAAGATCGAGGTCGGTGCGAATACCAGCGAATTGCATAATGCGATCTTCGCGAGGGTTTAGGCCAGAAGTTTCCAGGTCGTAAAAGAAAAAGGTTTGGTTCATATATATATTATAGGCGATAAAGGTGTATTAAGAATAAACTAAACAATAAATACCCCTTAAAATGCGAAAAGCCTCCGAAGAGGCTTTGTAATAATTCGCAGTGTAGATCAGTTGGGTCAGACCCCGGAGTCGCCGGCGTGGCGAGCTCCGGGGCCCGAGTGACGACCATCGGGGTGGAAGTTCAGCGCCGAAGCGCTAGGGTTTTCGTCGATACATCTTGGTACCTTTCACGGTGCCGATTTCTGATCTCGATTCGCGCCCGCTACGCTTCTCCGTAGAGCTACGCGGCGGCGCCGACGATCAGATCGAGAGGGCGCAGCCGGCGGCGGCGGCGTCGTCGATGGGTGAGGTGACGACCTTCACGATGATGTTGTCGATGCCATCGATCATGGGCGGCGACTTGCCGCTCTTCGGGCTCGTGGACATGGGTGTATCCTCTCTCTCGCTTTCGCAAGAAGGTGAGTACTGCACTTAATCGTGTCCATCGCCCCCTGCTGGGGCAACAACCTTCCAAGCTATCCGAGCTGGTAGGTCCTCGTCCAAAAAAAGTTTTTGAAGAAAGATCTACCAGCACGTATTTGCTTACTGTTTACACTGTCGAATTATTAATGATCTAATGAGAGTTGAACTCAAATCATTAGCTTAAAATGTATTTTAGCATTAAGTTGCTATATTGTCAATACTAATTTAAACATTTAATCCCTAGGAATGCGAAAGAGGCCCAAAGGGCCTCGTAAAAATCCGACAGTATAAAAGTATGACCAGCGGCCCCCAGGATGCGAACGGTCGCACCCCGGAGGCCGCCTGTTCTCACCAAACGCGAACCACGTCACCCATACCCTATCCGGGTCCCCACTCGAACGAGCGAGAGTGATGCCATCCGGCTCAGGAAGAAATCGCGGCGAAGACGCTCTCTGTGGCGACCTTCGCCGAAGTTGGTCAGATGACGAGTGTCGCGCTGCCTTCGGTGCCATCGAGGCGGGCGATGCCGACGAGACCGACGAGGCGTGCGGGCGGCGAGTTCATGGGGTCGTTGCGGTTTGTGGACATAGCAGATACTCCTTCTTTCGGTCGCTCATAAAAGCGACACCGGAACATGTAGTGCTTATCTCCGAAGAGACACCCGCAGCAATCAAGCTGGCAGGTCTTTGACTCAAGAAACTTCTTGAATAAAGATCTGCCAGCGATTAGTTGTTTTATACTGACGAATTTTGAATGTACCCAATGAGAACCTAAGCTCCACCATTGGCTTGAGATGTATCTTAATATTAATTGAGTACTATGTCAACTTACCCAGAAGGGTTTATTGTTCAACAAGTGGAAAATCGTCTAAACCAATACGAATGATAGATGCGCCATCAGCGCCAGCACGGGTTAATGCATGGGTAATACCCATCTTTTTCATGATGTCACGGAGACGGTTAAGGCCTTCGTGTGATTCGAAGTCGGTTCGGCGGGCAAACTTTTCAATTTTATGGCCGCGTACTTCATAGACTACGCTACCCTCTTCGCCATCACGCTTCTTAATTTTCCAAGCCAATGCTTCTTGATCTTGGTTAAGGGTAATAATAGCCATACCCTCGTGAATATCTGTCGCTTCTTCTTTTTCAGCAATACGAACTGCTTCAACTTTACGCCGAAGTTCACGGAGTACTTCTTTCAAACCAGTGTGAGCTGGTGATGAAATTGCAAATACAGGAGTATCGCCGGCTACTTTTTTAAGCTCATCCACTTGCATCTGGATGATTTCTTCATCAAGACCTTCGGTCTTTGTTAAGGCAAGCACCTCAGGGCGGTTAATAAGGTTTGTACTGTACGCTTCAAGCTCTTTACGGATTACTGTGTAGGCTTTGGCGACATCGTTATCGTAGGCATCAATAAGGTGTAGAATAACAGCCGTGCGCTCAACATGGCGAAGGAATGCATCTCCTAGGCCCTTACCTTCACTGGCACCTTCAATAAGGCCAGGAATGTCGGCAATTAGTAAGCTGCCGTCATCAATATCAGCTACACCAAGGTTTGGAGTAAGTGTCGTGAAGGCATAGTCGGCAATTTCAGGAGTCGCATTCGATACCACGCTTAGGAAAGTTGACTTACCGGCATTAGGGAACCCAACAAGCCCTACGTCTGCAAGAAGCTTTAGTTCTAACTCTGCTTCAAATGTATCGCCTAATTCACCCTTTTCAGCAATGCGCGGAGCTTGGCGAACAGATGATTTAAAGTGAGCGTTACCAAATCCACCATCACCACCTTTGGCAATAATAAGTTCTTGGCCATCTTCGGTAAGGTCGGCAATAATTTGACCATCTTTTTTAACAATAGTACCCATAGGGACTTTTACAATTTTAGGAGCGCCAGATTTACCGTGACGATCACGCTTTGAACCAGATTGTCCAGGTTCAGCCTTTAGTTCAGGCTTGTAACGAAAATCAAGAAGTGTGTTTACGTTTTCACTGGCTACGAAGATAACATCGCCGCCTCTACCGCCGTCACCACCGTCTGGGCCACCCATGTCGACATAAATCTCATGCCTAAAGCTAACAAAACCGTCACCACCGCGGCCTGCTTGAACAAATACTTTGGCGGTATCAACGAACATATTTATATATAATAACACAATCGCCCCTGTTTTAACAGAGGCGATTAATATAGTGTGTATTTATCCTAGTGGATGAACATGTAGTTATTAACAGTTGAAGCAGGGATAATTCGCTCAGCAAGGTTATTGAGACGGTATCCATAGTTCATGTCTGTAATTCGAAGGTCACCATTAGCCAATACTTCTTCAACAATACCAACGTGGTTTCCAGATTGGATCACAGCGCCGAATGAAGGATTTTTATCAACTGCATATCCGAAGGCTCGAGCTTGAGTTGCCCAAGTGTAGGCGTTACCAAGGTTACTTGGAACTGGCATACCTAGTTGTGCACGACGCATAAATGCGTAGGCAGTACAGTTACCAGGGGCGTATCCACCAATAAGGCCTGATGGTGTTGCCATGTATCGCATACTGAGTACGCTACCAGACCATGCGCCGTATCCAGATACGAAGCCGCCAGTTGTGTATGAGTACGATGCCACAGGAGCAACATATCCAGGACGTTCAGTGTTAGGTAATACTCCGTCAGGAAGAATAATCTTCAAACCTGTAGTTAAGCCGCTAATCTCTAGGTCGTTATAGGTACTAATAAGTGAAGCATCTGTTTTATATTTTTCAGCAAGCTTTTCGATTGTGTCACCGTCCTTAACAGTATAAGCAATGCCGTTACGTGGAAGGATATCGATAGTTGAACCACCCGCCAAAGTATCGGCAGTCAGGTTGTTCGCCCATTTAACAGTGTCGGTACTAATAGCAAACTTAGCAGCAACAGTTTGAACTGTGTCGCCAGGTTGAACAGCGTATGGAGTAATGTTACGGCTTGCTGATGATAGCTGAACAATAGTTGGCTTGTTTACAGAGTTACCAGTATCCATTTGAGCATATTGGTTTTGCACACGCGTAGATACAGCGCGTTCAGCAATATTTGGTGCAACAGCAAGATCAGCGGCTAAAGCTGCTGAGGCTGCAATGTTTGTTGCAATAACGTCATTTACTGACGGTTGACCAGAAGCGACGTTGTTTGTATCTGCTAATGATGCTGCAAAGGCTGCCGTAGCATCTTGTTCAGGTGCTCGGTAACCGACGGCAATAACCGCCACAAGAAGGGCGAAAACGCTAGTATAAATAGCGACAGTTGACGATTTAACGCGACCTTTAGAAGATCGCTTAGTTGGTTGTGCTGCAGGGATAGCCATAGGCCTTGCTGCAATTGTCCCACCACGGGTAGCTGTTACGCTACCTCTCGTAAATTCATCACGAATTATCGTTCTCCTGCCACTCGGATTTCTCTCGAGGGCTTCTACCGTAGTTTGTCTTTCTTTTCGTTTTTAATGAAAAAAGGATACGTGTCGACCAGTGTTAATTATTATAGTTTACTGGTATCCGTGCGACATTTCAGATAGGCCCATATGTGCTCTAGTTCCCCACTCGCAGGTGCTACTGGTCGATGATCGGACCTTGGTATCACTAGTAGATAGAGTCACAAAATGTGCTTATTTAAGTATATCAACTATAGCTTTTTTAGTCAATTTATTTTATAACTATAGAGATTTGTCAAGTATAAGGTGTTAGAAAACCTTATATATACCTTATACACAATATACCTGTACTGATTATGCTTATTCTGATAGACTGTGAGTAATAGTTATCCTCTTAATGTGCCTCTTACAAAAGAAAGTATGCAACAGTGAAAAAAACGTCATTAAGTCTTCGTAGCAAAATAAAGCTCATTATACAAAATCAAAATTCTCAACCAACAGCATCTACATCAATGCAATCAGCTCGTGGGTTTACAATTGTCGAGCTACTTATAGTAGTTGTCGTAATTGCTATTCTAGCTGCTATTACTATTGTCGCTTTTAATGGCATCCAGGCGCGTGCCATCGCAACTTCTTTGCAGTCAGACCTTTCGAATGCATCAAAAACCCTCAAACTATACCAAATAGACAATAATGCTTATCCAACAAGTATCGACAGCGCCACCGACTGTCCCGTACCGGCTGATGATCGATACTGCTTAAAGGTATCCTCTGGAAATGACTTTATTTCTTATACCGTAAACAACTCCGCTAATCCCCAAACATTCACCTTAGACATTGTTCACACCAGCGGGACTCAATACTATGTCAGCGAAAGCACTACCCCAACCTTAGCTACCGATACCGTTACTATAGGTGCTAGTACTGGAACATTCACTACTGGTTCAACCGTAACCGCTGGCGCATTAAGCCCAGGCGGTGCAACCGTCAACCGACAATGGCAACGAGCCACTAGTGCAGGCGGTACCTACGCTAATATCGCAGGGGCAACAAACAACACCTATGTAATTTCTGCTGGAGATATAGGTTATTACCTTCGAGTTTCGATCACTGGTACTGCCAGTTACACAGGTACATCAACAAGTCCGGCAAGTAGCCTCGTAACAACCCCCGTGACTGCTATTGCGGCGATAACTGGTACGACAACCGTGGGTTCAACCCTTACCCCAGGCGCAAGAACACCATCAGCTGCAACAGTAAGTTATCAATGGCGACGAAACGCTGTAGCCATTTCTGGAGCGACCGGTTCGACATATGTCCTCGTTGCCGCTGACATAAACACCACCATATCAGTTGTAGCTACTGGAAATGGAAACTATAGCGGTTCAGCTACAAGTGCGAATACTGCCACCGTTACAACGCCTCTCACAGCTATTGCTGCGCCAACTGGAACAACAACCGTAGGTTCAGTCCTCACGGCAGGCGCACGAACACCAACAGCAGCAACGGTAAGTTATCAATGGCGACGAGACGGTGTAGCAATTAGCGGAGCAACAGCTTCTACATACACCCTTGTCTCGGGTGACCTAGGAACAGTCATTACAGTCACTGCTACTGGAACAGGTGGATACACCGGATCAGCTACAAGTACTGGAACTGCACCAATTAGCTAATTAACATCTTAACGGCAGACTGGATATCGGTCTGCCGTAGGTGATCTCGACATTCTCCTCTTCGCCTAGTTCAAGAGTACCAAATACCCATCCCGACAGTAGAATCATTCTATGTTAGTTATTTTTCGAGTAGGCGGGTGTTTAGTACTACGAGTTTCTTTGTGATATGCCGGTATTCGGTGCACCCGGTAACGTTACCAT
>JAZKFY010000001.1:130378-161189 GCA_040386175.1 Patescibacteria group bacterium
CCATGCTACTTGGAAGAACGACGTAAATCGGATCCGTGATGCTTCCGTCAGCTTGAGCGTCATCATCAAGTGCGGCGCCATCTTCAATAGTATAGCTAATGACCGTACGGAGGCCGTTTGGGGTGACTTGGTTGGTTATTGTAACTAGGTTACTAATATCAGTAATGGCTCCGCCTGGAGCTTGTTTGTACACTTTTAGCTTAGTCAGATCACTATCTGGAAAGCTCTTTGCTAATTGTAAGTTGACATCAGCCGAACCCCCCACCGTAGAACAGCCAATCGTAAAGTTAAGGCCTCCAACAGATACATATCCGGCTGGAAGATTTGTAATTTGCTGTGAGGATACGAGTTGAGCTGATTGAATGTTTGTACATGAAGTATCGCTTTCAACAGTGAAAACACTATTGGTTAGAATAGGATGAGTATTTCCAGGCACAGCACTAGGTGTCGGGTTACTATCGGATCCAACAGGTGCACCAAAGTTTATAGTGTGTAAGTTTGGCTCATAAACAAAATCTATTACTTGAGTTGGCTGCGTCAGCATAAGACTGTATGGCGACGCAGGTACGGTGCCCCGATAACCATCGATAGCTGGTGCTGTAAAGGTTTGCGTAGTACCAATCCGATAATAGGCCGCGAGAGCATCCTGAATAGCCTGACTCTCTTCGGGCGTTTGTTCATAATAGTCTACAGAAGCTGGAATTGAAGGACCCTTAGTCACTAGATAATCCTCTAGATAGGTTCCGTTTTGCAACTTACCAGTAACACTCTTCTCAGGTTGAAGCTGAGCACCCTGACTATTCTTATAGTGTACGGTGCTTGCTACTGGGTTAATGAGATGGCCACCCGTAGAATCTCCGTCTGACCCGTTCATATTAATATCACCAAAGTAATCTACCTCTGGCACGTAGCTGTTTTCTAACCCTTGAGGGTTAGTTGAATCTGCTGTATAAAGCTGCGCATACCAAATAGTGTCGAGGGCTCGCTGGGCCTCAACAGCTTCACCTGACCAAATATCGAATTCTGTCTCGCTATAGTCTAGGTCTCTTCCTCCGGGATTTTGCGCATTAAAAGCCGAGCTACTAACATCGGCAACGCTAGCTGGCAAGTTAACGCTATGTATTTTATTAAAAGCAAAACTATAATCTGATATTAATGTAAGGCTGTTCCCTATACTGAGCGATTCGAGATAGTTGTACGTAAATGCCCAACTTTCAATAGTTATTACTGAATTTGGAATAACAACATTTGTAAGATTATTATTGCTAAAACTCGCATCACCGATAGTCGTGACGGAGTTTGGAATATTGACATAGTCAAGCCCACTACGAGAGAAAGCCTCGCGACCGATGCCCGTTACTGGCGCACCCGCTAAAGTGCTCGGTATATTTACACTTGTAGACAAGCAAGCAACGCCGCTTTCTTTTATTGTATTCACATCAGCGTACCTGTACTTTGTGATTGTTCCTGCTAATACCGTAAAACAAGCTGGAGAAAGTGAGTTTGACGAGCTGTACGTTACACCCCCATATGTAATGCTATCTGGTGTAGTATCTCTGAACGTCCCAGCGGCAATAGTTGCAACACTACCCTGAAAAGTGACTGCGGTAAGCGTGTTTCTTGCAAATGCCCCGTCAGCAATGTTTGTGACCGAGCTTGGAATAGTAAGAGAAGTAAGGGAGTTGTCTTTAAATGCTTCACTTGAGATGGTTGTTACTGAATTCGGAATAGTAACGGAAGTAAGTGATTTACCATAAAAAGCCTGATTGCCAATCGTCGTTACGGTTGCGCCACCTATCGTTGATGGTATATTGACCGTACTAGACAAACAAGCTGAACCACCGTTCTTAACAGTATTCATGTCGGCACGATTGTACTGAATTATAGACCCCATCCAAAACGTGAAACAAGCTTCGGGTACTGAAGATGCTCCTGTATGGGTTATTCCTGCATAAGTGATGCTTTCTATTGGATTATAAATAAATAAGAGCGAACCAAACGTTGTAACAGAGCCATTAAATATTGCTGAACTTATGTTATTACCAGCAAAAGCGAACGTACCAATAGTTTTCACCGAGCTTGGAATAGTAAGTGAAGTAAGTCGATTATTAGAGAGCGCGTTAACACCAATGCTCACTAGTGAGTTAGGGAGAGTAATTGAGCTAAGTTGATTGCGTACAAAGGCTTCATCGGCAATATTTACGACTGAATTTGGAATCGTTACAGATGTAAGCTGATTCATAGAAAAAGAAGAAATTCCAAGCTTCGTTACCGCCACTCCACCAATAGTACTAGGGATATCGACGGCCCTTGGACATCCCGGGTTAGCTGAGTTATTTGATTGGTTAGCGTAATAGTCAGTAATCGTGTTTGTACCTGCATCAAAAGCAAAGCAGCTCTCGGGTGTAGATATGGCGTAGACTTTGGGTGGCGCTATAATGCCTTGCCCAACAACAACCCCAGCTACGAGTATGGCAAGGCTAAGAATACCAGTAGTAAAGCGTTTTATTCGCCACGTGGCGCTACGATGCCTCGTAAATGATAGTGGTTGCCTTATATGCATATACCTTAACTGTTTCCCTATTACCCCTGTTAATTCAACACCCTGCTCATCGAGATAGAATAGCTTATTCTATTTATGGTTTACTCAAATAGTACTATAGCCAGACAGGTAACGCAACGTGTCTTAGATTATCTGACACTTTAACTGACAGTGATCTCTGATATTAGCTTCATGTTCTTCAAGAGTCCGAGCGAAATACGTCACATGGTCATCACCACTCAAGAAGTAGATGTAATTACCTTGCGCAGGCATTGCAACAGCTCGCAAAGCAGCTAAGCCTGGTACAGCGATTGGGCCCGGAGGAAGCCCTGCGTAACGACGCGTGTTGTATGGCGAATCGTAGCTAGGGTCACGCACGCCACCTTCTTTATCAGCAATGTATTGGTACGTTACATCTGAACCCAGTGGCATATTCATTTCAAGTCGGCTATAAAAAACTTGGGCAATTTGGGCTTTATCATCTCCACCTGATTCGCGTTGAACAATTGAAGCAAGTGTTATTCCTTCATAAAGACTAAGCCCTTGTGTTTGGTACGCGTTAATCAAGTTATCTTGCTCGACATACCTATAGAATTCATCAAATGTACCGATAAGGATATCTTCAACCGATACTCCGCTGAAAAATTCGTATGTTTCGCCAAATACGTATCCTTCAAGGTCTGCAGATTCTGGCTTACCTTCAAATAAAGGATGGTCATATTTCTTTGCAAGGGCAGCCGAGATTTCCTCTTCACTATATCCGGCATTCTTCAGTACCGATGTAACATCAATTCGATCTTCTTCTTTTGTAATAGTATCTACGAGTGTTACTCCAGGATAAAAAGTAATTCGGAAAGTATCAACATTTCCATTCACAAGGTGTTCTACAACCTCGGGTGTCGTTTCAGATGGTGATAGCCTATAACTTCCGGCTTGAAGTTGGTTTTGAACTCCACTCAACCGTGTGTACCACATGAACGCAGTTTCATTCTTAATAACGCCCTCTTCTTTCAAAACACTCGCAATTTCATTGGGAGTACTCGCCTCTTCAATAGTAACTACCTTCTTATCAGTGTTACCACTGTCCACTGGCGCTAGTTGTGATTGATACCAAAACCAAATACCCGCAATAGCAAGAATACCTAGAAGTAAGATACTAGCAATAATAAGAAGCCAACGCTTTTTAGTACCCTTCTTTTTAACTGGCTGCTCAATAGGTTGAGGAGCGGCAGG
Organism: Patescibacteria group bacterium; assembly: GCA_040386175.1. Taxonomy (GTDB): domain Bacteria; phylum Patescibacteriota; class Saccharimonadia; order Saccharimonadales; family Saccharimonadaceae; genus Microsaccharimonas. The sequence continues at coordinate 134,154 of JAZKFY010000001.1, forward strand.
CTCCATAGGAGCTTGAGGTCCTGCGGGGTTATAATTCACACCAGGTTTTTGTATAGGCCGTGCAGCAGGCTGTGCAGGAGGTTGGCTCACCCCATTAACCGATGGTCGGATCGGTTGGCTAGGTTGGCCTGGTTGACCGGGTTGGATTGGTCGGCGAACTGGTGGCCTAATATCCATAGTTTGCCTCTACGTAATCTTGCAAAATGATACTCGCTGCCTGTGCGTCGATATCTCCTTTGCTATACGGCTTTTTTTGGTCAATAAGGCGTTGTTCGGCAATAACACTGGTGAGTGATTCATCTTGAAATATAATCTTTGGGCCAATATCTTCAAGTTGTTTCGCAAAGTTTTCAACGTAATCCGTTTGGGCTGTCACTTCACCTTTTTGATTACGAGGATACCCAACGATAAACGCTTCGGCGTCTTCTTTAATTGCGAGCTCAGCAATTGCTTGAATCTCGGAACCATCTACTTCAATAGTAGTAAATGGTACCGCGATACGCACTGAACCATCTGCAACAGCGACGCCGATGCGCTTCTCTCCAACGTCTAAGCCAATTAACGCTCGGTTACTCATCCTGGACTTTGAATTCAATGGTAATCTTATCAGTATTGTGCGGAACAGTTCGGACCCAGAAGTATGAGAATTGTACATCGACACTTTCAACACCTTCAGTTGCTTCTAGTGTTTGCTGTACCTCACCATAGCGTTTACCCTTCACTTCTTCTTTAATAGCATCTTCATCAATAATCGGGCCGATGCTTCCCGTTGCATTTACGGTTGCAAGCATTACTTCACCATCTTTTCGGTAGTTGCTAATAGTCGCACTATCAACACCGGTACTGTATACCTTTTGAGTTTCCTTGTCGTCAAGGTTCGCTTCGAGGTTTGAGCGGAGGTATTTATCAAGATCAGCTTTTGGAACAGCCTGAATAGTGTAGGTTGTAGGGATAGTGAGTGTTGCTTTACCACTTGCTGGAGCCTCAGCACCAACAGCTGGAGTTGAAGTAGCCGCGCCTCGTACGACAGTAAAGCTACTATCGATAACTACCTCACCGTTCACGAATTGCTTTTTAACAGTAGTCTTTTGAGTATCTGTTGATGAACCTACGAGTTGGCCTTGAGCACGCTCAACGTCATCCGCAGAAATAACCTTCACTTCTCGGCTTGAACCGCCAGACATTGCACTACCATTTGCATAAATATCGCCGCTTACTCCATTAATTGTGTAGCTTCGAGCAGATAAGTTATATGCATCACCCACTTCAGCTGCAGTTACAGCAACAGAGCCTGTACCCGCGCCCGCGCCGGTGCTCCTACATGCTGATGCAGACCCGCTCAGCGCAGACACTGAAACAGCAGCCGTACTTTGGAATCTTGCGCCCGAGCTAGCTGTAAAGGTTGTACCAGCCGGTAACGTAAAGCCTGGTCCGTCACAGTTTCGGATATTCATAGTACCAGATGCTTTTTCACCAACCTGAGCAGTGCCTGTAGCCTCAAATTCAACCGTCTCATCCTTCTGTAATGATTGAGATACAGAAGAAACAATACCCTTTGAATAATCAGTTGCAGCAGTTCCGCCAAGCGTTACTGATGAACTTACAGGTGCAGGTGTTGTACGAGCTGTAATAATAACCGTTGCAGCTGGGGCAAATATGAACATCCAAATAAGTAGCGCTACCAAAGCAACGCCGGCTATAATCCCTAAGAATAATCGTTTGCGGAAAGTATCAAAGTTAGGGATTTTAGATTTCTTGCTCTTTTTAGCAGCAGTTTTTGCCATACTCGACTTTGCAACAGTTGAAGCCGCAACAGGACCTTGAACTGTTTCGCCATCAATATCAAGGTCAGTTGCATCAATTTCGTCACTGCGCATCGTCGCAACACCAGCAGTCACTGCAATAGCTTCTTTAGTCTTTACAGATTTTGCGTGGTCGCCTACAGGTAAATCGGCACCATCAATAATGTCATCGCCGTCATCAACAACCAAAGCGGCAACTTCAGCTACTTCTGGTTTACTTTGAAGGTTTTTAGCAACAGGAATCTTTGCACTCGCAGCAAGTGCAATAAGTGCTTGGTTATTTGTAATAAGAACGAGATGTTTATTTGATGTCTTCGCCATACGGTCAAGGAGTCGTAAATTTACAGCACTCTGAAGAGCACCAGCCCTTTTAGGTGGTACCAGCGCGACGATCTTTTCTTTGGCCTTTTTTATTTTGCCAATGATGGCGGTAACGTCGTCGTCAACATCAATGTATATAACGTCTTTATTCATACTAGATTTTTAAGAGCCGATTAAATTTATCTTTTATCGAATCACCCTCTCCACTACCTATTAGTGTATCATATCCAACCCTTAGAAGACCCATTGCGGTAATGAATGTATGGTCATTTACATCACCGGTTGTGTCGGCCACGCCAATTACTTCAGAAGGGTTAATGTGGTGCACGCTTGGCTTTTTAGTGAATGGTAGATCTTTGTGCCATGAAGAACCGTTCAATGCATGGACTAGTTTTTCGAGGCTTGAACCACCACCACAAAGTAAGATACGGTTTGGTAAATGGTCAACTGAATCAAACTCACTCAAAGCAAGTTCAACACCAGCAATCCAGACTTCAAGAGTTTTATCGATTGCTTCGTTTACTTCTTTTTTAACCGCAGGCTTAATTTGTTCGTGATCGATATTAACCTTTAGTTTTTCAGCATCTTTGTAAGATAGGCTCATATCGCTGGCAATAGTTTGTGTGAAGCTACGCCCACCAATACCAAACATCTTAGTACCTTCAACGCCACCGTCATTTACCACAGCGATGTCGGTAGTACCACCACCAACGTCAGCCAAGATAGCTGTAAAGTTGCTACTCGCATCATTCCCAAGAACACTTCGGCTAACGGCAAATGGCTCTGCGGCAACTGCAAGGAGTTCTAACGAAAGCTCGTCAGCAACACGCTCAAGTGCCCCGATGTGAACCATAGGGGCAAAAGCAGTATAAATTTGCACAGCAACATCACGACCCTGGAAACCAATCGGGTTACTTACTTTATAACCATCGATATGAATTCCAACCAAGGCGCTGTTTACCAACTTCACTTCAACATCTTCGTTACCAGTTTCAAGCGCAATCTGTTTTTGAGCTTTAATTTGCGCACGTTCTTGAACTTTTTCGATAATAAATTCCATTTCAGAGTCATCAAGCGGACGATCTGGCTGTGGACGACGGTAACGAATAGTATCGGTGACACCCTTTACGAGCTCACCAGCAATACCAATAACTACTCGCTTTGCTTGCAAACCAGCTTGTTCCTCGGCATCAGCCAAAGCTTCTTCACAGTTACGAACAACCCCGGCAATGTCAGCAATAGCACCTGAGTGCATGTCACTCACTTCTTGTCGTGAACGCCCAACACCAACAATCTTAAGTTCTTCACCCTCTACTTTAGCAATGAGTGCTTTTACAAATTCTGTACCTATATCTAACGCGACAATGTAGTCGTCAGTAGATGGCTTACGTTTTGGTCGCAATTTTTTTAATACCATAGTTCCCTCCATTATACCTTATTGACGCTTATGGTCGTAAAGATTGTATTTTTATTGTTTTTATGCTATAATATACAATTATGACTACCCCGTTAACTCCTTCTGGTGAGCACGCTGCCTCTTTGGAATATTTAAAAGAATATGGCCGAGTTGTTATTGATGTCACAAACCTGCTTGAGGCTTTCGACGCACGCAAGATAGAAGGCGAACGAGAAACAACCTTTAGTTTCTATGCCATAGACGAGCCGTTTTCAATTCCCCCTTCAATTGAAGACCGTGTCGGATCAGTTGACTCTGCAGATATTACCTATACACACGATAAAACTAATGATATCGTCATTGAGCTTTTTGGAGAAAATGGCACATACGCAGTTAAAAGAACTGAGGGTGATGACGTAGGTATACTTCCCGATGCTCATTTTAAATTTACACCGCTTAATTCAATTGAACAATCGCTTATGTCCGATGATGATCGTAAAAAATTACCGCGTGTTCAAAGTGATGGAGAAGAAATAGATCACATTTTAGAGAAAGTACCCACTATTTCTAATGCTGAATTTATCACTCTACTCATGGAAATTACCCATCCAGGTATCACAAAGAATTTTACTTCTAAAAAAGAGAACCAACTCCAAGAAAGTTATGTATTTGACTCTACTATTTACGATCCTCTCTACGAATCTTCACGAATCACGTCTTTCTCGCAACGAGGAAATCTTCATTATGAGTTATTAAGCGCAACTGGTGCGACACTCTCTTATTTTTACGAGGCTGGTCAGCCAGCTTCATTCTTTGTTTCGGCACCTGATGACATTACAGGTGAAACAGTTAAAGTTATGGGTCACGTGAGCAAGGATGTATCAATTGAAGCACCCCGACCTGCAGTATCACTTGGCGAAACATCTGATTGGCCTGTACCAAGCGTTCTTCACGATGGACCAACTCTACGAGAGCTAAAATTAATACATGAAGTACTCACTGAGGAACTTCAGTCACTTCCAGATATCCCCGATGCCTTTGAAGGTTCGATTGAAATGGACTCAGTTGCCGTCATTGACAATAAAATAGATGTTATTGAACGGCGGGTAGATAAAAATAGGAAAGAAGCAGAAGAAGGTACCGATGACAAAGCAATCCTGCTTGACCTCGAATATTTCAACCTAAATAACGATTACCCGGATGGGCCAGACGAAATAACCGCCTAAACAAGAATCGCTTTAACGCGCCTAATACCAGCGCTCGAAGCTTCTTCCTTAGTAATCTTAAAGACCTTACCGTCTTCGCCAAGTTGGCCAGTGTGGTCAACGTGAGGGCCACCACAAATTTCAAAGCTTACACGCTGTTCGCCTTCGCCCATTTGGTATACTTTGACGCTTTCGCCGTACTTATCGCCGAAGGCACCAATAGCACCCATTTCAAAAGCATCTGCAGTTGGGTATTCAGTAAATGAAACTGGGACGTCCCATGAAATCCATTCGTTTACCAACTTCTCTACTTCATCAAGTTGTTCACGAGTAACTTTTTCATCGTTGTTAAAGTCGAATCGTAATCGCTCTTCAGTAATGTTGCTCCCGTGTTGAGTGACATGGTCACCAACTACTTTTTTCAAAGCCGCATACATCAAGTGAGTAGCTGTGTGGTATTTTTTGTGTTGCAACGTTTGTCCACCAAGGCCACCTTTAAAGGTTCCTTTTGCAGCTGTTTGCGAACGAGCACGTTGTTCGGCCATTTTATCGTCAAATTCTTGGCGCCAGTTTTCAGATAACTGAATATCTTGTTTGAATGCTTCTTCAGTTGAAAGTTCTACTGGGAAACCGAATGTGTCATAGAGGGTGAATAATTCAGAGCCGGTAAGTCCGTTTTCAGAAAATTTCTCTAATTGCTTCAAGCCTTTTCGAAGTGTCTGGCGGAATACCTTTTCTTCTTTTGCCAAAGTTGCAATCACTTCGTCGCGAGCAGCTTTTACTTCTGGGTAGTCAGTTGCGTATAAGTCGGCAATGACTGGAACAATTTCTTCGAAGAAATTCTGTTCAACTCCTAAATCAAATGCAAAACGAATCGCACGTCGAAGAAGACGGCGCATTACATAGCCTTGTTCTTTGTTTGCAGGTTTCACGCCATCAACAGCTAGGAAAGTTGCAGCACGTAGGTGGTCGGCAATTACACGCATGCTGACTGTGTTACTCTCGTAGCTTTTGCCACTCAAACTTTGGATTTTTTCAATAATTGGCCAAAGAAGACTAATGTGAAAAACGTCCGGGTTATCAATAGCTGCAGCAGCAATTCGCTCTAACCCACCACCAAAGTCAACATTTTGCTTTTCAAGTGGTGTAAAGCTTCCATCATCGTTTCGACGATATTGCATAAACACTTGGTTACCGATTTCCATAAATTGGCCGCTATCGCTTGCAGGGTGCGCTAAACCAAAACCTTCAGCATGGTTACTAGGACCAAAGTCATAGAATACTTCGCTATCAGGGCCACATGGGTCACCGATTGGAGTTTTATCAAGGCCACCGCCGCGGCTCCACCAGTTTTCGCCATCATCGTAGAAGAAAATTCGCTCACCTGGCTTAATACCTCGTTCGTCACCATCAGCCTGTGAACCAACTTCAACAATCTGCGCTTCAATACCGCGCTCTTCAAAAACTTTTTGCCAAATATTAGCAGCTTCATCGTCACGTGGAATGCCGTGTGCTTCGTCACCAATAAATGCAGTTACGTAAATTTTGTTTGGGTCGAGTTTTACTACATCAACCAAGAACTCAAAGAACCAACGAATTTGTTGCTCTTTGAAATAATCGCCCATGCTCCAGTTACCCAACATTTCAAAGAAAGTGGTGTGACGGTTATCACCAACATCTTCAATATCTTGAGCACGTAAACAAGTTTGGCTATCAACCAAACGCACACCAGATGGGTGTTCTTGTCCAAGCAGATACGGAAGCAATGGCTGCATGCCGCTTCCTGTAAATAAAGTTGTTGGGTCGTTAAAAGGAATTAGCTGGGCACGCGGAATAATTGCATGGCCACGTTGTTTAAAGAACTCGAGGTACGAGTTGCGAATATCTTGAGCGTTCATTAAGGTTATTTTACCAGAAAAGTCAGTTAAATGCTAACAAGAAAGCCACCTCCGGGTGGGCATGAGGTGGCTTTTTTATGACTCGATGCACTAGGGGTAGCACATCGAGTATAAGGTGCTGGGTGATAAGGTATCCCTCGCAGTATAAGTATAACTAGATACCTTACTTATATATTGTAGCGAGGGACGCTGAGAAAACACTTAAGCTAACGTGTATGTGTTTGTCTATCCTCATCCATTTCAAGCTTGTCGTCATCATCCCAGTCTTCTTTAGTTTTTTCAAACCTGTCTTCGGTATCATCGTGAACGTCTTCTGCTTTATCTTTTACGTCTTCGGTCCAGTCTTTTACTTTGTCCGAAACATCATCTGCAGCGTTCTTTGCATTCTCCTTAGCATCGTCTACGAATCCCATATGAATCCTCCTTTGCTTAGATTATTACATTCTTATAGTACAAAACGGACCTGAAGAAAATCTTAAACTAGGAAACAATTCCGCCGCCGATACAGACGTCGTCGTGATAAATAACAACTGATTGTCCGGCTGCAACAGCTCGTTCCGCATTACCTAAATGCAAGTTAACACTTCCGCCTTCGTTGAATGAAAGTTCAGTAGCAATAAGCGTAGCACGGTGGCGTACACGAATTTGGTATTCACCTGGTTGAGGTGTTTCATTAATCCAGTGAACGCTTGCGATAGTGAGTTCAGGGCGCCATAACGCATCATCGTTTAAATTAGTTGTTACGTATACTTCGTTCATTTCCATATCTTTACCAACAACATAGTATGGCAAACCGCCACCTACATCCAAGCCATGGCGTTGCCCGATGGTGTAGAAAATTGCGCCATCATGTTGGCCAAGTACCTTGCCAGTTTGCTTATCAATAATAGAGCCTGCTTTTTGCTCAACGTATTGGCTTAGGAATTCACGTATACCAATTTGGCCAACGAAACAAATTCCTTGGCTGTCTTTTTTACCAGCGGTAAACAACCCTCGTTCTTTAGCCATCTCTCGCACTTCAGGTTTTGTAAATTCACCAAGTGGAAAAAGCGTCTTAGTAAGCGCTTCGCCGGTAACCCTGTAAAGAAAATAGGTTTGGTCTTTGTTTGTATCAACTGCTTGCAATAATTTGCCGTCGGCTACTCGAGCGTAGTGACCAGTTGCGATCAAATCAGCGCCATCTTCTAGTGCGGTTTCAAGAAAAATCTTAAACTTTACTTCTTGGTTACACATAATATCTGGGTTTGGAGTACGCCCAAGTTTATATTCATCAATCATGTAATCAACGACTTTTTGTTTATACTCGTTCTCGAAATCAAACACCTTGAAATCAATTCCAAGTTGCACGGCCACGCGTTTAGCATCGGCCAAATCATCAGCCCAAGGACATTTCATACCGGGTAAATCTTGTGTCCAGTTTTTCATATATACGCCCGTTACGTCGTAGCCTTGCTCTACTAATAGTGCAGCGGTTAATGATGAATCAACGCCACCGCTCATTCCTACGTATACTTTTGTCATACAGCCGCTCCTGTGTAGAAAATAATTACCTTCACCAATTCACCACCGGCAAGCCACCAACCACGAGGTGTCAGCCACCAGTACCAACCCCAGTCACTGTCTTGAACAGGGTAGTTGCGAATAGTAGTATTCTCGGCGAGTTTATTAAACTCAAGGCTTGCACGGCGTTGGTGGTAGCCAGAAGTTACCAATATTACATCGTGATAATCATGCTTAGTTAAAATTGTTTGTGTATTCTCTGCATTTTGTTGTGTTGATTCCGCTTCTTCATCAATAAGAATTGCTGATTCAGAAACCCCGGCTTCAATTGCCTGTAATTCCATTGCTTCGGCATTACTTGGGCCAGACTTATCTTGGGCCGCTCCTGAAAGTATTAAAGTATCTGCCCAGCCATTTTTATATAGCTCAATTCCAGCAGCCGTTCGGGCTTGGGTGTCACCTCCGCTTACTACTACGATCGCATCAGCTTTTACGCATTCGCCTGTAGTAGGAGTGGTGCTACAACCGACGAAACTATTCGGCTGTAAAAAAATTGTTAGCGTTATGATAAACACCACAATCAAAACACCGATAGTGATAAGCCATTTTATCATCGTGCAACCCGAGCATATTCTTTGCTCACTTCTTCAATAATAATATCGGCAGCTTTTTGTGCATTCTCTTCATTTGAAAGATGGCCTAAAGTTAAACGCAAACTTCCATCGGCAACTTCAGGAGCTAAACCAATTGCAGTTAAAACATGCGACCGAGTTCCCTTGTTTGCTGCACAGGCACTTCCAGTTGCAACCAATACTCCTCGGTTTTCAAGTGCAAATAATACCCTCTCAGCATCTAGTCCAGAAAATGATATGTGCAAATGTCCCGCTAAACGGTGCCGTTGATGACCCGAAAGTATAGCATCAGGGAAGGCTTCAACCAATTTTTTCTGCAATGCGTCACGAATCTTCATAAGTCGTTTTGATTCATACCCGCGGTGCTCGCTGGCTAGTTCCATGGCCTTTGCAAACCCAACTGTTCCGGCTACGTTCTCAGTTCCACTTCGAATTCCACGCTCCTGCCCACCACCAACAATATATGGCTTTAATTCCACAAATGGAGCTGTCCATAATAAACCAACTTGTTTAGGCCCATATACTTTCGCTGCATTTAGGGTAAGTAAATCAACACCAAGTCGAGCCACATTTACATCAAGTTGACCAACGCCCTGAGAAGCATCACTGTGTAAATAAATCGGAGTATGATCACCCCGCGCCAAACGGGCTTCACGTTCTTTTTTTACTACTTCTGCAATATCTCGTAGCGGTTGGATTGTTCCAACCTCGTTGTTTGCTAAGGCAATACTCACTAAACGAGTATCTGGGCGAATTGCATTGCGAACCGCATCAGCTGTAACAATTCCCCTTTTATCTGCCTCTACAATTGTGTGCTCAAAAAGCTTCGCAGCTGCTAATACTGCATGGTGTTCGATATTTGCTGTAATAACATGGCCACCGACACTCGTAAAAGCGAGGTTAATAGATTCAGTTGCTCCGGCTGTAATAATAATGTCATCGCCTCGGGCACCGATTGAACGACCAATTGTGTCTTTCGCTGCTTCATATGCACGCCGCACCATTATTGCCGGCGCGTACGGTGCAGAAGGGTTATAAAAATCTATTGAAAAATACGGCTGCATGGCCGCCAATACTTTGTCATCAAGTGGCGTTGCGGCCGCATGATCAAGATATATAACCTCTGTATTCACTCTATGTATTATACCAGTTATGCTGCGAGAGCGTAGTTGTTTGGTGTATCGTAAAGTTTCTTTGAAATAACATCAAAGTACAGGTTAATTGCTTGAAGCAAAGTTTCTTTTTCACCTGGCGTAAATGAATATTCAAAGCCGTCAAATAGCTTGTGCATACTATCGTCAAGAACTTGGTATCGGATTACCTGGAAGCCCTTGCCGTCATAACTTCGCTCAAAGAACCAGTCATTTTCAAAGTACCAAAAACGAGCGCCGACTTTATCAGCATCTTTACCGTAAAAAACTTCCCCACCATAATTACTTTCAGCATCCACTAAACGTTCGTCGAAAGGCTGAGGAGATTGAGCGAAAAGGCTCATAAAGCGTTCACTAATTGTCATTGGTAGAACACCTTTATCAGCAAATGCACGAAGTTCTTCAATATCAACCTGAATGTCTAGTACTCGGCTATATAATGCGCGGGCAAGTTCTGGGTTATTTTCAAGAATTTCATCAAGACTTTCTTGTAATCTCGTTTCGTTTGACTCTACAATAGCTTCGTCTACTGCTTGCCCAATGTGGCCTTCAAAAATTTCATCAACTGCACGTCGGATTGAATCATCAACAACAACCTCATCGGCATATCCAACAGGAACTGAATAGACGTCATTTTTGACATGACGAAATTGCTCATTTGCTCGAGAACCTGGGGCGATAAATTGTCCGTTTGCCATAGTAAAAGTCTTCCCTTAAAAATTGGAATGTTTGTGATGGTGTTTTGGTTTAAGAGATCGTGTTTATAGGTTAAACAACGTACGGGCGTTTGCGGTTGTTGTGTCAGCGATTTCTTCAAGGCTAATACCTCGTCGATTCGCATGATATTCAGCAACAAGCTTCACATACGCGGGCTCATTTACTTTACCACGAAAGGGGGCTGGCGTCAAGAAAGGGGCGTCGGTCTCAAAGAGTAAACGGTCGAGAGGAATAGAATCGAACGTTGTTTTCTGTATTTCATCTTTTGTGAAAGTGCTTATGCCGTTTACGCCAATATATAGCCCACGGTCTAATGCTTTTTGTAAATTCTCGGCAGAATCTGTAAAACTATGTAGCTCGCCGCGAATGCCTGGATATTTATCAAAAATAGGCCAAAAATCATCAAAAGCTTCACGAACATGAAAAATAATAGGTAAATTATGCTTTAATGCCACTTGAATCTGGTCTTCTAGCGCTTGCATCTGCATTTCACGCGGGCTGTGTGTATAAAAATAATCAAGGCCGATTTCACCAACGGCAACTATTTTTTTTGAAGTTCCAGCTAAATCAGCGATTTTCGTATAGCCATCTTTGGTATCGTGCGGATGAACCCCAATAACGGCATAGGCTTCTGGGTGGCTTTCAGCAAAATCAATTGCCTGTTGAGAGCTTTTTTCAGAAGTACCTATGCAAATATATCCACCTACTCCTGCTTCGGCAGCACGTATTAATACCTCTTCAATAGGAAGCTGATAGGGTTCGTGAATATGACAATGAGTATCGATTAACATTATTGCTTAGCAGCGTGTGGGTCGGCAGTATGAATGTACCGCTTCGGGAAGAGTACGCCCTCCGATTGTTTCACGACTCCACTTTCGAAAATATCGTGAATAGCTGCAGCTGTTGTTGGCATGAAAGGAACCAAAAGGTCGCCAATTTGAATTAATGCACCAGCACAGTGAGCCAGAATTTCAGCCACATGAGGCTCGGCTTCAGGGTCTTTACCTAGCCCTTTAGCAACTTCCCATGGTTTTACATTATCGATGTACTGGTTGAGGCTTCGTACTTTGTTCCACACTTCATCAATAGCCTTATTGAATTCAAGGTTATTCATTGTCTCGTGATACGCAGTCATGTCGTGCTCAGTTTGTTCGGCCTGACCAATAACACCAGCTTGATAGCGAACAATCATGCTTGCAACTCGTTGGATTAAGTTTCCAAGGTCGTTACCAAGTTCACTATTGTATGCAATTTCAAATTTTTCCCACGTAAAGTCACCGTCATCAAGTGTAGGAATGTGGCGAGAGAAGAAGTAACGGAAAGCATCAACACCGTACTGATCGATAATCTCATTTGGATCAATAACATTTCCAACACTCTTACTAATTTTTGCACCACTAATATTGATGTGTCCGTGAACAAGAAGACGCTTCGGAAGTTCAAGTCCAATACCCAAAAGCATAGCTGGCCAAATTCCAGCGTGGAAACGGAGGATATCTTTACCGATTACTTCAACATCAGCTGGCCAGAAACTTTTATATTCATCTGGACGATCTGGGTAACCAATAACCGTAATGTAGTTTGCGAGTGCATCAATCCACACATACATCACCTGCTCTGGGTCACCAGGAACCGGTACTCCCCAAGAAAGGCTTTTGCGAGGCCGTGAGATACTCACATCCGCAAGTCCATCTTTAATAAGTTCTAAAAATTCTTTTTTACGGAACTCTGGGAAGATTTCCATTGTACCGTTATTGATTGCTTCTTTAATTCGATCAGTAAATGCACTCGTTTTGAAGAAATAATTGTCTTCACTTACTTGTTCGAAAGGTTTTTGATGGTCAGCACAAATTCCACCAAGTGCCTGCACTTCAGTGTCAGTAAAGAATGCTTCATGGCCAACACAATACCAGCCCTGGTATGAGCCTTTGTAGATGTACGGTTCAAGTTGCTTCCAAATATATTGAACCGAACTTTCGTGATGCGCATCAGTTGTGCGAATAAAATCAGTGTATTGCGCACCGACTTTTTGCATAAGTGCTTCAAAGTTTCCGTACATTTTGTCGGTGTAAGCTTTTGGCTCAATGCCTTCTTCGGCGGCCTTGGCGGCAATCTTATTACCGTGTTCGTCAGTACCTACTTGAAAGCGAACTTCAAAACCATTTTGACGTTGGTATCGAGTCCAGATATCGGCAAGTAAATAATCGAGGGCGTTTCCAATGTGTGGAGTACCGTTTACATACGGAATAGCAGTAGTGATGTAGAGTTTTTTCTGAGGTGTTTCCATTAAGGTCTATTGTACCAGACCTCTTTTGTTTCCTTAAGGGCTAGCGAAGTGAATATTTGGCTTATGGACGGGTAGTACCTTTTTATAAGCAGTGTTCGTAGCGGTTACAACAATAATCTTATGCTTGTTTTAAATACCGTTATTATTGGTCCAATCTGTTGCAAGGTCAAATCCATGTGGATGTCGGGCTGCAAATCCACCAGTATCGTATACTTTTCCAGGACCCATACTGGTTTCTACTACAGAACATTTTGGATAATTTCCGTAGTTTGCAGCTACAAGTATATAACCGTCTCTATCTACTTTTGCACCATCGGCACGAACCGTGTAATATCCACCCTGTCCACAAGAGCCCATAACAACACTCATATTCAAGTCGTAGTACGTCTCTCGGTGACTTACCCCATTACTATCAACGAATATTTGCGCGCCTTTGCTTTTTGTAAGGGCATTTGGATTACTTTTAATACCGATGACTTCGACTTGCTTCGATGGTTGCTTAATAATAATATTAGCAATTTCCTTTCGGGCAATCTCAACACCATCCTTCACTTCAATTTCAAACGTTACAGTACGAGTGCCCTCTACCCCAGCTGTTTGAATAGCCTTATACCCAATTTGTCTATCGGCATCGAAAATCTTTTCGGTTTCAAAGGCAACAGCCTGATCTTCCGCAACTGTTTGTTTACCTTCACGCCAGACCCTAATTTCCATGCCAGCCGTAATTGGAGTTTCAATTGGAACGGATACCCTACCATTATCACCAAGTACAATTCCCTTTTCATCAAGCATTTCACCAACAGTATTTCCTTGGGTGCGAATTTGGGTCTTTTTAGTATACAGATCTAATGTAACTGGAACTGCTCGGTCGATTGTCATTTGTAAACCAGCGCCATCCCCAATAAAATCGCCCGAAGGTTTAACGATTGCCACATCTTCAGCGTAAATAGTAATTCCTGCGTCTTTCGCAATTTGCTCAGACACTTGATACGGCGTCATAATTTTTACACGTGTTACACCATCTACTACCACAACTGGCCTGGCTCTATAAATATTTACTTGGTAGTCAAGTGCAATGAGCTCTTCGTCACGCGAAGGCTCAACCGTGTCCCTTGGATCGAGTTCAATACCGTTGTCTGTAAGTGCTTCGCTAATTGTTTTCTTATCAGTTAAAAACGAACTCTCAGTATTACGGTCATATACGGTAATCAGGCGCTTAGATTCACCTTGAGCATGGGCGGTGGTGTTAAAACCTACGATAAAAAGTAAGGAGAGAGTGACGATAGTAATAAGTATTACAAATAAAATACCCACCGAAAATTTGTTTTGTATCCATAGCTTCATATTAAAAAGCCAATACCTCAATCATTTGTTTAAGTATACCACGATGAAACGAGTATTTAAGAGGCCACGGCTGCCGTAAGTCGTAACCAATCATCTAAAGAAAGTTGCTCTGCACGGTTATCTGGGCTGATACCCGTACTTTTCAAAAGCTCTTCGGCTTCTGGTTTAGAAATATGAAGTCCACTTGAAATACTACTTCGTAACTTCTTTCTTTTTGCAGAAAAACCAGCTTTTACTACCCTAAAGAAGGCTTTTTCGTCTTCTGGTTTTACGAGTGCTTCAGGGCGAGTTTTTAGAATGACTACTTGGCTATCTACCTTTGGTGGTGGAGTGAAGTATTTAGCCGGAACTAAATCACCAAGTTCAACATCAGCATAAATTTGGGCACTGACTGCTAAAATACTCATATCGCCCGGTTCGGCGGCAAGCCTCACGGCAACTTCTTTTTGAATAAGCAAAACAATAATACGAGGTTTATTTAAAGCAGTTGTTAATAATTGAATAATCTTTGAAGTGATGTAGTAAGGAACATTCGCAACAACGACATAATTCTTTGGAAGTTTTGTTAAGTCGAAAGAAAGGATATCTTGATTGACAACTTCAAGTGAAGTTCCAGGGAATTGACCAGGTAATTTAGCTGCTAATTCGCCATCAAGTTCGACAGCAACAACTTTTTCAGCTCGACGCAATAATTCGCTTGTAAGTGTTCCTAACCCCGGACCAATCTCGAGCACGGTATCAGATGATTCAATTTCAGCCGCATCGGCAATGCCAGCTAACACATCCCTATCTTTGAGCCAATGTTGTCCAAGTGATTTTTTAGGGCCTACCATTTAGTACCAGTGGTTCGCAGTCCAGAAGTTATACGCACCTTGCCATCCGCCATAGCGACCATTCACATACCCATTCATCCAGTTCAAGGCAACAACTGGGTTAGTCCAGTCAGGGCCAAGCTTTGAACAAGGCAACGCTTGCGCTAACCCACAAGCACCAGATGATTTGTTGATTGCATTAGGATTCCAACCACTTTCACGAGCTACCATAAAGTCAGCATAGCCCCAGCTCTCTTGTGGAATATTTGATGCAGCAAGCCAATCTGTTTTTGAGCCACCGCCGTTATACGGTAGGAATGCTGGCTTTGTACCGACAACTTCAACTTGTGTTTGTGGTTGTTGGGTGACAATTGAAGCAATTTCAGTACGTGAAACTTCTTGGCCATTACGAACTTCGATTTCATAGGTAACCGAACGTTTACCTTCAGCACCTACTGTCCGTACCTCTTTATATCCAGCAGCACGGTCGGCATCTTTAATTTGCTCAACACCAAAGCTTACTGCTTCGTCTACACTAATCGTTTGTTTACCCTCACGCCAAATACGTACTTCAAGCCCACTTGAAATAGCTGCCGAGGAAGTAAGAGAGGCACGGTCGTTCTCCGCTAAGGTAATTCCCTTTTCTTTAAGCATTTCACCAACGGTTTCAGCTTGAGTACGAATATCTGTTTTCTTTCCATACAAATCAAGGATCAATGGGGTTGCACGGTCAATTGTAAGCTGTAGCCCAGCCCCTTCAGCGATAAAATCAGTTGAGCGATCGAGGCTTGTTGTGTCTTCAGCGTAAAGCGAAATCCCAACATCGGCAACAATTTGTTCAGCAGTTTGATAAGGAGTTACAACCTTTAAACGAGTCGTTCCATCAATAACGGTTACTGGCCGAGCCCGATAGATATTTACTTGGTAATCGCTAGCAACAAGCTTTTCATCGAGCGCTGGCTCAACCGCATCATGCGAATCAACTTCAATACCAGCTTCTTTAAAAGCATCTTGCAAAGTTTCAGCTTGCGTAAGGAAAACTGTTTCTTTACCACGGTCGTGTACTGCAATGAGGCGGCCCGTTTGGTCGGACGCTGAGGCAGGACGAGCAATGAGACTACCGACTAATACACCAAAAAGCCCCAAAACGGCAAGGCTAACAGAAATAATAGTGGTGGACTTACGTAATCGTAGTTTCATGCAAAAATAAATGACACTCCCTAATAGTGTGTTCCTCTAATTATACCACTAAAGCTTTTGCAAATGGGCGTATTCGGCGTTTAGTTTCTTGGTTTGTCCACTGCGAAAAGCGATCGTTACGGCCATACCGTCAATGTCGATAATTTCCCCATCACCAAAAGCCGCTGAACGAACTTGGTCGCCAATATCAAAGCCTACTTCATCACTGTAGAATGGCTCATCTTGTTGGTAGCCCATGACATTTGGCTCAGGGTTAGTCATGGCAATTTGGTCGCCCATATCAGTAATGAACCGTGACATTGGGTTATAGTTTCGCTGGCCATACTGTAAACGACTGTAGGCATAACTAATGTGAAGTTCTTGGCGTGCTCGCGTCATTCCAACATACATGAGCCGGCGCTCTTCCTCGAGGTCTGCCGGACTAGAATCGAAAACCCGTGAGTGAGGCAAAATGCCCTCTTCAAGCCCAACCATAAAGACGACCGGAAATTCCAGACCTTTGGCGGCATGAAGCGTCATCAAGGTTACCTTGTTTCCATCTTCCGCACTATCAACACTCGACATCAAAGCCACTTCTTCAAGGAAATCTGAAATACTTGTGAAGTTTTGAGCATCAGACAGCAACGAACCTAGGTTCTCTTCGCGGTCTTCAGCCTGAGGTGTGCCATCCAAAATATAATCTCGGTAACCAACCATCTTAATAACAGCCTCAATTAAATCTGTTGGGCTCGCTTCTTCTATACGTTCACGAAGGCTAAGTAACTTTTCGCCTAGATTAGCCATAGCGCCACGAGCCTTACCAGTTACAACACTTTCGCCGCCTTGGCGCACTAACGCATCGATAATATCGAGATCTTCTTCTGACTGCCAGGTAAGGAAACGTTCTAGGCTCGTAGCCCCAACACCCCGAGTTGGCACGTTAGCAATTCGGCTAAAACTCATTCGGTCATTTGGCTGATAAATAAGTTTTAAATAAGCAATAATATCCTTAATCTCTTTACGGTCGTAGAACCGCACACCACCAACAATTTGATATGGTACACGAAGCTGCAAGAACGCGCGCTCTAAAGTATAGCTTTGAGCATTCGTACGGTACAAAACGGCGAAATCGTTAAACTGGCGCGCACCAATAGCAACTTGAGCCGAAATACGATCGGCAACTTGCCTTGCTTCTTCAGCTTCATCGTACACACCATGCACTTGCACTGGCGCACCTCCGCCTTCTGCGGTCCATAGCTTTTTATCGGTTCGTTGAGTATTTTTTGTAATGACTTGGTGAGCAGCTTCAAGAATATTTCCCGTACTTCGGTAGTTCTGTTCAAGTTTTACTACCTTGGCACCAGGGAAATCTCGTTCAAAGTTTAAAATATTCGTAAAATCAGCACCACGCCAGCTATAAATTGATTGCCAGTCGTCACCAACGACACAAATATTGCGTTCGTCATTTGTTAATAACTTAACCAACTGATACTGGGCCGCGTTTGTATCTTGATACTCATCAATCATGATGTGCTTAAAGTGGTTCTTCCACTTATCGCGAATTTCTTTATTATTTTGCAGAAGATTCACTGCTTCAAGAAGCAAATCATCAAAGTCGAGTGCCTTAGCTTCTTTTCGTCGCTTTTCATACAATGCATATACCTTTGCAACATTCTTTTGAAAAGGGTAATGAGCCGAGGCTTCATACTCGGCAGGGTCTTGCATAGCATTCTTTGCCGAAGAAATTGCACCACTCACCGCCGATGGCTTCATGTCTTTATCTGTAATAGATAGTTGCTTCATTGCTTGCTTTACCAAGCCTTGCCGGTCGTCCTCGTCGTAGATAACAAAGTTGCGCGGCACATCAATAAATTGCCCATCCATTCGCAATAATCGCACGCAAATACCGTGGAAGGTTCCCATCCAAGGCATGAACGAACGGTCGTTTGGTTGATTAATTAAATGCGAAAGCCGTTCACGCATTTCTTTAGCGGCTTTATTGGTAAAAGTAACCGCCAATATTTGGCTTGGCCAAATACCTTGCTCGGCAATAAGAAGGGCGATGCGATGAGTGAGTGTTTTTGTTTTACCACTCCCTGCTCCAGCTAAAATCAAAAGCGGCCCCGACGTTGTCAGAGCAGCTTCTTGCTGCGCCTCGTTTAATACCCCAAGGATGTCCATATCCTACTTATTATACTACGTAAGCGCTATGTAATGAGACTAAAGCATCGGTAAAACGAAAGTATACACAGCCCAGCCAGCGCCGGCACCTAATACCACAAGAAGGCCAATCCATACGAATACCAACCAACCTGGTTTTTTCTTTGGTGGTACTGCAACTGGTTGGTGATATGACTCAGTATCGTAAATTGCACCAGACTCTTGATTGGAGCTTGGTTGTTCTTTGTATTGCTGGGTAATTGAGGTTGGACCAACAGGTTCGTTTGCAATAAGTTCAGGTTCCGCCTCAATTTGGTCAATTTTCTCTGGAGTAGCTTCTTCGACTAAAGGCTCTTCAATAACAGGAGCCGGCTCAGTTTCGGTAACCTCAGGCTCTACTTCAACAGTTGTGTTTGTTGTTTCGGCAAAATCAATTGGATCTGGAAAAGATGCTTCAATTCGCTCTTGCGGTTCTGGCGCTTCGAGTAATGGCTCATCTGGTTCATCAAGAAGACCTTGAAAGTCAAAAGAGTCGATAACGGCTGCATTTGCTGCTCCGCCGAGTGGTCGCTTTTCAACCTTAGCATCAGGTAAAAAGGGTGATTCAAGCGGTTCGTTCCAAGCCGGTTCTTGGGCAGGAGCTGGCTGTTCGAGTGGTTGAGCTGTTTGAGCTGGTGCTTGAACTGGTACCACAGGAGCATCATTTGTTTTTGAACGCATGTCTGAAGATGGATGGACCATGTCCATGAACCGCCCAGAACTACGGCGGGCTGCGGGAGGGGTAGCTGTAGTAGTACTCTTAATGAGTGTTGTTCGTTCAACAGTGTTTAAAACTGGCTTTTCTGAAGAAAGAGGACTTTCGGTAGGAGTAGAAGTATCAGCAGCAGGCGCTGTATCGGGCGCACCAAGCGCACCGTTCACTGCCCTATCTAGTTCATCAAAATCGATATCTGACATATGCTACCTATTTCTTCCCACTTACGTGAGCTTTTTCAACAATCGCTTTAAAAGCATTTTCATCCAAACTAGCGCCACCAACAAGTAACCCATCGATTTCTAAGGCTAGGTAGTCAGCTGCACTATCTGCTGTAACGCTTCCACCATATAAAATTTGGACTTCGTTAGCGGCTTTGGCGCCATATAAGTGCTTTAGTTGGTGACGAATTGTCACTACAGCTTCTGTTACATCTGTTGGAACTGCGTTTTTACCAGTACCAATTGCCCAAACCGGTTCGTAGGCAATAACAACTTGAGATAGTTCTTCGCTCGTAATATTTGCAAGACCACCAATAAGTTGGTCGTGAAGTACATCGCGAGTTTCCCCGGCAGTACGCTCGTTGGTTGTTTCACCAATACAAAGAATTGGCCGAATACCATTCCGGATTGCTGACTGCACCTTAGC
This sequence comes from Patescibacteria group bacterium, assembly GCA_040386175.1. Classification (GTDB taxonomy): domain Bacteria; phylum Patescibacteriota; class Saccharimonadia; order Saccharimonadales; family Saccharimonadaceae; genus Microsaccharimonas. The sequence goes on from JAZKFY010000001.1 coordinate 153,960, forward strand.
GCGAGTATCTTTATCAGATTCGTTAAAGACATGACGACGCTCAGAGTGGCCAACCAACCCATATTGCACAATCCCGCGGAGGCTTGTAGCCGATACTTCACCGGTATATGCACCGTGGTCACGCCAGTAGAAGTTTTGAGCCGCAAGTTTGAATTGTTTATGATCTACTTGAACACTTAATGTTTGGAGGGCAAGCATTGTAGGAGCAATAACCACCTCAACATTACGGTGAACTTTAATTACATTTGATAAACGGTGAAGATACAAACTAGACTCATGCACCCCAAGGTTCATTTTCCAGTTTCCGATTATAAGTTTTTTATCGCTTGCCATACTGCCTATGCTTATTTAATTAACCTTAGTGTAGCTTACTTAGCCGCGTCAAGCAAACTCTCGATTCCAGGGAGTTTTTCGCCAGCCATTAATTCAAGTGATGCACCGCCGCCTGTTGATACGTGAGTAAAACTTTCACCACCTTTTCCGTCCCATTTCAGAACAAAATCAGCCGTATCGCCACCGCCAATAATAGAGGTAGTTTGGTCTTGATTCGCCAAGGCGAGCGCCAAACGAGCTGAACCATGTGCAAATTCAGGGAATTCCGCATAGCCAAGTGTTCCATTCCAAATAACCGTTTTAGCTTTTGAAATTTCTTCAGCCATACGCTCGATAGAAAGGTCGCCAATGTCCAAAGCTATGTCTTTTGCATCAAGGTCGCCAAGTTTTACATTACGGCGCTTCGCATCTCCCGACACTTCGGTTGCCACGGCAACATCGTCTGGAAGAATAATAAAATCATCTACACTGGTGTCGAGTTTCTCGTGAGCAGCTAAATAAATACTATCTAGTACCTTTTCTTGCCCGTCCTCAACCTTACTGCTACCCATTTGGTGGCCTTTGTATTTCAAGAAAGTATTCGACATAGCACCACCAATAATAATCTTATCGGCAACATCAACAAATTTTTCTACGACAGTAATTTTATCGCTAATTTTTGCACCACCTAAAACAGCAATGAGAGGACGCTGTGGGTGTTGCATAGCACTGGTAATGGTAACGTATTCCCGCTCCAAAAGGAGGCCCGATACGCTTGGAATAAAATGAGTAATCGCTTCAGTACTCGCATGCGCACGGTGTACAACACCGAAACCATCTTGTACAAAGTAGCGAGCGCCAGTAGCTTTAGCAATTTTTTCAGCAAAAGCGGCATCATTGGCTTCTTCTTCTTTATAGAAACGGAGGTTTTCAAGCAAAATAACACTGTTCTTTGGTGCTTTTTTCACCGCTTGCACTACTTTGTCACCGATACAATCTTCCACAAAAATAACTTTACGGTCGAGTAGTTCAGAAAGTCGTTTTGCAACAGGGCGAAGGCTAAACTTCTCTTCCTTGCCCTCAGGGCGGCCAAGATGACTCATAACAACTACTTTTGAGTGGTGATCGAGAAGATATTCAAGAGTTGGAAGGCTCGCCCTGATACGAAGGTCGTCGTCAATACCGCCCTTACTATTTTGAGGCACGTTATAATCTGCCCTTACAAGCACTGTTTTATTATCAATTGGAACGTTTTTAATGGTTCGTTTGAAGAAAGTCATGGCCCACCCTAATTGTTTATATGTTTATTCTAGCACGCGAACTTTGATTGTGTCAGTAGTTCCGATAATTCCAGGTTGCTGACCGCTCACGATGATAACTTTTGCATTTTCCTCGAGGAAGCCTTCAGCTCGGAGTTCTTTAGCAAGGTCGAAGCCAGCATCATCACTATCAGGGCGAATGTACGCTCGGTTAGCATAGCTTAACGATAGTTGTTGCGCAGCTTTAATTTCACTTGTAACACTGATGATCGGCAAGTTTGGACGGTGTGCAGCGATATTTGCAGCAGTGGCACCAGATTTAGTCTCGGCAATAATCGCGTCAACCTTAAGTTGTTCAGCCAAAGATACAGCAGCAGTACTAATAGCATCAAGTTGTAAGTTTTTAGCGATGATATCGTGAATTGGAGCTACAGCAGCGTTATCTTGTGTGTAAAGAATTACCTTCTTCATAGCTGCAACAGTTTCAAGAGGATATTTACCGTTGGCAGTTTCATCTGAAAGCATTACTGTGTCAGCACCTTGAATAACTGCATTCGCAACGTCGCTCACTTCAGCACGAGTTGGCTCTGGGTTATCAACCATGCTCGCCATCATTTGGGTCGCAACGATACTTAATTTACCGTGCTTACGACAAAGAGCGAGGAGTTTACGCTGTACGATAGGCACAACTTCAGCACCTGCTTCAACCGCTAGGTCACCACGAGCGACCATAATACCGTCGGATGCCTTAACGATTTCTTCCATAACTTCAGGCTTAATTGCAGCCTTAGTCTCAATTTTGGCAATAATTTGCGCAGTAGAACCACCAGCAACCAAGATTTGGCGAAGGTTGTGAATGTCGTCTGGGCTTTGGATAAAGCTTAATGCAACATAATCGATGTCCTTAGTAAGGCCGTATTCAACATCTTTAAGGTCTTTAGGAGTAAGAATGTCACCACCAAAGTCAGTATCAGGAAGGTTAATACCCTTCTTGCTCATTAATGTGCCGTCGTTTTCAACACGAAGCTTAATGGCGGTTTCAGATGGAATTTCAATAACAGTTGTGCGAACTTTACCATCGAAAATGTAAATAGGCTCGCCTACTTTTACCTTTTCAGCAAGGTTGTATTGTACTGGGAAGGTAAATCCGTTGTGTTCAGCGGCAAAATCAAGAATAATCTCATCACCAGTTTTAACTGGAGTGTTTTCGTTAAGCATTCCTAGACGAATTTTAGGACCTTGAAGGTCTTGAAGAATAGCAACTGGCTTACCAATTTTTGCAGCAGCTTCACGAATCCAAGGAAGTTGTTTGTCTCGCTCTTCGTAGTCACCGTGACTAAAGTTAAGACGGATACCGTTAACACCGGCGCCGATTAGTTTTTCAAGCATCTCTGGAGTGCTTGTGTCTGGACCGATAGTCGCGAGGATTTTTGTTCGTTTAAATACAATTGCCATAAGAAATAATTCCCTTTTTTTTACATTAACGCGCCTTTGCTCGGTTCTCTTGGTGATCTCACGGAGAATCGAACTCCGATTGCCAGGATGAAAACCTGGTGTCCTAACCGTTAGACGATGAGACCATCAAAAGAACAGGTCAAAGGCGCTTTTACTCGGGATATTATAACAAAAAAATATCCCCTTGACTAGGGGTTAACGGATTAAACTTTAAGTTGGAGAGAGGTGGGGTGGCGACCGAAGTCACCTACCCCACCCAAAATCTCCTACGCCGCGCGGGATGCGGACTGCGAAGCGAGAGCCTTACGGTCGCGGCGCTCTTGCCACTTCCGCCGAGCTTCACGCTTCTGCTTCTTCACCTTATACTCAAGGCGCTTCGTGTCCTTCGCGCCGAGCGTGATAACGACGGCACGACCGAACGTCGAGGTCTCGACACGGCCATCCTTCACGAGGCCTTCGAAGACCTCTTTGGCCATGTCGACACGATCATCCAGCTCCTTCACCAGCTTGGAGTAGATCAGGCCGTACTCGACCACGAGTTGCGTACAAAACGCCTCGATGGAAACGACATCGGTCTTGCCACCGAAGTGGGTGAAGAGGGTGTCACAGATTTTGGTCGCCGCTCGCGTCCGCTGGTTCTCCAGCTTCTGCTCGCGCCAGTAGGCTGCGTCAGCCTCACGACGGGCTCGGCTAGTGCCTTTGGCGCTGTGGCCGTGCCGGGGGTTGTTGCGGTTCTTTCCGTTCTTCTTGGTGAAGCTGCGGTTACCTGAGATGGCAGTGATGCCTGAGCGCACGTGTTATCCCTTACTGCGTAGGTACGATTGCATACTTGCTTTACACAAGCCGCAGATTGCTGCGTAGAATGCCCCACTTTTATATCATAAATATTAATAAAAAGCAAATAAAAAACACCTCGAATGGTGTTTGCTCCGTTGGAGCTCCGGCGGGATTGCCGGAGCTCCAACGGGGTGCGCCGCTAGGCGACGCGTTGGAGAAGTTGGCGAAGAAGTGTGCGCTGGTCGACGCCGAGTCTCTGCGGAAGTTCATCCGCGAAGTACAAAGCCTCGTCGTTGAGCTGCGACAGGTCGATGACAGCCGTCACCGCTCGGTCGAGCTTGCCGTTGGGGCGTACCTTCTCAGCGCGCCACACAGGGACTTCAGGGATCTGCATGCACAGCACTCGGGCCCTTGACAGGTCCGAAGGGCTGAACGCGAGGGGTGCCTCAGGGCCGATCAGTGTTCGTTCCTCGGTGGCGATCACGCAGCCGTCTCCTTCTTCGTAGTGGTCTTGATGGAGCCGCTTGCCGGGTGTGCTTCCATAGCACGCTTCAACAGCTGAGCGACTCGCTCCTTGCCGAAGTTCGTCACCTGCACCGACGGCCCGTTCTTGCACTTCAAGATCCGGATGTAGCCGTCTGTCACCAGGGTGCCGATCACCATGGCAGCCGTGTCGAGCTCGGAGGCCGTGGGGCTTCCGTACTCATTCATCGTCTCTGCGACGACCCAGCGCTGGAATCCCTTCCGGTCACCGGGACGCAGTGGCGTATCCCTCTCCACCAGCGTCTTGAGAACGGTGATGGCGTGGTCGCCGACTGAAAGCGGCGGGCCTTCAGTTGACGCAGTGGGCAACTCCTTGGTTTTCATAGTAGTCGACGCGTCCTGCGTCGTCGGACGAATGGGAGAAATGATCGCAGTAGCGCTCATTTACCAGCCTTCTTCTCGATGTACTTCATGCACTCACTCCGTTAGGAGGAGTTGCGACTCTTGGGCCGCATCCGGATTTTCCATAGCATTGGTCAGTTATACCACTGTTGACAAATAGTGTCAAACATTACATATATAGCGTAGTATTAGCTATCAAATACACTAGCCGTAGCGCTATTCATGCTATTTATGGTTAAATCTCAGTTTAAATTGCTTGTGCTTTTGCTATATATATTGTATAAAGCATTGACATTTTAAGCATTATGTGATACATTTATAACATCATTACGGGTGAGGTGTGAGAACCCCATTAACGTAAGGTGGACGTTAACAAGTCAGATCATTTCAGTGCATGTCTTGCACTGTAAGCTAAGTATTTGTCAGCTCTTTCTGGAGCAGCGCGTCAGCTCACCTTTATAGGTAGGTTGACGAGCTGCTCCAGAACCCTGGGACAGTCATCAACTACGCACAGCGTGCGTACTTCGTTTCTGTCACTTGGGACAAGGGAGCAAAAACAATGTCAACCATCGACACCACCACGGTCAAGGCCTCCACAGGCTTCGCCATCACCTTCGTGAAGCTGCTCTTGAGCAACTTCGTGCTGGCGGTGGTCACCTACTCGTCCGGACTCATGTCCGGCATCGAGGGAGAGCCCACCTGGGACTGGGACAGCTTCTTGGAGATCGTGGGTTCATTCGGACCCGCGCTCGCCACCGCTGTCGCCGTCGCCCTTCTGGTCATCGCAGTGCGCAAGCTCTCCGAGGCCGGGCACCACAACTGGATCATCTTCATCGCCCTCGCCGCCTTCGTGGCGGGGCTCGTGTTGAGTGCATGGCTTGATGTGTGGAATTGGGCAACATTGGCCGCCCTCGGGCTGGTCGTGTTCACCTTCCTCCTCACTCTCGTCATTCGCCCTTCGGTGATCACCACAGTGTGGCGTGCGCGGACGACGACTGTCGCCGCAACTCCGCCGGCACCTTACGTGCCGCCGGTACCCGTTCACCCCACCCATTCCGCATCCGCATCCATCTAAGCAAGGAAGGAGGTGCGCTGTGAAGCGCATCATAATGGTTCTGCCCGCTGTGGCAGTCCTTATCGCCCTGCTTGCAGGGTGCACCACCTCGATCTTCAACAAGGTCGAGCCCATCAACCTGAGCGATCCGAACGCCATCGCCGCCCTCTGTGGCGACGACGCTGATGAGACCTTGGAATTCGTCGCGGAAGCGGCGGACTCCAACCCCAACAGCGGAAAGCGCAAGGCGCTCGAGAAGAGCTGGGGAGTCACAGACTCCTCCGACGACGTGGCCCTCGCGGCCACCGTCGCCGCTCTCGAAGCAGAAGCGGTCCCCTGTGACCCTTCACTGGATGGCGCCGATAAGGTCGGTGTCGAAAACCTCGACGGTTCCGTCACGACGTTGCCTCTTTACGGAGGCGACCCGGGAACCACCGTGATGCTCGACACGACCGCCAACCCCAACACCGCTCCGCTCCTGGATGGCGGCCTGCGCTTCACGGCACAGACGCTCTCCTGGGCCGGCCTGGTGGAACGAGTTGGTAACCAGCAATGGTACATCGACGGCGTCAACGCACGAGCTGCTCAGACTGGTTTCGACTGGGATGACGTTCTGCGCTTCGCCAGCGTCAATGCCATCAAGGGTGACAAGATCGTCGGCTTCAACGCGCTCGCAATCCAAGTCTTCAACCGGCCCGATCTCACGAGAGAGCAGGTTTGGGACGAGGTGCGCAAGTACATCACGCCGGAGATCGAGGCGATCATCCAGACGCCCGTCGAGGAACTGAAGATTCAGTACATCAACAACGGCTTCACCAACACGATGAACGTCGGTACAAGCCAGAATCCGAAGATGGGCGACTACTTCGACACGCAGCGTATGGTTCGCGTGTCGTTGATGCCGTTCCTGTTCGACGAAGCTGGTCAGCCGACGCAACTCGACGGAAGCCGTGGTGCGGGCGTCTTCATCGACTGCGCGAACCTTCACTGGGTGCCCAAAGCAATGTGGGTGTGCACGGACTCGTCCTGCACTCCGCCGCCCAAGCCCCCCGTGACGCCGACCTGCACCGTCAACTGCAACCCGCCGGTCTGCACCGTCGACTGCAACCCCGGTTGCGTCGAGAACTGCAACCCGCCTTGCACCTACCAGTGCGATGCGAAAGACCCCAACGATAGCGTGGATCCTCCTCCTGGATGGGTTCCGCTCGGACCGGGCGAGCTGACCACCGACCATGTGTCGGAGGACCAGCACGAGTCAGGGGACGTCAGCGGGAACGTCATCGACAATCAGGTGTCTACAGATGAGCCTGATGTCACCACGCCCGACCTTCCTCCGGGAACGGTCACGGCACCTGGTGCCACCAATGGTGGCGACGACATCTCCGATGACGTGGTGGACGAGACGGTCACCAATCAGGACGACGGCGGGACCAACGGCGACACAGAAATCGCCACCCCCGCGGACTGATGCAACATGAGTGAGGCGCG
>JAZKFY010000001.1:161199-414056 GCA_040386175.1 Patescibacteria group bacterium
CGCCGCCTTCTAGACGGCGCGCCTCACTCTGCAATACCTAGCTTCACCCAAGGAGTTATCGTTCCGACTTGAGCTTTTACGAGCTCGTTGTTGAACATAACTCCTTAAAGAGTTCTTTTGGAACTCGGACATGCACATTGAAATGATCTGATTTGAAACGTAAATTAACAAACCGGCAATAATGTTATACAAGTCCACTGTTCATAATTAATAACTTTGATTTAATCTGCGAGATGAATCAAGAAATGGAGAATCAACATGAGTAAACTACACTCACTCATTAGCCGTGCTCCAAAGCGTTTTACTGCTGTTGTTGCAATGATTGCTGCTGCAATTATTGTTCCTGCTGCTGTACTTGCTTGGGGACCTAACCGACCAACTTTCACATTTGAAGAGCCAGCACCTTATGTGACCTTCAACTCAATTACCAACAACCCTGACGTTGGTGACGAACGAAACTTTGTTCGTATTAAAGAAGATGTTGCAGGCAGCACTTACGGTGACAACGTAAACCTTACCCCAGGTAAGGTATATGAAGTTTCTGTGTACTACCACAACAACGCTAAAACTAGCCTAAACGCTAGCGGCGTAGGAATCGCTCACAACACTAAGCTACGCATGGAACTTCCAGGCGTTGTAAAATCTGGTGTAAATGCTGCCCTTGCAGGTAACATTTCAGCTTCAAACGCTAACCCAGGTACTGTTTACGACGAAGCTTACGGTAAAAACGCTACATCTGGTGACATTGCACTTCGCTATGTTACTGGTTCAGCAAAAGTTACTAGTAACGGTGCTGTAAACGGTCAAACACTTCCTGACACACTATTCACAACTGGTGCAAACCTAGGATACGACAGCCTTAACGGTGATCTTCCTGGTTGTAACCAATTCGCTGGATACGTGAACTTCAAGTTCCGTGTTGACCAACCTGACTTCACAGTTAAAAAAGAAGTAAGTACTGACGGTAAAACTTGGGTTAAAACTGCAACTGCGGAAGCAGGTAGCACCCTTCAATACCGACTTACCTACCAGAACACTGGTACAACTCAACAAGACAACGTGTCACTACGTGACATGCTTCCTGCTGGCGTAACTTACCAAGCTGGTAGCTCATTGATCGCTAACTCTACAACTGGCGGACAATACAAAGCTACTATTGATGGTATTACTACAACTGGCTACAACGCTGGTTCATACCAACCAAAAGGTAACGCATTCTTTAAGTTCAGCGCTAAGCTTCCAGCTAAAGACGCACTTAAGTGTGGCGACAATATCTTCAAAAACGTATTCCGCACAACTACATCTGCTGGATACAAAGAAGATGACGCAACAGTTACTGTAAAGAAAACTTGTGAACCAACAAAGATTGTTGTTTGTGAATTAGCTACAAAGAAGATCGTTACTATTAACGAAAGCGACTTCAACCCTGCTAAGTACTCAAAGAACTTGAAGGACTGTGAAACTCCTGACAAGATCGTTGTTTGTGAACTTGCAACTAAGAAAATTGTTACTATCAACGCTAAAGACTTTGATACTAAAAAGTACTCAAAGGACTTAGACGACTGTAAGACTCCTGAAAAGATTACTGTTTGTGAAATTGCTACTAAGCAAATCGTTACAATCGACAAATCTCAATTCAACGAGACTAAGTACACAACTGACCTCAGTAAATGTTCTGAGACTCCAGTAACTCCACCAGAACTTCCACAAACTGGTGCAGGTGATAACATTCTTGCCGCCCTAGGACTTGGCTCAATTGTTGCCGGTGTAGCTTACTACATCGCCAGCCGTCGTGCTCTTGGCCTTTAGAGTCTGACCGCTCAATCTACTGAAGCGATTCAGACAAATCTCAAACCCCGCCCCTCAAAAGGCGGGGTTTTTGATATACTAAATATATTATGGCGAATAAACAAAAGAAGAAGCGCAACAAACCGTACCGTGGCGTCGATGCTGCAATGGACCGACCGGTCGTTACTCGTATCTCTGCGGTGCATCGTAACCCAGTCAATCAATGGTGGTTTGATCACAAACGAATCGCAAAGCCAGTACTCATCGTGGCAGCGATAGTATTAGTTATTGCTTGGCTTATTTTCGAGCTCGTTCGTATCTCAACTGGTGCGTAAATAAATAACTCCCGACATGTTCCGGGAGTTATTTTTTATTAGGCACAGGTAGTCTAAACCCAAAGGTACTACCCTTACCTTCTTTTGATTCGAAGATAATCTGTCCGTCATGGTCATCAATCACCTTCTTCGCTAAGAATAGCCCTACACCAGTACCGTCTGGTCGAGCTCGGCGAGCATTCGTAGCCCTAAAGAACTTACTAAACAAATGTGCCTGTTCGGCTTTCGGAACACCAATTCCTTCATCCTTTACGCTAAACTCTACCCAGTTCCCTACTTTTTTCAATGAAACAATAATCTTACTTTTTTCCTTTGAATAGAAGATAGCGTTATCCGAAAAGTTCATAACTACCTGTTGAATTTTGTTTTCATCCAACTCAAGCTCAGGGATGTTTTTTGGAGCTTTGTAAACAAACTTCATGCCTCGAACCAATGCATTCGATTCCAAACCATCAATTTCACGCTGAACCAGCCTGGCCAGGTTAACAGGGTGTTTCTCAATAACAAACTTGCCTGTCTGTAACCTGGAAACATTAAGAAAATCACCAATCAGCCGAACCATGCGCTCACTACTTACAAATGCTTCGCTAAGTACATGTTTTTGCTCGGGTGTAATCTTTCCCACATCGCCTTCCATGAGCATGCTAATGTAACCTTTAATACTCGTAAGCGGTGTTCGAAGCTGGTGGCTTGCCATACTAATAAATTCGTCTTTAGCTTCGTCAAGCTTTTGTAGCTGAGCATTACTTCGGCGCAGTTCTTTGGTAGCTGCATCGACTCGTTGCTCTAGATGTCCGTTTAACTCTTTAATCTGCTCAACAGAAAGCGCGTTTTGAATAGCAATCACAAGCTCATCATGTATTGATGTAATGTGTTTAATATCTCGAAGGCTATATTTTCCCTTTGCCGTTTCACCTAAAAATAAGAATCCAATTACTACACCTTGGCTGATGAGTGGAAAAAGTGCCGCAATTCTGTGGCTTACCATCATCCTACGTAATGGCTCGGCAGATTTTGGAAGTGTTTTGCGTATCTTAGGTTCGAAAACATCTCCGTCTAAATACGTTTGCAGCCACTGAATGTCCTTACGAGAAATTCGAGAGAAGTTCCCTACCCCAACTTGCTCGGTATGCTCTTCATTGTCGTGTATCACAAATGAGGCATCTTTAGATAAAGCCTGCTTAGCAACAACCTTTAACGCCCTACTGAGTAGTTCGTGAAGGTTATTCGTACTTGAGAGTGCGTGGTTAAAGTCAGAAAAGAACGTAGTGTCGGAGTGTGACGCGCTGTCTTTATCTCTTGAAAGTAAACGAAGTGCAAGAAGGATACTGGTAATTGCCAAAGAGAGGCTTGCTACCACCCATATATCCATATCTGCCCCCTTTTATTATTTATTCCTCCTCATAATAAAACACTCTTGCTTAAATTTCGAGAAAGTAACACCAAACTTGGCATTTACCGGTGTGTACACTATTATTAAACCATGACCAAAATTGCCATTATTGAAGATGATCCCGTAATTAGCCAAATGTATCGTATGAAATTCGAGGCCGACGGTTTCGATGTACAGCTAGCCGATAACGGCGTACACGGTGTCGCGTTAGTTGAAAATTTCAACCCGGACCTCATCTTACTTGACCTTCAAATGCCTGAAATGACAGGTGACGAAGCGCTTCATATTATCCGCAAAGAACCTTGGGGTAAAGATATTCCAGTTATTATTTTGACGAACCTTGGCGAAGAAGAGGCTCCAAAAACCATTCGCGGCCTTGGCATTCATAGCTATATTGTGAAAGCCGAACTAACTCCTCGACAAGTTGTGCAGCGTGTTAAAGACGCGCTCGAAAAATAATTACTCTTTTACAGTAGCGCGAGCTGCAAGCATCACATTATCGAATAAGGCTGCGATCGTAAGTGGGCCTACGCCACCTCTAATTGGGGTAATAGTAAGGTCGTTACGTTCACGGACATCTGCAGCAACATCGCCAACAATAGTGCCATTTTCAGAGGCAGTCCCAGCATCTACAACTACTTTTCCTGGTGAAATCATTTGTGAGGTTATTAAACCCAGGACACCAGTGGCTGCAACAATAATATCGGCTTTTCGTAGCTCGGTTTGTAAATCAGTTACCGTGTCATCATAGGTTACTACCGACAACCCGCCGTTGCTCCATAGTTTTGCAAGTGGCGCACCGACTAAACGACCCTGGCCAACAATCGCAATCAGACGATCTTTCAAAGTAACGTTATACCCAGCAAGTAACCAGTCGATAGCCGTGGCAGTAGCTGAAATATACGCTGCATCCGGACCAAGCCCATCAACGTCTTTTTCTGGGGCAATTAAAGCAACAATTTCATCTGTTTCTGATGGATCTGTAAGGGGTAACTGCACAATGATGCCATGGACGGATTCATCACTATTTAAAGCTTCGATCGTTTCACGCAATAAGGCTTGCTCAACACGCTTCACTTCAACCTCGATCGTAATATCTTCACCGTAAGCCTGCTTCAAACGAACAAAAGTATCAATAACAACATCGTTATTCGCAATCACGATTACAAGCTTAGGAATAGTAAGCCAAGCTTGTCGTAAATTCCTCACCTGTTTTAGTTGTCGCTCTTTTACGTAATCGGCCAGTTCGCGTCCATCAAGAATTCTCATATACCCTTAGCCTATCAGATGTCGTGCTACAATAAAACCACTATGAACATACTTACAACAATCGCACAAAGCTATTACGAAGACTATGATACTTACTCAAACACATCGAACGGAACCGGAGCCGACGCAGCCACTACCGGCATCCTTGTACTAATGTTTATGTTTATTTGGTTCATATTCTTCATTGCAATATATATTGTTTTTGCCATCTGTTTAATGAAGATCTTTAAAAAAGCCGGAGTGAAGCCATGGATTGCCTGGGTACCTTTTTACAATAGTTGGAAATTATATGAAATTGGTGGACAGCAAGGTTTCTGGGCAGTACTAGCGATTATACCTATCGTTAACCTCGTCTCGGCTGTGTATTTGTATATCGCCATGTACCACATTGGTAAAAAGCTAGGCAAAGAAGACATTTTTGTACTGTGGGCAATCTTCCTACCTGTCGTATGGTTTATCTGGCTAGCTGTTGATACGTCAACTTGGAACGACAAAGCTTCAAGCGCTCCGTCTCTTGCAGCCTAACAATTTCTTCTGCATAGAAAAAACGCCTCATTATGAGGCGTTTTTTCTATGGAGGGTCAGGTGGGACTTGAACCCACGACATTCTGCTTAAGAGGCAGACGCTCTAACCAGCTGAGCTACTGACCCATAATTTCGATATGGTACACCCGGACGGATTCGAACCGCCGACCCTCTGTTCCGAAGACAGATGCTCTAATCCGCTGAGCTACGGGTGCGCATATATTGCGTAATTTGCACAAAAGTACAGGGGTCATTATAGCATATTATTTTGAAAAAAGCTATAATTTAACGTAGTTATGGATATACACACAAACATTCCCTTAAAAAACCTTACCACAATGAAGATTGGCGGGCCAAGTCGCTTCTTCGCAGAAGTGCACACTGCCCAAGATTTACAGTCGGTATACCAGAATGCCATCAGTAAAAAAATTCCTATTTTCGTTCTCGGTGGCGGCAGTAATGTTATTGCCCAAGATGCCGGGTATCGAGGTCTTGTCATTCGAATGCGAATTCCAGGCTTTGATGTTATAAAGGACGATATTTATTCGACTGTTATTAAAATTGGTGCAGGTGAGGAATGGGATTCGGTTGTTGAAAAAACTGTAGAAATGGGCCTTTCGGGTATCGAAGCGTTGTCTGCCATTCCCGGAACAGCTGGTGCAGCCCCTGTACAAAACATTGGCGCGTATGGGCAGGAGATTTCTGAAACGCTTATCTCTCTTGAAGCGTATGATACTGTAACAAATACTTTTGAAACCTTGCAAAACAGCGATTGTGGCTTTGGCTACCGCCATAGTATTTTCCGAGGCGCAGAACAAGGTCGCTATATTATTACTAGCATTACCATTGAGCTATCTAAGAATCCGCCATCAGCCCCATTCTACGACTCGCTTCAAGCTTATTTTGACGAACATGCAATTTCTATATTCACCAACAAGATTGTTCGTGATGCCGTTACTGCAATTCGTGTCGATAAACTCCCCGACCCTGCCATAAAGCCAAGTGCTGGTTCATTCTTCAAAAATGCAATTATCGAACAATGGCAGTTGAGCGAGCTTCAGGCCAACCACCCCGACCTTAAGGCATACGATATGGGCAATGGAACATTTAAAATTTACAGCGGCTGGCTTATTGAAAAGTGCGGATTTAAAGGCCAACTTATTAACGGTATGCGAGTAAATGAAAAGAACTGCTTAGTGCTTATTAATGAATCAGCAAAAGGGTATGATGACCTCGCGACAGCCCGTGATGAAATTATCGGAAAAGTTCGTGACACCTTTCGAATTCAAATTGAGCAAGAACCACTTGAAATTCCACTTACTTAGAATCCTTGCAGATTATACCCAAACCCCTTATGCTATATAGTATGCAACGGCGTGGGTTCACGGTGGTAGAAATAATAATTACAATTGCCATAATGGGTATCTTATTAACGCTTGCCGTGGTTAACCTCTCTTCTAGCCAAATAAGTGCACGTGATTCTGAACGAAAGACTGAAGTAGAATCGATCGCTATTCATCTAGAGTCGTACTACTCGAGTGACTTTGAAGATGGCAATGTAAGTGGAGTCGACGCTCCTAAAATGACCGGCGGAACGTATCCTGGAACTGCGTACTTATCTTCCCCTACCTTTGAAAAAATTCTTCCTGAATTAAGTAAAAATGCCGTGCGTGCACCTGGTGTGAGTGAATCAAGTGCAAAAAGCTTTGTTGTGGCTTCAAATAATATCCAAACTACCGCCGGCATTGTTCCTAAGCCATCAAGTACAAACGACGTATATGTTTACCAACCGATCACTGGAGCAGGAGCCTTATGTAGCGACCCTATTACTATCCAGCCCGATAGTTGCCGAAAGTTTAATATCTACTACTACCAAGAATCTGACGGATCTACTCAAATGGTTATGAGTAAACATCAATGATGCACCTTCGAAAAGACCAAGAAGGATTTACGGCAGTTGAACTGCTTATTACATTATTCGTTGCAGCAGCTTTCTTGATTGCAGGTTACCAGCTATATAGTGTGATTATTAAAGACGGCGGAGACACGCGTGCTGAGTCAAAAGCTGCAAATATAGCCTACGACTACATGCGTAGATATTCAGGCTCTGCTACGAACCCTTGTGTGGCCTCGCAGCCTGTTAGCGCATTACCCGTAAGTGTTGCTGGCTTAACAAACACAAAAGTATCTATTATTATTAGCTGCCCACAAAGTGACGCGCCTGCAATAAATAAAATAGAAGCCTTCATTACACACGGCTTCAAAGAGGATAAGATAGTAAAATACGCTACATATATCGATACTTCAAAGGACGGCGTGTAATGAAAATATTCTCTCGAAATAGTCGTCTCGTTTCTGCTGGGTTTACTCTTATAGAAATGATGGTAATCGCCCCAATAGTCATTCTGGCGATCGGCTCATTTATTGCTGTGGTTGTTTCCCTCTCCGGAGAAGTTCTTAGTTCTCGCGCCTCAAACGTACTCGCCTATGATGTACAAGGTGCCTTGAACCAAATTGAAACAGACGTAAAATTAAGTTCGAGTTTCCTCGCAGCGAATAGTATTAGCTTTAATGCCACAAACAATCCCCAGGGGTACGGCGCAGTAGGAAGCACAACTAACTTTTCGAGCACTGGCGGCACAAGTGGCACAAGCCTCATTCTTGCATCACCTGCAACAAACGCCGACCCACTCTCAACCACCGCTCGCATGATTTATCTTGCTAATGACCCTAATAGCTGCGCAACGTATGCTGAATACAGTAAAAATGAACCCCTCATGACGAATATTATCTACTTTACAGACAGTGCTGGCACTCTATGGAAAAGAACAGTTATGCCCTACGGCTACGACAATGCTGCACTTCGCTGTGGTGCTAATACCACATGGCAACGACCAAGCTGTCAAATTGGCTATACAAACGCATTCTGCAAAACAAATGATGAAAAATTAGTCGAAGGAGTGGGCAGTACTGGCCTGAGTATTAATTATTATCCGACCGCAGATAGCACTACCCCTAGCTCAACAGCCACAAGCCCAACTGAAGCCACACGCAAGGACGCTCTTAAATCAATGCAGACAGTAAGCGTAACGATCGTAGCGGGCGATACAATAGCTGGCCGTGACATTTCAAGGAGTGGTACGTTAAGGGTTACGCGGCTTGATACGAATGCAAGTAGTACACCTCTTTAAAATTGAGAAAAAAATCTATTGCGCCTATGCTTTCCTTGTAGTAAAGTATGCTTATACAATAAACGTATAAATAATAGGGGGCAACTCAACATGAGTTTCGGAAATATTAAATCTAAATTGCAATCACAAGATGGCTTCACAATCGTAGAGCTCTTGATCGTGGTTGTAGTTATTGCAATCTTGGCCGCAATTACTATCGTTTCTTACAATGGTATTACAAGCCGTGCAAACGCTAGCTCAGCAGCTTCAAATGCAGAAACTGTACTTAAGGTAGCTGAAGCATATAACGCTGATGGATCAGTATATCCTACTACAAAAGCAATGTTCACAAGCGGATACACAGACACTACTGTAACAACAGCTGCGTCTAAGTTACCTACATCGATTACACTTCAGTCTGCTACTATTACTGCTGGATCAGCACTAAGCGTAGTTACTGCGGCAACTCGTCTTGTAACTGCTTCTAACGGTACTAGTACTGTTGAAGTATATGCTGGATTCCCAACAGCGGTATCAACAGTGTCAAACGGTGGTGTTATCATCACTTGGGACTACGGTACTGGTGCTGCTCAGCTTCCTGCTAAGTACACCTACTACGGTGGAACAACATCTGCATCATTCTTCAGGACTGTAACCTAGTCAATAACTGAAATATAAAAGAGCGGGTTTATCCCGCTCTTTTAGTTTGTAGATTTATTGAACTATTTGCTAATAGTCCCAATAATCTTTCGAGCAATCTCAACCATGTCCGCTTCAACCAATCCACGAGTCGTAACCGCTGGCGTGCCTAAACGAATTCCACTTGGTCGATATGGAGGTAATTGGTCATCTGGAATAGCATTAGCGTTCAAGGTAATGCCAACCTTTTCTAATCGCTCTTGGGCTACTTTGCCATCAATACCAAAACTTCCATATACATCAGCAAGAATAAGGTGATTCTTTGTACCACCACCAATAAGCGTTAACCCGCCTTTTTTAAGCTCCTCAGCAAGTACTTGGGCATTCTTTAGTATCTGTTCAGCATATTGCTTGAACTCAGGTTGCAGGGCTTCGTGAAGGGCCACAGCCTTAGCTGCGATACTGTGCATGTGCGGGCCACCTTGCATGCCAGGAAAAACAGCTCGGTCAATAAGAGTCGGGATATTTTCAATCGTTTTTTCAGGAGCTTTTAACGGAGTACTTACCGTACCCTTCGAAAGAATTAAACCACCACGTGGGCCACGCAATGTTTTATGGGTTGTCGTTGTCATCACATGGAAGCCATGATCAAGAGGATTCTCGGCAACACCACCAGCAATCAAACCAGCAACGTGCGCCATGTCGGCCATAAGCAGTGCGCCAACTTCATTTCCAATTGCTGCAAACTTATCGTAATCAAGTTCACCAGGATACGCACTGAAGCCAGCGAGGATAATTTTTGGTTTATGTTCAAGGGCTAATTCACGCAGATGATCGTAATCAATCTCGCCTGTTTCAATATCTTTCATTCCATAACGAATAAAGTTATATAGCTTTGCACTTCGTGTAACCGGAGCACCGTGAGTAAGGTGGCCGCCATGGCTCAATTCCATCGCTAAAACGGTATCACCCGGCTCAAGCCAAGCACTATATACCGCTTCATTCGCAGGCGCGCCAGAATGTGGCTGTACATTGGCATGATCGGCATGAAACAGTTCTTTCGCACGATCAATCGCTAATTGCTCAAGTGGATCGGTAAATTCTTGACCACCGTAATAACGCTTACCAGGATATCCTTCGGCATACTTATTAGTGAAAACACTTCCAAGCGCAGCTAAAACATCATTACTCACATAATTCTCACTAGGAATAAGTTCAATTGTATCTAACTGACGAGCCTCTTCACCCGCAATCAAAGCCGCAACTGCATCATCATTCTGAATTTTCGGACGCACAAAATCATCTGCCATAAAAATAATCTCCTCTTTTAGCTCATTATACAGGGTTAGGTGAAAGATGTCCTGTGCCTGATAATCTTACACCCCTATTGACTTTATATCATAAAAGGTATATCATTATCGTTATGGAATCAAAATCTTACGCTGCAAAAATCGGTACTTTAATTCAAGAAACACGACAAAATAAGGGCATGACACAGAGTGACTTAGCTAAAGCGCTCAAGACAAGCCAAAGCGCAATCAACCGCATTGAAAAAGGTGGACAAAATATCAGCCTTGATATGTTGGCTCGTATTAGTGAGGTTTTGTCAAGCCCAATTGTTACCGTAAATCAAACCGGTACCATCAACTTCAAGGTTGAAGGTGGTCACGAACTTTCTGGCCGTATTACTACAAACACTAGTAAAAACGCAGCTGTAGCTTTACTTTGTGCTTCACTTCTTAACCGTGGCACTACAACTCTTCGTAAAGTTGCTCGTATCGAAGAAGTTAACCGTATTATCGAAGTACTTAACAGCGTTGGCGTAAAAACTCGTTGGTTCGGCGATAACGACCTTGAGATTACCCCTCCAGCTAAATTAAAGCTTGAGGACATGGATATCGAAGCTGCTAAAAAAACTCGCAGTATTATTATGTTCCTCGGCCCACTCCTTCACCGTTACAAAGAGTTCAACCTTCCGTACGCGGGTGGTTGTAGCCTTGGTGAACGAACCGTTGAACCTCACCTAAGTGGCCTCGAGCCATTTGGCCTTAAGGTCGACACTGTTACCGGTAAATACAAAGCTACCGTATCTTCACTAAAGCCTGAACGAGCTATTGTTCTTTCTGAGCGTGGTGACACTGTTACTGAAAACATCCTCATGGCCGCTGCTATGAACGATGGTATTACAACAATTCGTAACGCTAGCCCGAACTACATGGTTCAAGACCTTTGTTACTATCTTTTAAAGCTTGGTGTAAAAATTGAAGGTATCGGTTCAACAACCCTTATCGTTCAAGGCCTTCGTGATATTAACAAGAATGTTGAATACGCTCCTGCCGAAGACCCTATTGAAGTAATGAGCTTCTTAGCCGCAGCAATCGTTACAAAATCAGAAATCACTATCGAACGCGCACCTATTGAATTCTTAGAAATCGAGTTAAAGTTCCTTGAGAACATGGGCTTCCAGTACGAATTATCAGATGAATACACAGCCCTTAACGGCTTTACTCGCTTAGTAGATATTACTACTAAAAAAAGCAGTTTAGTTGCTTCAATTGATAAAATTCACCCCCTTCCCTTCCCTGGATTGAACATCGACAATTTACCATTCTTCGCACTTATTGCAGCAACCGCAAAAGGCCGTACACTTATTCACGACTGGGTATATGAAAACCGGGCAATTTACCTTACTGAATTAAGTAAGCTTAATGCGAAGATTGAACTAGTTGACCCACACCGTATTTACGTAG
Organism: Patescibacteria group bacterium; assembly: GCA_040386175.1. Lineage (GTDB taxonomy): Bacteria > Patescibacteriota > Saccharimonadia > Saccharimonadales > Saccharimonadaceae > Microsaccharimonas. The sequence continues at coordinate 173,069 of JAZKFY010000001.1, forward strand.
AAGGCCCAACAAAATGGAAGCCAGCGGAAATCATTACTCCCCCAGCCCTTCGTCCAGCAGTTGTTATCTTGCTTGGAATGCTTGCAGCTCCTGGTGTATCAACACTCCGAAACATCTATTCCATCAACCGTGGCTACGAAGATTTAGCACAACGGCTTAATACACTTGGTGCAAAAATTAGCATCATCCGTGATATCGCTGAATAGGTTAGTAACCAACGAAGTAATCGGTTTTAATACGCTTCACGCTTAAGGCTCGAAGTGCGCGTTTTGAGGTTTGCACAAATGGCGTTGGGCCAGAAATGTAGGCCGTTCGATTCGCAACATCAGGAATAGCCTTAGCTATAATTTCTTGGTCTAAGTGACCGCTAGTTTTAATTTGTTTCCAGTTAACGGGCAAGTCTTTAACCTTTTCTTTAGTGACAATCACCACTTTAATACCCGCCTTAATAAGTACGTCTTTGTAAGCAATTTCTTCAGGGTTAGTTACCGCATATAGCAATGTAACGTTTCGAACGTCTTTATAGTTCTGGCTGGTTTTTAGGTGGCTAATAAATGGAGTAATTCCTATACCCCCGGCAATATAAGCAATTGGCGTCGTAGGGTCTTTTGGTAAGACGAAATCTCCCCAATACCCAGTCGCTGGAATGGTTGTACCCACAGGCATTGCTCGTAAAGCCGATTTAAACGAACTCGATGGTTCATAAAACTTAATCCCAAGCGATACTTCATTCGCACCTGGTACCGAAGTTAGGCTGAAAGATCGGCGATAGCCTCTAAAATCTATCTTTTTGTGTGGCAATTGAACTTCTACAAATTGCCCGGCAGTAAAACGAATTGGTTTATTGGGTGTAAAGATATACTCTTCAGTCGTTGGCGTTAGCTGTCGTCGCTTCTTGAATACAAGACCGATACTTTCACGCGATGCAAACACAGCCCCAATAACATTCCCTATAAGCAACGCTAGCGCCGGTGTCATGCTTACAAAAATAAGGTCAATTGGAATTGCAAACAATATACCAACGATAGCCGCTTCAATATACATTTGCCATTTTCGTGGTGGTAAAGTGAGTGGTTCTGTTAGCATTACCCCAGCCATGAATAGCAATGGCCATGAAAGCAGTAAATACGCACTATCTAAAGGTGTTGCGCCGTACATAGTAAATATAACCAGTAGTATTGGAACCGCTACGGCAAGGAAAACTCCAGCAACCGCAAATCGGCGCGTTTTATATAATGATATAAGAATAACAGCTAGAACGACTGGCGTGAGCACTGGCGTTGCGACCCACCAGTTTGCACCCCCAAACCCAACTACCCCAACTACAAATGCCGCCAATGCAGCAGGGTTGAAGATATGTCGGCCTCTTGATACGAGAATGAATTTAGAAATACCAGCAATAAGCCCCGCAAAGGCAAGAATTACCAAGCCGCCCACTTCAACAGTCGGTGCAATGATGAGCGTTAAAATTAACGCCGTAATAAGTGAAGACTCGCCATGTACGTGAACGCCAAAAAGCTTTCCGCAAAGATAGCTTGAACCATAAACGCTCACTACCAAAACAAGCAGGCTTACAACCAAGGCCATTGGAGAGTAGGTAATTAATCCAAAGAAAGATAGTGTAAATGCCGCTGCCCAAATTCCTAATAGGCCAAACGACATACCTTTGTACATCGAAAATATACTTAACATTTTATTAACAAGTGGAGAGAAGTTCATTAAATACATTATACCGTCAAATACAGGTGGTTACTAATACCATGTAGATAATTGGTATTTACGGAAAAAGCTTGGTTTCAAAATATGGAGAATACTCTACTACGTGATTTGCGTGCACGCGAACATACTCAAAATTATATGCTTCCTTTAATATAGTTGGTTCTACAAAAAATAATGCTGTCGCTAACCCATCAGCTATTATTGCTTCGTCGGCCAAAACCCATGTTGCAACGATACTTTGCGTTGGCGCCATTTCATCTGGGTCAAATATATGGTGCAATCCACTTCCCCACGTTCGCCGGTTATTAGCCGAGGCGCATAAACTCATATTCCGAACATCTGCCGCACCAATAACTTTTTTTGTATCAAATGGGTCTTCTAAGCCAACTATATTTTCACTCGTTCCTTTGTGCCGCAAATCACCACTTGCATCAATAACATAGTCTTCGAATTCTTGGTCTAGGATCGCAGCAATGATATCAACAAGATATCCCTTTCCCAACGCGCCGACATCAAGCAAAATTGGCATGTATGTTTTTAGCGTTCTTCCATCCCACTCCATTGCTTCGTCCCACGTAGGCAATTTTATTTGCGTCTGAGCTACAAATGAATATTTGGCATCATACCCAGCTCGTGAGATCATCTCACCAATTAACGGAGTTACCTTCCCGTTTGTGATGTCGTACAGTGCTTTATAAAAATCAAATAATTTCTTTGCATCCTCCGGGAATGTATAACTTCCTGCCTGTTGAGAAATTTTAGTAACCAACGAATCATCTCTGAAACGAGAATACGTCACATTAAATAACTCAATTCGAGCCTGAATTTCACTCTTTAGCAACGACGGAAGTGCTGCATCTGTTTCAATACGCCAAGGCGTTCCAAGTGCTTCGAATGAATAGCTATGCTTGAGCATCGGCTTTAATAAGTTCCAGTGCCGAGTTAAAACCGTTTGATGTTAATGATGATCCTGCAACTCGTGAAAGAGTTACTTCATCAATATCCTTGCCAACCACTAAGCTCTTATAGCCAGAAATAAAATCCGCTTGGTGCTCTTTAGACTCGGCATTCTTTGCTTTACTTGTTACCGTTGCATCGGTAATAACGTCGTTAGCAATCGTAACCGATACTTCAATTGATTCATTTCCGCCCGGGCTAAAATAACTACCGGTCTCAGTGTACGTTCCATCTTTATACCCTGCCTCTTCCGTAGTAGCTGGTGTTTGGGTCTCTGCTTGAGTGTCTTCAGTTTGTACTGTTTCTGTAACTGCGGTTTCGTTTTTTTGGTTTGCAACAACTACAACAGTGGCAACAATACCTACCAAGACGATAACGATAAGTGTCGCAATCGCTGGATTAAGTTTTCTGGCTGGTTGCATGGCTCTCCTTTTTTCTAACTATAATAAGTGCAGCTGATTTAGGGCTGAGGTATATAGAATCTATCATACAATAATTTTGTTAAATTATTTTAGATAAAAAGCATCGGTTAAAGTAGCAAAGTCTCTTTTCAGTGAAACCGTTTCTGTAATAACAGACTGCACATACCCGTATCGTGTTGGTACAACCACGTCCTTTAAAGTTCTAAAGAGCAGTAGAAACTTTGGTGTTTGCGTTACTTCGGAAAGTCGCTGGATTTTATCAACAAAAATGGCTACTTCTTTTTTTTGATTTTTAGTTGGGCGAGGTGAGACCACTCGAATTGCGAGCCCGGCCAGCACAAGTAGGATTGCAACAACAATTATTGCGAGGAAAACTGGCACAGCTAGCAGTATCCACCAAGTACTTAGTGTAATTAACCAAATCATCAGCCCAATTAACACAACGGTTAGAATACTTACACCAATGACGATTGGCTGATAAATTCTATAAGATAGTTCTGTAGCGATGGCGCGGATTGCAAGTAATGACGGATTCATATATCTATTTTAATATATCGTAAAGCATAATCAAAATACAACAATTTTCCTTTCAAGTAAACTTTGTTATATAATAGATATAGGTGGAATACACGTCTAAGAAGTTAAAGGAGTAATCATGTTAACTATCAAAAAACGTTATCCAATGCGTAAATTGTATATCTATGGAAGCGGAGCACTGATTGTAGGGTTTGCCGGTATTATGGCTTACCTCGTTCAGAGCAATACAAATCTTAATGAGTTCGTTGCAGTTGCACCAACTCAACCCGAGCCAACTCTTGTGGTTCCAGCAAATGAAACAGCCAGTCAGGCTAGTAGCGAGGAAGTAGTAACCAATTCAGATACTACTGGGAACTATACTAGTTCTACCGCTACGACAAGTTCTATGGCACCTGCAGCTTCACAGCCAGCAGCAGAGCAACCAGCAACCACGCCAGCTGAAACTCCGGCGGCTGAGCCAACGACTCCTTCTGAACCGGCTCAACCTCCAGTTGCAGAAGAAGAGAAAGAGGACCCTGGGCTTATCGATGAAATTGTCGATATGCTTACACCGGAACCTTAAACAGAAAAATCCCTCCACTCGGAGGGATTTTTGTATAACTTACTATTAACGAGCTCTTTTGGACCGGTCGATAAGTTCATGCGATAGATCGACAAGCTGGTGAAAACAAAATGATTTAATACCTGCATGCGCCAGTTTATCACTTGGGTCGAAAGTGACAAATGGCGCAGTCGCCTCAAACTCAATTGGATAATAGTCTCTTAATGCAGAGGAATTCCAAATCTTAAAATACAAATCACCACCATCATCTAGTTGAACTTCTGCAACTTTAGCGTCGTCTTCGGCTGTTCGAGGTGATTCGAGACGAATATGCACCTTATCTTCGGCAGCCCATCCAATATTAGCACCGAGTTCGGTACAACCCATAAAGCGATCCGTTACATAGGCAATTTCTGGATCAGCCAACAGACTTAGATCTCGTTGATCAAAATACACATCGAATCTACCCATATCCTGAGTTTGCACTCTGCCATTTACAAATCCCAGTAAACTAGGCCTATCGACGAACATATTAGTTCGATTGAGGCTCTACGTAATTTGGATTTTCGGTAAATTCCGGAATAATAATGCCGTTAGCATCGACAGGGTACACGCCGATAATACCCTGCGGCGGAATTGCGCCATCAGCGCCGTCCTTTGCATAATATGGATCAATACAGTAAACGTAGCCGCCGGGTCGTTGGCGAGCTTCCTCTTTCATTGCTTCGTTAATCTCAGGTGGGGTTTTCATATTTATTATTATAACAAACCTTATAAAGCACTGTGGTGCGCAAAGCTAGAATAAGCCCGATTAACTATCTCAACTGTTCATATAAGTAATTTGCAACTGCCGCAGTCTCCGCTTGCATTTCCCGTAGGGTACTACCTGGTGAGAGTGGCGGCCTTAGGCTACGAATCATGTAAAAACCCACTGTCGCAGCTAAAAATTCAGTACTCATGTCTTTATACCACGGCGATACGTCAACGCCACGGCGAGCCATATCAAGAAGAAACTCTGTTGCACCAAACCGTGCAGGCGCATAGGAAGCCCAGTTCCAGTCAACAAACTTTACTTCACCCGTTTGCTCGTTGAAAGCGATGTTATCACTGCGCACGTCACAGTGATTTAGGCAATCATTTGGTAATTCAGTAAGTCTAGCTGTTTGCTCTTGTAAATGTCTCAGGCTTTCGTCGTCATTCAAAGTTTCTACCATTTGAATATTCATAGGCAAGAGATGTCCACCTTTTTCCTGAAAAATCGTATACCTTTCGATCAATCGAGCCCTTAATTCTTCATCGCTAAAAAGTGGTGCTATCCCCTCGTATTCTGCAATTTCGTCACGAAAGAATGGTTGCAGCGATAATTTCTCCGTTAAATCTTCGGGGAGTCGTGTTTCTTCAAGCTGCTTAGTAGCATCGATAACCGCCTGAATATACTTCGTCCTCGTCATATCGTCATCTGGGAGAGTCCATTTCCAACCATCTTCTTTCTTGTAGCTTGGCATTAGTAGAAGATGCCCATTCAAGTGAAGCTCAGCCCACTCAGGAACGATACCGACATTGTGCTGTGCAAGTTCGTTGACTATTTCATAGTCTTTTTTAAGCCAACCAAGCTCGACCTCTCCCTCGTCGGGCAGTACGTCAATATCTACTTCCTTTGCAAAAACCGATGTGCCGCCTATATCAATAATGGCACGGCGATTACGAGAATATCCACCCTCCACAGAATGAATAGCAATATCAGTACCGGCATATTTTTCGGTTATAAACTCATTTACACTGGGTGTGGTGGTATTAAACTGTTCTGTCATATTTCAATAATAACAAAAAGGCTCCGAAACAGAGACATTACTTATGCCGACAAAACAGCATCAAGCACAACTGGCACTTCGAATACTCCATTGGCCGAACCAAAATGACCGAACCCATTCACAGCAATTACACGAGCGTCTAACTTTTCTTTAAACATTGCTAATTCTTCAAACCCAACATTAGAATCATCTTCAGAGTGAATTGCTGTAAATGTATCGCAATGCTTTTTTATCCCATCAAAATCTAGCTCTTTTTCAAAGAAACTGTCATGGCCATTACTGTATTCTTTGAATTCTCGAGTGAATCCAGCAACAAATACGGAAGCGTATATGTGTTGATTACCAGTAAGTGTTTCGAGGTATTTTAATATCGTAATACACCCCAAGCTATGGCCGATAAGATAAATAGTACCGTCATTCAAATCCCCTACAGTTTCATCTAGCTTACTCACCCACTCCGAAGCATTTGGATGTTCGGTATTTGGCATATCAGGCACTTCCACGCTAAAGCCTTGAGCCTCTAGCTCTTTCTTTAACCAAGGTTTCCAGTTTGTATCTGGAGTTCCTTTAAATCCGTGGACAATGATTGCGCGTTTCATTACTTCATCTTCTCGCGTAATTCATCGAGAGTCCACTTAGTTCCTCCGTATGCAGGATGTGTTTTCATTAGCTCATCATAAATTGCTTTCGTGTCACCGTCTGCAAATGTATCATTTATGTCTTTACTGAGTTTCAACGCAAGCGCTTCCCGTTCCCCGTTAGCGCTGTCGTCATTCTGACCGACTCTTAGGATTTCCCAGTCATACGTTGGGCCCAAAATCTTATTTAAAAGATACTCGATACGTTCATTAGAGTGTTTATATGTTGGTATCACAAGTAACTTCTGCCAGCTGTGCGTGGTAAGAATTTGCATTTTAGCAAACAGAATATTTCCTAGTGTTTCTTTCGATTCCTTTTCAAGGTAAATAGAGTTCGGCTCGATATTAAAAGATTGAAGATAATAGGCGTATGCTTCGGCTTCGGTAGTATTGACCTCATCGAGGCCTTTATAGCCATTTGAGCCGCAAACAATAATCGCGTTAGCAATACCCTCTTTGTAAAGCTCAGTAACTTTCTGCAGTCTTGTTTTATCCGCATCACTGATATACCCATCAGAAGTTAATGAGCCACCTAAAACAATGATTGCATCATATTTCGCACTATTCATTATTTAATGATAACAAATTAATAGAAAAGGCCGCCGAAAACGCGGGGTGTGTCGAGGGTATTAAATCTCGACGGCCTCTTCGTTTCGCGGCGGCGGGGTGGTGAGGGGTTGGGTCAGCCGGCGGCGCTGACCATGTCGCGGGCGGCGGCCTGCCTCTGCTCGATCATCGCGACGACCTCGGGGTCACCGGAAGGCGACTTGACGGCCGACCAGAACTGCTGCTCTCGGCGGGCGTTGATCGAGTCCTTGCGGAGCTGGCGCTTCTTGCGCCAGAAGTACATCTTGTCGCCGATCATGCTCATGAGTGCGCGCATGACACACTTCCTCTCTGTATGATCATCTCAGGTGAAATGATTCTTGCGATAGTATATAACTTTTGTGGTTATATGTCAATAACATAACTCTTAGTAGCACTGTGACATTAAGCCGTAATGACGTCAAAGTCCAATACGAGTGCGTTGTGATCTGAGGCTACTATGTCTGACATGTAAAAATTATTTACCTTAATTTTGTCATTTGTGAAGATATAGTCGCATACATCGGTCTTAGATGTTAAATGGTTGCGTGTTGTTGAAAGTTTGTATTCTGTTGATAGGTTTCTAAAGTATCGGCTTACTAACTTAATCGATTCACTTTCGGGAGCTAAGTTAAAGTCACCCGTGATAATCAAAGGCCCATCAATAGATGCGGCTAATTCAATAAGCTCTCGACAAGCGCGAAGTGTCTCTTCGTTACCGTTTTTATGTTCTTTGATGTGATACCCGTGCAGTGTTAGGATATTAAGAAATCCTTGGGGAGTTTCAATCTTGGCATGTGCTATGTTCCGCGCAGCATTATAGCCTCCAGAATCGGAATAATCAAAATCCTCTATATACCCACCATGAGTCCATAACTCAGAAGAGTTCTTGATAGGAAATTGAGACGTAATCATATTGCCGCGCTTGGCACTATGATGCATAAAATTAAATTCAACAAGCGGTGTATAGTAATAGTCTAAAAAGGGATACTCGTCAGTTATTTGGTCGATTGTGTCAAGAATCTTTCCGTCAAATTCAGCACTGACAACTTCCTGTAAGCAAGTAAAGTCTGGCCGCTCGGTTTCAAACAGGCGAATAATTTCAGTTGGTAGTTTACATGACCATGTATTTAACTGTACGAGTTTCACATTTTAATCATAGCAGAAATTAGTACAGCAGCTTGGTTGAAGTTAGGACTAATTTTCGGATGATACAATAGAAAAATGAACAATAGATTACCTACGGAATCTGAAATTATCGCACTCCACGAAAAGTACGCACCGTCAGAGGCGATATTTGATGCGGTTTACTCAAACTGCCAAGCAGTATGGCGAATCGCAGAACTTGTCTTAGCGCTAAAAGAACGTAAGATTAACGAAGAACTAGTAAAGGCAGGTTGCCTTCTCCACGATATTGGCACGTACAAGCTTATCCAGCCAACGGATACTATCTCCGTAGGCTATGTTAACCGTGGAGTTGCCGGGGAACAAATAATTGAAGAGGAGGGATTACCAAAAGCTCTTGGCGAGATACTTGCTCATCATGTTGGTCTTGGATTCACAAAAGAACATATTGAAGCGACGTTACCGTTGCCGCATCGCGATCTCACTCCTCAAACTATTGAAGAGCGGATTGTAACTTACGCCAGTAAACTACACTCTCGATCAGAACCGCCACAGTTCAACAGTGTAAGCGCATATAGAAAACATCTCAAAAATCTAGACGCTCAGTATTATAGTGATTTGTTTGAAGCACTAGTTGATGAGTTTGGAGAACCAGACCTGGAACCTTTGGCCAAAGAATTCTCACAAAAGTTAGCCTAGCCATCCTCGAGCTTAAAAGAGTCAAACTACTTGAATGTTCGTAATTCAATCAAACCCGAAATACGATCGCAGGCTTTTCGAATTTCATCAGAAATGACAGTACTATTATAGGTATGAAATGCAGCGGTTAGTATATGAGCATTTATCGTTACGCTCAAACTATCGATACAATTTTCTTCCAAGGATATTTGTTCTATTCTTGCGAACAATTCCCTAAACTCCGCCCATGAACCTTCACCGTCCTTGTTAACGATGAGCATAGCCGTGATTACGTTATCTGCATCATCAGCACTATCTGAACTAATATCATTCCATCCTTGAGTTGTATATAACATACAGGTAGTATAACAAACAAAAATGACCTCGGGTTGAAGTCATTAATAAGTTTATTTGGTACCCCGGACAGGATTTGAACCTGTGACCTTAGGCTTAGAAGTCCTCTGCTCTATCCAACTGAGCTACCGGGGCGTATGGCCTATTATACTATGTCCACTGGCGTTGGTCGTTAATCTGTTCTTTTTCGCGAAATGCTTTTTCTAAATCGATATCAAATTGGTTACATATATCGAGTAAATACGAGAAAACATCGGCAACTTCATGTTCTAAATTCAACACGGCAGAGTTTTCGTCTGTCTTCAAATTCTGCAACTTCCTAGCAGCTTTTGCCATTTCGCCGCATTCTTCTAAAAACAACATGAAAATTTCAGGAACGGTTTCTTTATCGAAACCTCTCGCTGTAACCGCATCATGAATATAGGTTTGAAAATCTTGTAAACTTGGGTTTGCTTTTAACTCAAGCTTTGCCATCATTACCCTAGCCGTTTTTTAGCCAACTCGCTAAATTCAAAAATTACTCTTTCAGTAAAAAGCTCTGAATGCTCGTATATCTTTGAATCGATAAATTGTATCTCGTCCCCATCTGCTCCTGGTTTGAAATTCATAGCACTTGGCTTAACAAGAAATGTTACTCTCATTTGATACAAGTTGAGTTCTTCAAGATATTTCGGGTCTTGTGCATCAATTACCTCATATTCGAATTCACCCTCAAATGACACTTCTTCGTAAAGTTCTCGAGCGAGTGCATCTTTAATAGACTCGCCGTGATCAAGGCCACCACCGGGTATATCCCACCAATCGCGGTCAGTTTCTTTAACGACCAATGTTTCACCGTTGTCATTTAGAATTACAGCCTTTAGCGTAACTCTAATTAAAGAATCCTTTCGGCCATGTTCATGAACAATTGCACCGTGAATATCTTTTGGGTCTATCATTTAGCCCTTCGTGTTGAAAACCATATAGTACTTACAACAAGCGCAATTGCCGCACCAATAAGCGCCGCGATCATATCAATAATCGTGTCCTCGAGGCCACCAGCCTGCATTGTTGTGCCCCAAAGGGTATCACTCATATATTCATAGATTTCCCAGGCTGCAGCAAATGCGAGCGGAGTCATGAAAGCGACACTATTTTTGAACCATAGCGGAAGAGGCTTCTTAATAGATCCTTCGGCGTTATTTGCAACAATAAACCCGAACCATGCCAAGACAGTACCTGAATACACGTGTACAATCGTATCCCAGTTTGGAATATCACCATAGCCACCAAGTGCACTACCGATGAGCGAACTTGCTGTAATAAAGATACCGAAACCAATTTGGAATGAATCAGAAAGATTGAAACGCGTAACAAACATAAAGAGTGCTGGAGCCCAAAGAGTGAGCATATTTGCGATAAGAAGCACCCAGCTTACATATCCACCAGAAAGCGAGAATACAATGCCGGTAAGAACCCAGGCTATTTGAAACACTAATGCAATTATTAACGAGCGTTTGAGGAGTTGGGTATTGAGTTTATTTGCCATATTGCCCCCAGTATAGCACTAGTTTGTACTATATTTAGTTTTATAGGTTATAATGCAAGAATGTCATCTATTCTTGCATTCTTAAAGAAATACCGTAGCGCTATTCTCCTTGTACTTATACTATTTCTGACCGCTCGTGTATTCATTCCGCAGCTCGGTTCACTCGTCGAGAGCCTTGAGGTTCTCAAGGAAGCAAACCTTCTTTGGATCCTCCTTGCAATCCTGCTTTATTACAGTGGTGTACCTATTATGGCAACGCAACTATCTGCCATTACCTTTAAAAAACTTGCCTATGGTCTTACACTTCAGGTTCAAACTGCGGCCCTATTTGTAAATAAGCTGCTGCCCCAGGGTGTCGGTACTATTAGTCTTAATATCTATTACTTCATTAAAAAACAACACACGCCCAACCAAGCTACAACTGTTATGGCCGTCAACGCAGCTGTTAGTTTTGTCGCTTACACAATCTTAATTATTGGTGCATTAGTATTTAGCGACTTATCTATTGGCGGGCTGTTTACGAGTAGCGACGTACACTTTAACATTGGTATCCTTAGCATTCTTGGTATTATTGCACTCATCATTACACTTGCTTCAGCCCGAAAACTCCGCCAAAAAATTGCTACTGCATTAGCGAATTTCAAAAAGAACGTTACTCACTATAAAACTCGTCCAAAATCATTGTTGATTAACCTTATCTTCAACGGGCTAGGAACATCCGTAAACATCCTAACAATGATGTGCTGTGCGCAGGCTATCGGTGTTGATATTACTTTTGCCGACGCACTCCTCGCCTATACATTCGGTAATATTGCCGCGACCGTCGTACCGACACCTGGAGGCATAGGATCAGCTGAAATGGGTATCTACTCTGGACTCGTAATCGTAGGCGTGGACGGTGCGACTGCCATCACCATTACTCTTCTTTATCGTCTTGTTAGTTACTGGCTTTCAATCATTCCCGGCTATGCGATGTTTAGGCATTTGCGTAAAACTGTATTCTCGGATTATAGTACAGCCAAGTAATAGTTACTGAGTACTTTTCTTTGCTGCCAGTCTCCGTCAGGAAACATGTCGATAAGTGAAATAGAATGAATTTTGAATACATCACCCTTTTTCAGCTTTCCTCCATGTGGAACAGATACATGTGGCATAAAACCTTTGCGAGTAAACTCAGGGTTATTAAACTTTGTACCATTTAACTCTAAGAGATCGACAATTTGGGTATGTAGGTTCTGAAGTTTTTCATTCTTTTCAACCAGAATGATGTTTGTCGTACCGAGAACTGAACTGTCCCCCATAATGACATCTTGAGATAAGCATTTAATAAAAAGATTTATAAATTTTTGTTCTATATCCGCATTGAGTTCAAACGCGAACACATCAGCCAACGTTATATGCAACGGCCAATGTGTCATTTCAAATTCAACGCCAACTTCTAGAGGTTCCTGAAATGCTACGAGAGTATATTTTTGTGAATAGGTCATCGTATTAACGTATTGACAACGATATAACTATCTTTAGGTAAATTTAGCTGTGCGATTCTTTGTTTGAAGTTCATATTTACATAATAACAAAAAGAGATGAAACTCTCACAACAATATCTAACCAGCTACAGTCTCCAAAATGCATAAATTATTTATGAACTTTGGGGGTTGCCCAGGTGGCAGCGGAGACCGAAGTCTCACACTGCCACCTGGAATCTAACTCTCTGTCAGACGTCGAGCTGACGCCACGGAAAGTCATTGCCATGACCCTCGTGAATCGCCAGCTCTGCACAAGTGCACTCACGGGCAAGTCGCCCGCATTGACCAGTGCACATGACGAAGTCGTATGCATCGAGCTTGTCCATGTCGGACCAGAATGCATCACTGACGAACTCATCCCAGACAGACTCAACCATCCAGGCGACAGCCTTCCTGCGAGGATTACCCTCGTTCGCGACGAAGACGATACGATCGCCATTGCGAATCTCGCGATCGAAGTAACCGACACCCGCACGAACATCCGAGAAGATCACTTCAGCCCTGCCACGAACTCCGCGCACAATCTGCGGACGTCGCGCCTGGTTGAAGTGAAAATACACCTCCTCGCCCGTAGGCTGCTGGTTCTCGTCGAGAACCCGAATGAACCCGTAGCGCCCTTGGTTGTGCGAACGAGAACCGAAGTACTTCTTAACAATACCGCGTTCCACCATGAGGTATCTCCTTAAAAATCGGGTGGATTGAGTTTCCTCGGTTGAGGAGCAGGAAGCACGATAGTATCGCGCCAATTGTTCCTCAACTGAAGAGTGACAGAGAGTTGTAAAAGTGCTTCGGAAGTTTCCACCTCTACGAAACAGTTAGATTATAGCATAAAATGTATAAAAAGTCAATTTAGTCTAAGCAGCTTCGCTATAAAGAGTCTGTCGCGCTGCTATCTTAGCAATTGCCCTTTGTTGTTTTTTCTGGCGTGTCGTTGCTACCCTATTATCGTAATCAGTTAAAAGTTCGCGGCATGTTTCGACAATAATTCTTGCCTGTTCCGTGTCTACATCCGCATTTTGCTGACCTAGCCACTCCACTGCCGATCGAGCGGTGTCGTTTGCGATTCTATTCGTATACAACGATTCATTGGAGTCACTAAATGCATTTGGCGTAAAGTAGCGACTTAATAAGTAAGTACGATTCGCGTTTTCTGTCGATGTCATTGCAACATTCACAAAAGGATCTTCAGTACCAAGAACGCTAATGTTCGATACAAAACCGAAACTATTCATTACATTTAATTGGCCGTCTCTTTTAATAATCTCTTCAAGTAAACGATCGAATAATTGACTATTTACTTTTGGTGCTTCCGCCATAGCTCTTACATAGCTAGCGACATAACCCAGAGCTCGGCTTCGAATATAAGCATCCCTCTCTTCATTCTCAGTATCGTTGGGTGTATCAATTTCGGCAAAGAGAGTACTAACAAGTCGAGATACCTCATTTGTATATACATCATTACTATTTACCATGTCATCGATAGTAAGTAATAGCTTGTCTCCACTACCCTTAGGAAGCGTTAGTCTCATAATCCGCCTTTCTGCTTCTTGCTCTGGGCTAAGGGTTTTTGCTTTAAATTCATCTGAAATATCGCCAATAAGCGGCATATACGGCAATCGGCCAGCTAAGTCAGGGTTAGTAACGTCTAATGTAGGCTTAATAGCAGTAAGAATTTCGGAGTAGCTGCTTCTGTCGTAGTCGTTCCATCGTAATGATAGGGCTCGTCTCCAGGCAATCATAGCAAGTGCCAACTCACTTGCGAGGTTTGGCTGCGCTGTTACCAACGCAGTTAAATCTTCAGGTAAGTCCTGCGGGTCAGCTTCACCTTCCCCGTTCATAAACTGGTGCTTCAGACGACCAACACTATCCGTTGTTGTTCCATGGGGGTATCTACCGAACGCCCCCATTGGTGCAGTCAAGAGCATCGCCATTCTTTCGCGAAGATGCTGCGAAGTAACGCGAGGGTCGACCCAAGCAAAGAATATATCATTATAATCGTAGCATTCCTCACCATGAGAGACGAAAGCTTCCCAACGTGCCTGGTCTTCACTGCTAATTCGCCCAAGATCAAACGCTCGGGGGTCGTAAATACGAGTTGGACCATTATATTCAGTTAGGTTCTTCACAGCACACTCACTATTCTGCCCACAGATTTTCAAATTCAATGATTATATTTATATTCTCAAAATTGGGTATTGTCAAGGTTCGTTAGCTTTGGTGCGGATGGACAGAGTTTAAGCCTCGCCCAATTCGGAACTAAAGAAAAAAGATATCGCGTTGGATATCTTTTTTCTTTGGTGCGGGCGGAGAGAATCGAACTCTCATCGTTTGCTTGGAAGGCAGACATATTAGCCATTATACGACGCCCGCATAGGTATGTATTGTAACATATTTCAATCTGTGGCTCAATCTGTTACAATAGCTACTGTTCAAGCCATGTGAACAATCGTATGGCGGATGTAGCTCATCTGGTTAGAGCGCCGGGTTGTGGTTCCGGAGGCAGAGGGTTCAATCCCCTTCATTCGCCCCAAATTTATGCAAATAACTCCCAGTCTGAAAAGGCTTGGAGTTATTTCTTTTTAGTAGTCTTTGTAGCTGTAGTCTTAGCAACGGGTTTTGCGTCTGTTTTAACAGCTGGTTTAGTAGATGGCTTAACTGGAGCAGGTGCGCTTTCGCGAGCAACCATAGCACCAAGCTTTTGCACCCAACGAGCAATCAAGTTGCGTTGACTAAAGATAAGTAGTGCAATAGCAGTAACAATAAGCATCGTAATCATTTGCGCTTGGAATGGAGCAAGGAATGCATCTGATACGTTCGCAACAACTGGTCGTAGGTTACTTACAGGTATCATTGATGAGATTGGCGCTGGAAGTACTGGTCGCGCCAAAATACCCAAGATAGCCACAATAATAATACTCGTACCGACAATATATACAGCCTTTGCATACTTGTCTCGGTGTATGTAAATGTAGATTGCGAAGCCTGCTAATGCAATGAGCCAGAAGAGTGGACCAACCCAGAGCATCATGCTCACAACACCAGATAGATCAACGAATGAATCGCTTTCAACGAGTACGATTTCATCAGGGATAGATTCTACAGATTGAGCCACATTTGAATCACCTTGCTGAGCTAGGTTTAATACTGTAGAGATTGGGCCAGTAATTGGTGCCAGTTCGATTTTAATGTCCTGGCGATCGGGCGTTGTGATGTATTTGTATGTAGCACCAACAACCTTATTAATTGCCTGAGTACTAAAGTCACTTCCAAGTAATGAAGCGACGAGCTTTTCTGCCCTATCACCTAATACACGTTGGGCAACGGGTCGATCTTGAAGCGCTCGGTCGACAACCTGAGATGAAATAGCGTCTAGGCTGGTTGGAGCTGTAACAGCACTAGTAGCAATACTAGTGAAGTTTTGTTGGTTAAAGACTGTGTGGTTCACCCAGTAAGATGACTGAGCGAAAAATAGCGCAATTGATGCTACGAGAACTAATAGTACACTGATCGTTTTCTTAATCCATGATGTATTCTTCATGGTGTTATCATACCACTTTATTTGCAATTTCGTTAGCTTTATTGTTTTTATCTAAAATTTGCTGTACTTGGTCTAATGTTATTTCAATAGTTCCGCCAGCAGATACTTCGTTTGAAAGAAGTAATTTTGCAACCGTGTTTTCAACCGCACGTTGCACAACACGACGCATTGGGCGAGCACCAAGCCGAGGGTCGTAACCTACTTCAACCAAATATTCTTTAGCATCTTGCGCAACAGATACAGTAATTTTTTGTTCATTTAAGTTTTTATTTACAGCTACAAGAATAAGGTCAACGACTTGAAGTAACTGTTTCTTATCAAGTGGACCAAATACTACAATTTCATCAAACCGGTTCAAGAACTCAGGGTGGAATAAGTGACTACTAATAAGTTCGTTAACGAAAGTTTCTTCAAATTGTTGCAGCGTATACCCGCGAGCAAGGTATTCTTGAATCCTATCTGAACCAGCGTTGCTTGTAGCAATAACAACCGTATCACGGAAACTCACTTCACGGTTACGAACATCTCTTAGGATTCCTTCATCAAGTAATTGCAGTAACGTTTGCAGTACGCTCGAATGCGCTTTTTCAATCTCGTCGAGCAGCACAACACTAAATGGTTGTTTCATAACCTGCGCCGTTAAACTACCGGCATCATCTGCACCATCAGCGATTAAACGAGCAACGTCATCACTTGATACGAATTCGTTCATATCAAGGCGAATAATATTTCGCTCACCACCAAAATATACGGCAGCTAATGATTTTGCTAGTTCCGTTTTACCAACACCAGTTGGACCCAAGAATAAGAATGTACCTACTGGCCTATTTTGATTGCGTACACCCGAGCGAGCTCGACGCAAAGCATCGGATACAACACTCACCGCTCGCTCTTGGCCGATCATTCGTTCGTGAATTAATGATTCAAGGTTCAATAGTTTTTCACGTTCATCACTATCACTTGCACTACTCGTCTTCACTCCGGTTGATTGTTCAATAGTCGCAGCAATCGAGCGGGATGTCACCAACCCATTCTCCGAGTAATCAGCTGCTGCTTCCAATAAACTGATTGCTTGGCCGGGCATAGAGATGTCATATACATAGCGTTGGCTTAATCGATACGCGTCTTTTAGCGCCTGATACATATAGGTAACTTTGCGTTTATATTCCAACGAAGGTAGGTGATCCTCTAAAACCTTTAACGTGTCTAATTCGCTCGTAGGATGAATAGTGATTCGATTAACAGCATTTGCCACAGCAGGTGTACGTTTTGAAATTTGCAAGAATTTCTGCTCATCAATAGTAAAGATCATTCGTAATCGGCCGGCCTCTAGAATTGGCAGTAGTAATGTAGTGAGATCAACTGACCCTACACCCTCTTCAAAGAAGAGCCCGGCATTATCTAAACAAACAATAATATTTTTTGCTGCGTAGGCCTCTCCTAATAAAACACTTAACAATTGCTCAATACCACCACGTTCCTTTGCCATCGAAACTAGCCTTGAAGCATCGAGCATAAATACTTGCTGATAGCGAAGTTGCCGAGGGACTGATTCTGTTGGGTACATTAACTTTTCAGCAAGCTCATAGACAAGTTCGGTCTTGCCCACACCATCTTTACCTACTAAAGCCACAACCCCAGAGTTATTCGCGAGTGAATGTACAAGTTGATCGAGTGCTTCAGTTCGAATCTCTCCCCTAGCCAACGAACCGCTTTGCGAAATATTAAAGCCGTATCGTGACAAGTTCGGAATATATCCAAACGATAAGTCACGACCAATACCGCCAGATCGCCGTGGACGCTTTTTATTTGTTTCAATAAGATCATCGAGGTGATGGTACCACTGAATTCCTCGTATTAAATCGTCTTCTTCAAGCTGCAGGTGACCAAGCAGCGTTTCTCGCGCTGGAACTTGCCGAACCATTGCTAAAATAATTACACCAGGGCTTATTCGGCCCCCAACTTGCTGAGCAATTTCCAATGCTTCTTTAAAAATAGCCACGGTCTCTTCGCGGTTATCCGAAGCAACTTCTTTAAGGAAGCTGCCGCCTACCCCAAAGCGAACTTCGAAAAATAATCCACCGTTAGCTTGCATAAGCGCCATAGCAATATCTTTTGGAGATGGCTGATCAGGGAGCAAGGCTAACAATTCGCTATCTAGCAAACTATCTATTGATTGTTTTGATGCATCTATTGGCACGTTACTTAATTCGTATTTATACCATTCAGAAATCATGCCAGGGATTACGGCTAATCCGATAAGCGCCCACCCAATCGCCAAACCAACAATTAAGGCAACAATGCCGACAGCAACAAGCAAAATGACGCTGATATTAAATAAAAAGATCCAAGCAGAGAGCGCCTTCCCATATCGCGCGTAGCGCGCACGAGAACTATGCCAGTTGAATAACTTTATATCCATGATGGAACCCATCCAATCGCAAGAAGAATAAAGCCAACAACCGGTACCACTGGAAGAAACCACCAAATAATCATGATGAGTGTTTCGTAAATAATCTGCGAGGCGATAACTATACAGCCGACAATAATAGTAAAGAAACGAACAATTGCGCCAATAACGCGAGAAATAAGTTGGTCAAAGAAGGCACGCAGGGCAACTATTGGATTCGAGGTATTTGTTCCACTTGCAGATATTTGCCTGAATGGAGCAAATAACGTTCCGATAAGCTGACCAATCGAAAAGAACTGAACGGTCGCCCGCCATCGGTCACTAATTCGCCGCCACTGACCTAACCAGCCACGACCATACCACCAGGAAAGTATTCCCACCAAGAACATACTGTTATTATAGCAGGCACAAGCGCTTTTCGGTCGCTTCCTGGTATATAATAGAAACTATGCCCCAACCCTTTGTGATTATCATGGGCAAAGCCGTCCGATATGCTGCGCGTTTACGCGGTGGCGGATCAGCTCTCCCAGGCCTATTTGTCGAGAAGATAAGCCCAGACTTTATTCCTAGTACCCTTAAGCAGCTGCCTCATGGGGTGGTTGTTATTAGTGGAACTAACGGTAAAACAACGACAACAAAAATGGTGGTGGCGCTTCTCGAAAGCCAAGGTCTCAAAGTATTCACTAACCGCACGGGTAGTAACTTTGTGCGCGGCGTCGCAGCTGCCCTACTTGGTGATATTGATATGAAGGGTAAACTTGACGCTGATATTGCCGTTTTGGAACTTGATGAAGCCCATGCTGTAAAATTCGTAGAACTTATTCCACCTCGTTACAGTTTGTTGTTAAACGTTATGCGCGACCAACTTGACCGTTTTGGCGAAATTGATGCAACTGCCCGTATGCTTGAAAAAATCGCCGATGCAACAACAGAAACAGTTGTCATTAACCGACACGACTTGTAAAAATTGGCGAAAAACTTTCGACCGACGTTCGTTACTTTGGCCTCAACGATTCACTCCTTTCACATTTCCCTAGTGACGATGACCTCCACGGAAAAATTGTTAAAAAGACCACTCGGCCTAATGCCGACGTTACCCTAAAAGACTTTAACGATAAAGGTGCGGCTTTTTCGATAGTTGGAAAAGATTTTGTTACACCTCTGAAGTTACGCGGTGTCTACAACATTTTTAACAGTGCGGCAGCTCTTGCTCTTGCTCGGGCTATTTCTCCTGAAGCATCAATAAACAGCTTACTTGGGGCACTTTCAACAGTAACCCCTGCATTTGGACGAGGTGAAGTATTAACAGTAGGTGGCCAACCGCTCGAGCTCGTACTTGTTAAAAACCCCTCAGGCTTTAGGCTTGGGCTACAATCGTACGATCCAAAAGACTACGCTACTATGATTGCAATTAACGATAATTATGCAGATGGCCGTGATATGTCGTGGCTATGGGATGTTGATTTTACAAGCCTTGATGAAAAGCCGGTATACATCACAGGTATCCGTGCTTACGACATGGCGCTTCGTATGCAATACGATGACGTGCCAATTGAGAAGGTAGAAACTGAACTTGCTACCGCTTTGCGTGATTTTATTACTCAACACCCCGATACTCCAAAGCGCATTTACTGTACCTACACGGCAATGCTGTCGCTTCGTAAAGAACTTTCTAAAATTACACGAGTTGAGGTAGTCGCATAAATGGAAAAACAAGCCCAGCCAATTACAATCCTGCAATTATATCCAAAAGATATGAATATTTATGGCGACAACGGTAACCTGCAAGTGCTCGTAAAGCGCCTTGAATGGTATGGATACACCCCAGTTGTTATTTCATATAACGTCGGTGATACCCTGCCAAAGACTGTTGATATTGTTATCGGTGGTGGTGGCCAGGATAGTGGACAAGAAATTATTCACGCCGACCTTATTAAGATAGGCCCAGCTCTGCAAAAATGGGCAAATGCTGGCGTACCAATGCTGCTTGTTTGTGGCCTTTATCAGCTATTTGGTCACTTCTTTAAAACACTTGCCGGCAAACAACTTGATGGTATCGGCGTTCTTGATATTGAAACCTATGGTACTAATGAGCGCCTTATCGGCAATATCATCACTCACTCCGACGAATTCGGCGATATCATTGGCTATGAAAACCATAGCGGCCAAACTCATCTTGGAACAAAAGCCGAACCACTAGCAACTGTTATAAAAGGTGCTGGTAACAACGCATCCGATGGTCATGAAGGTGCTCGTTATAAAAATGTTATTGGCACCTACTTACATGGTTCAATCTTACCGAAAAACCCAATACTCGCCGACTTCCTCATCCGTACAGCAGTAGAAAAGAAGCACGGCGAATTTAGCCCCGACCTTATTGACGACCTATTTGCAGACATGGCTCGAGGCATTGCTCGAAACCGCCCTCGCTAATTAGAGTATTGGATTTGCCTCACGTAAGTCATACTTAGTTGCTTTGGTCATCCAAAGACAAGCCAAAATAACAATTAGTACATACACTCCCCACATCCACGCCTCGAGCTGAATTTCACTTTGCGCCCACGATAGTTCAGATACAAATGTAGCTACATTCGTCATGTACGTTAATAACCAGGTGGTCGGTGTCGCGATTAACCATACAAATGGTAGCCCAAAAATTATCCACATTCCACAGATGAAGGTAAGCAGCATCGCCAAGGGAACGAGTGGTACGACTAACACATTGGCAATTATCGCTACGTTAGAAATAACCCCAAACCCAATAGCAATTATCGGAACCGTCACAATATGAGCAGAGATTGTTTCTCCTAGAATCTGCCTAAAAACTCCCGGTTCTTTCTGCCCATAGAAGTAACGCTGTAATAAAGGTGCGAGAATCATTACTCCTGCAAATGCCGAGAAACTAAGCTGCCATCCTAAATCACCCCATACATAACTTGGTTGCAAAGCAACGGTTATTGCTGCAGCAAAAGGTAATAATATAAGTGGATGGAAACGATGCCCGTAGTACCACGCCAGCAAACTTAACCCTGAAACCAATCCAGCTCGAGTCATACTTGGACTCAAACCCGTAATCGCCATGAACAGCGTAATCATTACACCAGATGATACTGCCGCTAAATATTTGGAGAGTTTTACGAATAATCGCCTTGCCATCCGTACTAATATGGTGAGGTTGTAGCCACTAGCAACCACAATATGAGTGAGCCCTGCAACCTTTAACGCATCGGAGAGGCCTTCGGGTAATGCGCTTTTTTGGCCAGTTAAAAAACCAATCCCTAAACTTGCCTGGGGTTCTGGAATTGAGACTCGAACCTTATCGGCGAACCAATCGCGCACTACCCTACCAACATCACCAGGAACCGGCCGCTCGACGGATACGATTGTTGCGCGGCTCATGCTAATTGGGAAACTCCCAAAGCCAGCTTTAACCGTACTTTGTACCGTTACAATATCGCCACGTTTTATATCAATGCTTGGCACACTCACTAATACACTGCCTGGAAATTGCATGTCATTAATATTTACCGTATCCAGTTGTAACGATAATTGCCCTAAACTATTTCTCGACGGATCTTCTTTTACTTTTCCAGATAGTTCTATGTACTGACCAATATAGTGCGAATAGGCGTCGCGCTCACCTAATGCTGCCGAGCCATACCCAAGCCCAATACACATCCCACATGCCGCAAGAACCGGTATTGTGTATACCCGTAAATGCCAAAAAGAAACCGCTACCAATGGGAGTACTGCCACGCCAAACCAGATTGGCACTCGCAGCAAAAGCGCCAACCATACACCAATGACGAACGTGGCACAAAGGACGGCAATGCCCCAGGACGAATGTACCAATTGCCGAAACCACCAACCCACACTCTTATATTAAAGATGAAAGATGAACTAGTAATTGAATATAAAAGCTATTTTTTCGTACCGTCTAAACGAAGTGTATTAACCTCGTCAGCATGAGGACCAACGGTACCAACGTGCTTATCGGATATAACCGCACCATGCTTAATAACGTGCACAATCGCCATTGCATGGCCATGCCCTAGGTCAAAGTCTTTCTTCAACCATTCAACAATCTCGCCAGCTTTAACATCGGTCTTATCAAGACCCTTTTCTTTTGCGAGGGCAATAAAATCATTCGGTGTTTTACCAGTTTTAGCTTCAATGTTATCTAGATAGGCTTGAAATGACATGTTATTCCTCTTTATATATATTAGTATACAGCTCTGTTAAATAAATCCTTTAAAGTTTTGGATGTAATCAAAGGTGGCATCAAACTTCTTTAGATCTTCCGCAGATAGCTTTATCAGTATTTGCTCACCAATATGAAGTTTTTGAATAAGCTTCGTACGGTACTCATCGAGATCCCTATACTCTAGCACTGTTTCGCGCGCCTCATCATATGAAATCAAATCTATAATCTTTGGCGTTGTTCCATCGACCTTTGTTTCATAATGAACCGGAACCATTGATTCATCCGCGCGCGTGACAGTAAAGATAACCGAGCGAGTGCCATCTGCGTAATGCCTACTGACAATATGTCGTGGGTCATTTCTAGTGAGCGGGGCATCAAGACCTGTTCTTTTCAACATAGTTTGCATCAAAGTACTTGCTAGTTCTGATCCAGCCTGCTCAGCTTCTTCTTGGGCTGTATTAAATAGAATTTGCGTATGGACACTAGGATCATCTGGGTCAAAATAAGCTATCTCTATCCCAATAACTTCCTCGAGTGAGCGGAAACTCTCGCGTAAATAACGGTGCTCATCCGTTTCAAACTGACCATCATTAGAAGATGGTTCATCCGGCAAAAATTCATCAAACAAGTTAGACATTTGTTATTAATAATAAACCGAAGCCAAATAAAAAACACCCCCGGTAGCGAAAATGGGATGTTCTTTATTTGAGGTTCAAACTTATAAGGGATTGAACCTCGGTTCGCAGATAATATCTTGGAGGGTCCGATGGGGCTTGAACCCATGACACCCTGCTTAAAAGGCAGGTGCTCTAACCAGCTGAGCTACGGACCCGCGACCTTATGCACTATACAGCAACAGGGGTCCAATGTCAATCTCAACTACTTTTTCTTACTTCCCTTTTCAGCTAAGTGCGCAGGCTTTGTAAAGAATAAATCAACGATCGCAAGGACGACCCCAATACTAATAACGATATTCTTGTAATAAATTGCTTGGCTATATACATACGCAGACGTACCTTCAAGCGGTAATGCATAGCCAATTGGCTCGAGTAGAAAAGTAATAGCCAAAATCGTGAATAATAACGAACCAATTATCCTAGGAAAGACACTTTTGTATGTATATCCGTGGAACAGCAAGACAATAGCCGGCAATAACACAACCAACGAAAGAGCGACAGCATTTGTTATTGGCCCAACAGGTACTAAACCAGTCATTGAAATAATCATGCTGGCATAATCGCTCCAAATTGTACTTAACGTTGCACCGGCAGTTAAGGCAAGGCCTAATAAACCAAACCGACGCTTTGAAAGAAATGCTCCAAAAAACAATAAGACTGCGAGGCTAATGAATACAGCGGCTACTACCATATAACCCTATTATACATCTATATTAAATTCTGCCTTATTACCAATTTTTATATCTGATTTTTGAATACTTCCAGCAGGTAACTCAATGACATATCGCGCATTGTCACCTGGTGAATAAACGGTTTCAACCGGATCTTCCGGTGGCGCATCCCTTACGACGTACACAATAGTTTTACTCTTATCGAGCCACACGAGATCAAGAGGATACTTCATATCTTTCATCCATATCCCGTGAGTATAATCGAAACCGAAATCCATAAGTAGGCCGCCATCTATTTCTAGACTCTCAGTTCCAGACAACCCCTGAATCAATTCAGTCTCTGTATCAGCAAGTAAAAGCGAATAAACGCCACTTCCAATACGAACTTCTGTCGTTGGCTTAAACTGGCTTGTCATAAACAAAATACTTATATAAACAAGAGCCAGAACTAAACCAACGATTATTACAATCGTAGCAAAGTGTTTTTTAAGCACCGACACGGTCTTTTTTACTACCGCGTTTAGCATTGTGCTCAATGTATTCAATAATCGCACCCGCAACATTACGGCCGGTAATTTTTTCAATACCGAAACCTGGGCTCGCATTTACTTCAAGGATAAGTGGACCGCGTTCACTTCGCATCATGTCGACACCGGCAATGTTAAGACCCATTGCTTTAGCTGCTTTCACGGCCATCTTTGTCTCTTCTTCAGTAAGCTTGATCTTTGTTCCTTGGCCACCTTTGTGAAGGTTAGAGCGGAAATCATCATCAAGGCTTTGTCGCTTCATACTTGCTACAACACGACTACCAACAACGATAGCGCGAATATCAGTACCGGCCGATTCTTGCACGAATTCTTGTAATAGAATGTTTGTTCCGTCGTCGTTCGTAAGATAAAAAGCTTGCAGAACTGATTTTGCAGCTTTTTTAGTTTCAGCTAAAACAACTCCATTACCATGAGTACCGCGAGCAAGCTTGATTATAATCGGCATTCCACCAACTTTATCGATAAGGCTATCGATATCAGTGGAATTACGAGAGAAGACTGTTTTTGGAATACCAACGCCAGCTTTCGCAAGGAGTTGTAAACTTCGGAGCTTATCACGCGAACGACTAATAGCAATCGAGCTGACGGGCGTATATACACCTTGAGTTTCCATCTGGCGGACAATCGCAGTTCCATACCGAGTCATGTAACTCGCAATACGAGGAACCATTACATCATATTTGCCGAGGTCTTCTCCACGGTAGCTTACGGTAGGATTATTTTTCTCAATTGATGCGTAGCACTCTCGGTATTTAATTACCTTTACCTCATGACCACGTAATTTAGCCTCTTCAACGAGGCGCTTTGTGGAATAATTTCCGTTTCCATTAGATAAAATAGCGATTTTCATAATTGTGTAGCTTTCCTCTTATTATAAGTCTTTTCCGTGATACTTTTCGTAAAAAGCATGAGGATTTTCATTTAGTTCATGGTTTAATTTTTTGTTTTCGTTCTCAAACACTAGTCGACTTTCTTCATCGGCCATTGTGACATCAACGATGAATTTATTGCTAAGTGTTCGTCGCCCAATCAGTACAGGGAAACGATTTCGTGATCTGTTTGATAGGTTAAACACAGCTTTAATGCGTTTGCCTTTCACGCGTACCGCAAGAGTTGTGCGATAGCGTATTTCTTCGTGTCCAGTCGCACTTCGTACTGTAGCAACCGTATAATTTGTAGTCTCAATTACTTTACCGTCATAGAACGGTGAGCCAATATCAAAGAGTGTAAACTGTAACGTTCCGTCTGCAGTAATAGTGACGTTACTAGCCCATACAGATGAGCTGTCAGCACCGGTGTCTACTTTTGCAGATACTTGCTGCGCGTGACCGATAAGGTCTACGTGAACGTTACGGCCGATTGTTATTTTCGGGCTTTCCATACAGCTCCTCTCTTTTCTTTATTCTACTATACTAAAACCTGTATATTATATCACAAAATCTTAAAAAAAGCAATGTATACTTGACTTTTGATCTGTTAAATACGATACTGCGAAGGAATGAATACTTCTTATATTTACGTAGTTGGACAGCCCGACCCGAACTCGGGAGTGGTTGATGTTATCCATAAAGCTGGCTATTTAGCTGGAATTCTAATTGATGTTCAGCTTAAAAAGAAGAACCTTGATCAGTACGATAACGTGGTTGAAGTTAATTTTAACGAACTTGAAGATGAAATTCTTCGACTTGAAAGCCTTAACCTCAATATTGCTGGGCTACTTTGTACTTATGAAAATTATATTGTTGCCAAAGCAAAGCTAGGCGAATACTTCAACGTTCCGGCGCCTTCTTTAGAATCCGCTCGTTTAGCGACTGATAAATCATTAATGCGGCGTGCTTTTTTGGATGCAGACCGAACAATTTCTCCTGACTTCACCACCGTAGACACGCTTGACCAAGCGTTAGAATTTGCTCGTAATCACTCATACCCTCTTATTATCAAGCCAACCAACCTCGTAAAAAGCCTTTTAGTTTTGAAATGCGACGATGAGCAGCAACTTATTGAGCGATTTACCTACGCGACTGAAACAATCGGGCAACTATACGAAAAATATAAAATATATGACCGAGCGCCACAACTCATTATTGAAGAGTTTATCATCGGTGAACAATATTCAATTGCCGCATTCGTCGACAGCGAAGGTACGCCTCATTTTTGTGATGGTATTGTGAGCCTAAAAAATGCACAAGATATTCATGTAGATGACAACTACCTCTACAGTCGAACGCTGCCCGTAGATCTTTCCGATGAGCTCACAAAAGAGATGTTTGAAGTTGCCGATAAAGGTGTTCGTGCATTAAAAATGACATCTGTTCCTGCGCATATCGAGCTGATGTCAGGGCCAAATGGTACAAAAATTATTGAAATTGGTGCTCGCATCGGTGGTTACCGGCCGCGTATGTACAATTACAGTTACGGCCTCGACCTTATTAGCCAAGAAGTTAACCTCGCTTTAGGCAAAACACCTGAACTTAACGGTTTATTTTCAACATACAGTGCTGTTTACGAACTATTTCCAGAAATTGAAGGTAATTTTGACGCTATTACAGGTGAAATTAACCCTGAATTATTAACTTATTACAAAGTAACTGCAAACCAAGGTGACCTAATTGGCCCTGCGAAGAATGGCTTTAAAGCTACAGCAATTATTATCGTTACAGAAAAAGATAAAAATCGATTCGATGAGCTATGCCAGCAAGTTGAAACAGCTCGCGTGAAGGTAGTCTAATGAATATTGCACACATAATTCCCCATAGTGTTTCGTTTCCGCTTAAAAGCCATAATGGCCGCTACGAGTGGGTTCGACAACTTGCGTTATTACAAACCCAGCAAGGTCATACTGTCACTATTTACGGGAGCCCTGCGTCGGTTGTAGAGGGTCTTAGCTTTGCGGGCATAGCCGAATCTTCAGATAATAAGAAGCAGAACAACATCGATACCTTTCGTCTCGCGTTTTCAAATAATCATGACGTTTATCACTCTCACTTCGATGATTTACACTACGAAGTTGCTTCTGAAACATCGAAACCAATTATTTTTACCCAACACTGGTGGCCAACGGAGCAAACTGTTCAATTTGCAGCAATTCTAAACCCCGGTAATGTATGGGCAGTTCCCCCTACTCGTTTTATGTACGACTTTGACGCACAGTCTGGTATTCAAACTCAAGGTTTCATATATCACGGTATCGACTTGGATATATTTCAGCCTTCAAACGTTCAGAAAAACGACAGGTTATTGTTTGTTGGCCGTATTTCTCCTGAAAAGAATCTACATGTTGCACTTAGTTTCGCCAAAAAAGCTGGTATTGGCCTAGACATTGTTGGAAAAGTTGCTCCTAAGAACGAAGAGTACTGGCAAAGTTTACAAAGCTATGTAGACGGTGATCAGATTCGTTATCTTGGTGCAAAAAACCAAACAGAGCTTATTGATCTATACTCAGCCGCGCTGGGCGTGCTGTGTCCATACGAGCCAACTGAAGCTTTTGGACTAGTTGCCATTGAATCTCAAGCATGTGGAACGCCTATTATCATGAAAAGTGGCGGCTCTCGAAGTGAGTTACTTCAAGAAGGAAAAACTGGCTTCTTGTGCGAAACCGAAGACGAATTTATTGAAGCTATTAATAAAATCGGTTCATTAAATGCCGAAGACAGCATTGCCTTTGCAAAAAAATTCGATATTGTTGCTATGGCCGAGGCTTATGAAGAGCTTTACGCGAAATTCGTTTAAATCTACAATTCGTAAATTGATTTTTCGTTAAGTTTTTCTCTTACAAAATCGCCAGGAACACCACGTTTAAACGATCCACCAGTTACAGACAGAAATGTTTGGCCCTCAAGATATTCCCGAGGATTAGAATTGTACCTAGCATCATTATGTTGAGGTTCCGTAAATACCTTAACATCACGAACAGAAGTTCCGCCGATGTTAAAGAAGTTCCCATAATACGTCCGAAATTGGTAAAAAGGTTCTTTTGGCTCTGTGTACAATGATTGCACATTCTTCTTATTAAGAATCATGGGAGTATGAAGTTCATAACTCATTGGCCGCTCGTTACCTCGCTCAATAAGCAAGTTGTACAGCTTAGTCATGTTGCTAATATATTCACTGCCTTCAGGGTAGCGGTGATTGTAATAAGCAATTACATCAGCCAATGGCCCAAAATTGAGAATCGGCATTTCTGACAGCTCTTTCATAATAAAGAAATCGTCATTCATAAGCATAAAATCATCCGAAACAAGTTCCGAATTAATAGCAGCCAGTAAATTCATTGTTACGTTTTCTCTCTTAGTTTTGGTTTGTGCAACAGGAATATAGGTGACATTCGTCACCCAATCAGGCTTTTCGCCAACTATCACTACGTTTCCGTGCGGAAGATTTTTAAGCGATCGAAGAGAGTACCGTAGCTCCTCTGAGTTATTTTCAGGGTCATACTTAACTACGTACACTACATCCATATTACTTTTCCAACCTAAGCATCAAACTGTTCAAGTAATGATTTTTGTTGTTTTGATAATTTACGAGGCGTATCAACGACGATACTTACAATATGCGGGCCACGTTTGTCGTTATTTAAATGAGGCACACCGTGGCTTGAAAGCTTAAAATCAGTTCCGCTTTGTGTTCCAGCTGGAACTTTCATGCGCACCGAGCCATCAACTGTTTCAACTTCGATTTCTGTTCCAAGAGCAGCATTAACCATGTTAACGTGCTCTTCTGAAAGAATAATATCGCCTTCACGGGTGAACTTTTTGTCAGCTTTTACGCGAATGTGAACGTAAAGGTCACCCTTTTCGCCGCCGCCAATTGCTTCACCGCGGCCACTGAGCCGAATTGTAGCGCCGTCATCTATTCCAGCAGGCACCTTCAACTTAATAGCTTGTTTACGACGTTGAGTTCCAGCACCCTTACAGATAGTACAAACTTTTTCAGGAATCTTACCCTTACCATGACATGTCTCACAAGGTACGGTTTGTTGAATTGCTCCAAACATAGTGTTCATAACGCGTGTTTGCTGGCCAGCACCGTGACATGTTGGACATGTCTTCATTTCATAGCCAGGCTCAACTGTTGTGCCTTTACAGTGCTCGCACGTATCGTCCATATCGAGCGTCATTTCGTGCTCGAGGCCAAAGATTGCTTCACGGAAGGTAAGTTGCAGCTGCACTTCTACGTCACGGCCACGAACTGGGCCACGTTGTCGTTGACCGCCACCACCGAAGAATTGGTCGAAAATGTCACCAAATCCACCACCGAAGTCGAAGTTAGCATTTTGACCACCAAAGCCGCCAAAGCCTTCAAAAGGATTTCCGCCAGCGCTACCACCGCCACCAGACCCACCTACACCAGCGTGACCAAACTGGTCGTATCGTTGGCGTTTTTGTGCGTCTTTAAGAACGTCGTACGCTTCGTTAATTTCTTTAAATTTATCTTCATTACCACCCTCTTTGTCTGGGTGGTGCTGAACAGCTTGGCGACGGAACGCCTTTTTTATTTCATCAGCTGAGGCGGTTTTAGACACGCCTAAAACTTCATAGTAATCTCTTTTACTCATATCTATTACTAGTATAAAACAACTAGCACTCAAATGTCTAGAGTGCTAGTTGTATGTTGAATTGATACTGGCTAGCTAACTGGTTTTCGACCAGTAATCGCCCTCCAGATAAAGAGAAATACCACTGCGCCGATTAAGGCGACGATGAAGCTTCCCCAGTTAAAGCCTGTGACGCCAGAGCCTCCAAAGAGACCGAAGATGAAACCTCCAAGAAATGCACCGACAATACCAACAATGATATTACCGATTAAGCCTTGGCTATCGTTTGTTCCGGCAATCATAGAAGCGACCCATCCTGCGATCCCTCCCATTACTATCCATACTAGAAACCATTCCATACATGCTCCTCCCGTGATTATGTAGTACTCTTATTATACTCCTGTTTTTGAACACTGTTTCGCTTAAGCTTAATTCGCGCTATACTGACCAGTAATGAAAGTTGTTATCCGTGCCATCGGCGCTGTCGCTGGTCTTATCCACGCTGAGTATCGCCAACTATATAATCGCTACTTTGGAAAAATAGAACGTTTCCCTGGTAATGCTAAAGAAATATGCCAACAAATCGTTGATAGGCTTTGGTATGGCGATTTTTACCGAACAAGCCTTGGCCACTATAACTTCTTCTGGATGCGTGACTTTGGTACCGTAGCCCAATCTTTAGTGAACCTGAACCAAACTACACACGTTCATCACACATTACGTTGGGCGCTTCGACACTACCAACGAGCCGGAGCGGTAAAACTTTGTATCGACAAGGCAGGAAACGTATTTAATGCACCTGGGCGACCAAGTATCGATGCTATTCCGTGGTTGCTTCACTCACTTGTTGTGAGTGGCTACCAATTAAATACAGATGAAACTAAGTTCCTAAATAAAGAGTTGCGGAAGTACGAAGCAATGTTCTTCGATGAAACTGGTGATATTTTACCCGACATTATGTTTGCAGAGATGAGAGATGCTGTTTATTACGACCGAAGTGCCTATGCGATTGCCCTTGTTGGCCGCCTAGCACAATGTGTTGAGAAACTTAATTTAGTAGATTTTCATTTTCCACCAGAACGCTATAAAGAAATTCTCATTAAAGAATATTGGACCGGAAATTACTTCCGAGCCGACCGCTCAACCCAAACATTTAGCTCTGATAGCGCACTTATTCCCCTTTTTCTTGGCGTCGTTGAAGATAAAGAAATGGTTAACAAAACGATGGATTATATTAATTTGAAAGAATTGAACAAACCGTATCCCCTTCGTTATGGTGAAGAGCCTGAAAAACCGCTTCGTTATCGCTTTGGAATGGGGCCAATTTCAATGCCCAACTACACTGAAACAAGTATTTGGACCTGGCACGCAACGTACTATCTCCATTTACTAAAAAGATATAATCGCCCAGAATACGTACACCAATACAGAAGGTTTAGCGAGCTTATTGAGCGTCATGGAAGCTACCCAGAACTTACGCAACCAAATGGCTCTTGGTACTATGCTCCATTCTATCGAGCAGACCCTGGTATGGTTTGGGCAGCACTCTTTTTGGAGTTACCTGAAGAATGAGCCAGCTTGTAGGACTTATTGGGCCATCAGGCGCTGGGAAAAGCTCAGTCGTTAAAATACTATGTGAAGAATATGGGTTTCAATATATTAAGTCGTTCACAACTCGCTTACAAAGGGACGCCGATGATGCTGATCATATCTTTGTATCTAAAGAAAAATTCGGTACCATGGAAGCCGATGGTGAGTTTTTCGGAACGATTGATGCTTTCGATGCATCCTATGGGCTGCCTCGGTTCACTCTTTACGCGCCGACTGTCTTACTTTTACGCGCACCCGCTGTAAAACTAGTACTATCCCAATTTCCAGATGCTCAGATTGTAGAAATTGACGCATCGATCCCAGTACTCAAAGAACGATTAGAAAAACGAGGTTCATCTGAACGTTTCGAATCAGAAATGCTTGAAAAAGAAATGGCTTATGGAAGAACGGTTGCAACCCAAGTTATTGACACATCAAACCTATCGCCTGAACAGGTTGCCAAAGCAATAATTGACTTTTCTTAAAAAATTTATCATACTACACAAAATTCCTAGCGTACGCTAGGTGGTTGCGAAAGCAAACGACGACCGTCGTACCGAGGTCCCATCGGTTCATAGAAAGGAGAGTCCGATGCCCGCATCGACTCCCGAATCTGTCATGATGCACGTTCCAGTTTCACGTCTCGATATCGTTTACGGCCCCGCCTGGAGCCAGTGGATGTCCATCAAAGACCTTGTTAATGAAAACGGGTTTCACGAGACCACGTTCACGCTTCGGTCTGGCGCAGCTCCCCACACCTTCCGTCGAAAGCTTCGAATCATCTCTGTCGATATAGAACTCGGCAGAGTCTGGTTCAAGGTTGCCTACGAGGAAGTCGAGTTGCAAGGAACTGTGGTTACGCGAACCCGAAAGGGTTACATCATCACATGACAGAAAAGCCCCGCACTTCGAAGTGCGGGGCTAGTCATTTTTAAAAGAATCTACTTCTTTTCTTTGTCGTCTACAACTTCGCCTTCAACAGCTTCGTCAGACTTCTTCTCTTCGCCTTCTTCAGAGGCAGGTGCTTCCTCTGCAGCGGCTTGTTCGTACATCTTCGCACCAATTGGCATGATAGCGTCGCTCAAGGCTTTAGCAGCAGCTTCAAGCTCATCTTTGTCAGATGCGTCCTTGTGCTTCTTAGCTTCTTCTACGGCGTCGGCAATAACCTTCTTGTCGTCATCAGAGATCTTGTCTTTGAACTCGTCAGGCATTTTCTCGGCTTGGTAGATAGCATTTTCAAGTGTGTTTCGTGCATCAACAGATTCACGCTTCTTCTTGTCTTCTTCGGCATGCGCTTCAGCATCTTTTTGTGCTTTTTCGATGTCATCTTTACTTAGGTTTCCGCTATCTTGAATAGTAATAGATTGCTCTTTACCGGTTCCCTTGTCTTTCGCAGTAACATTCAAGATACCGTTTGCATCAAGATTAAAGGTAACTTCGATTTGCGGAACACCACGAGGCGCTGGTGCAATACCATCAAGAACGAACTTACCAAGTGATTTGTTATCGCTCGCCATTTCGCGTTCACCTTGAAGTACGTGAATTTCAACTTGGTTTTGATTATCAGCAGCAGTAGAGAATGTTTCACTCTTACTTGTTGGCACGGTTGTATTTCGTTCGATAAGCTTTGTAGATACGCTACCCATTGTTTCGATACCAAGGCTAAGTGGAGTTACGTCAAGGAGCAATACGTCCTTTACGTCACCGGCAAGTACACCACCTTGAATTGCAGCACCAATCGCTACAACTTCGTCAGGGTTTACACCCTTAAGTGGTTCTTTTCCAAAAATTGCTTTTACTTTTTCAACGACAGCTGGCATACGAGTCATACCACCAACAAGAACAACTTCGTTGATTTCGTTAGCCTTTAGGCCAGCGTCTTTCAAAGCTTTTTCTACAGGTTCAGCTAAACGGTCAATGAGGTCTTTTACGAGCTCTTCAAGTTTTGCACGAGTAAGTTTGTACTCGAAGTGCTTAGGACCATCAGCGTCGGCAGTAATAAATGGAAGGTTAACTTCGTATTCAGTAGTTGATGAAAGTTCTTTCTTTGCTTTTTCGGCTTCATCCTTTAGGCGTTGCATTGCTGCGTTGTCACCCTTAAGGTCGATTCCAGCTTCTTTCTTAAATTCCTCTAAGAAGTGGTTAACGATTCGGTTGTCGAAGTCTTCACCACCAAGGTGTGTGTCACCATGTGTACTTTTTACTTCAAATACGCCGTCACCAAGTTCAAGAACAGAAACGTCAAATGTACCACCACCAAGGTCGAATACAGCAATCTTCTCTTCTTTTTTACTTTCGAGGCCATATGCCAAAGCAGCAGCAGTTGGCTCGTTAATAATACGCTTTACTTCAAGGCCGGCAATTTTACCAGCATCTTTAGTAGCTTGCCTTTGCGAGTCATCGAAGTACGCAGGAACTGTAATAACAGCTTCGGTGACTTTTTCGCCTAGGAACGCTTCAGCGTCAGCTTTGAGTTTAGAAAGAATCATTGCAGATACTTCTTCAGGTGAGTAATCTTTATCACCAAGTCGTACTGTTACGCCATCGCCTTTTTTGACGATTTCGTATGGCATAATATCAAGATCTTTCTGCACTTCTTTATCGCTAAACTTACGACCAATTAAACGCTTTACACCATAGATAGTGTTTTTAGCATTCGTGACACGTTGACGTTGTGCAACTTGTCCAACTAAACGCTCGCCTGATTTATTGATAGCCACAACACTTGGAGTCGTGCGGTTACCTTCTGCGTTAGCAATGACTTCTGGTTTCCCAGCTACCATGTAGGCCACGGCGCTGTTGGTTGTACCGAGGTCGATTCCAATGATTTTACCCATATTATATTCTCCTATTTAACAAAAGTTCTTAAATCTATTTTAGCACTCTCCTAGTGAGATTGCCAAGTACTCTTAGTATAGAAAGTTAGCACTCTCATGTCAAGAGTGCTAACTTATTTTTGTTACTAACATGGCTATGGTTCGTTTTGAAGGTGGTATTAACTATACTTATATCCAACTATGAGCCTCCCCGATATTCAAAACTATATTATTTCTAAGCTGAAAAATGCCGATACGTTACGATATCGTGATTTAAAGCCAGAAGATGCGGCTAACGACTTGTTTAACTACCATCTAAAGGCACTCGCTCAAAAAGGAATGGTTGAAAAAACGAGTACAGGATATCGTTTATCACAAGGTGGACAGGCTTATGTGGCTGACGTATATCATACAAGCGACCCGGAGCTAAATCGATTGTTTAAAATTAATGTGATAACAATTGTTTCTAGACTAAATAATGGAGATCTTGAGATATTGAACCAACGAAGAAATTCTCAACCTTCGCACGGACTCGTCGATGTTATGGGTGGAACTATTCGTAAGGGCGAGGACTTACTTGATGGCGCGGCAAGAAAATTAAATGATGAAACAGGCCTTGAGTCGAAATTCACTCTACTTGGCTTTGAAAAGCGGCGCTTATATAAAGATGGCGAACTTTTTTCTGACATACTATTCCCTATTTGCTATGCAGATAGCCATAGTGGCGAGCTAGCCTCAACCGAGTTTGGCGAAAACTTCTGGGTACCTATTGATGAAGCAATCAAAAATGCAGATAGACCATTTGATAATATCGCTTCAATTGTTGACGTACTTACTGCTATAAAAAATGGAACGATACGTTCCATACCTTTGTTTTATAACGAAACAATTCAGCAATAAAATAATTATGAACTATTTCAAGTGAGTAGCTGCTCGCTTTTTTTATTACTTTATTTTCGTTAATCTTAGGAAATTATTACAAAGAACGGAACTGTAAATGAATAATAGTGAAGGTTTTAAACATGGTGAGGTGGTTGGTGCCGAGTACACATGGGGAGATAAAACAAGGCTCGATAACTTAGTTGCTCGATGGGACGCTTACTGCAAACTACCGGAAGAAGAAAAGCTGAAGCTCTACGAACATTGGGTCGGTCCACCCTATACGCCAGCGGCAATGAATTCCGGAATTGAGAAATTTGAATTCAATAACTTTGTACATAGTCATTCGCTCAGTAGCTTTTTGAGAGGTGACCTGTATGAATCATACTTAAAGCTAAGTAACGAAGCAAAGGAACTCATCATTGCCGCGATGGAATTCCCCATGGTCGCAGAGCGAGCTATGCGAAGCGCAAGTGACCATATTACACAACCCTACCGCGAAGGTATGAGCTTTAGGGATCATATTGAGCAAGACTCTTTTACGAGTTTCATCCTTACAAATCTTCAAAGTGGCGTGGCGATTGGCTCAACTGCTTCAGTAGCTACAGTTGAACACGGATTACTAGGTGCAATTATGTACGACTCGAATAATACGAGCGAGCGACTGCTTGTCGGCGAACGTGAAGATAAATTCAAGGCATGGCAACCAATAGAAAGAAGTGATACCGAGGCAACTGTTTACGCTGGCTTGAACGGGCAGGCGCACGCATCGGGTGAAATTATCGCTCCAGTCATAAGGTCGTTGGTCGACTCGTCTATTCACATGAGGGGACGCGTCACTATTCAATGCTCTCTATATTCTATGGAGGGTGTCTATAATGAAAGGTTAAAGCCGGGAGAATTTAGCTTAGGCCAAACATATTATATGAATAGCGATGAACTATATAGCCTATTCGATACAGCCCTAAAGAACTATTATGCCCGAGCCCCCATTGAAGACCACGAGGATTTCTAACCTTAAAAAGCCTATTGATTTTTCAAAAATAAAGGACTATTATCAAAAACGTCTTACTGATACTGATTCCAAACAAATACAGCCAGCAAGAAGTGAATCCGCTTGAGGGAAATCTCGGCGGTTTTTATTTTGAGCAGAGAGAAGAAGGAAATGGCCCCACTGGTTGACCACTCGCGGGTGGCAAACCTTGCAGACAATCCATTCGAGCTGTGTGAATGCATCCGAGAGGACTTCGAGCCTTCCGGTCGAAGGATAACTCACGAACAGGGATTCTACATCCTGAACGAGAGCTCGCTCTGTCCATTCGACAGCAAAGAGTTCCGCTACCTCAAGCGGTCGGCTGTTCAAATGCCGGCCACCGAGGAGTCGCTCGAGAAGATCGCAGATGCCTTCACAGCATTTGCCGACAAAGTTGAAGTCACCTATCTCAAGATCCGTGACTGCGCCGATGGCTCCATCATCGTCTACAAAGTCAAACCCGTCCCACAACCCCGTCGGCGCTAGCCGTAGTGTTGGTTTGAGCGGGGACCTTCCTCTCTGCTCAAACCGACACGCTATTTAAAATCCCCGCGGCAAAGCGGGGATTTCTTTATTGTCGTGTTACCTTCACCATAGCATGGCGAATGACGTTGCCATTGAGTGTATACCCAGCTTGTAGTTCATCTGCAATCACTTCTTTCTCACCTTCTGCATCTTCGTCGAACTGAATAGCTTCGTGAAGTTCAGGGTTAAATTCTGCACCTGGTTTCGCATCAATACGTGCAACATTTAAGCCTTCGAGTGATTTCTCGAGGTGTTTTACAAGATTAGTTACCCCTTGCACCCACGTGTTATCCTTTAGGTCTTCTGGAGTATAGGCAATTGCTCGTTCGATGTTATCAATAACAGGAAGAAGCTTAAGAACTGCCGAAGATTGGCCAGCTTCACGAGCTGCGCTTTTTTCAACATCTACACGTTTTCGGTAGTTTTCGAAATCTGCGCGAGTGCGTTGAAGATCAAGCGTTAACTCACCTAACTTTTGTTCAAATTCTAATTCTTTTTTAGTTTGCTTTGGTTTATCAGCTTTATCTGTCATTTTATAAAATCTCCTCTAACATTGCTCCGGTGTGGCGCACTAAATTCATTACTTTTGCATAACTTTGACGAGTTGGCCCGAGTACACCAATGTAACTATTGTCACTATAGGGCGAACGGAAGCGGCTAATAATTAGTGTTGCCCCGCTGCTTTTACCAATTGGATTTTCAGAACCAATGTACACATTAAGTGGCTCGTTTGGTGCTACTTCACGAAGCCATGGTTCTAAATTATCAAGTAAACGAGCGACTTGCTGTGCGTGCTCACCTTGCATAAATTCAGGCTGAGAAAATAAGTTCCCCATTCCACTTAAATAGAGTTCATCCCCAATTGTAGCAATGCCTAGGTTTTGCGTAAGGTCGACTAAACTATCTACAGCGCTACGAATTGCTCGGTCTGCTCTATCACCATGTGTATTCACGCGTGCATCGATCGCTCTCGCACTGCGATCGGGAAGCTGTGGCTGTTCAGCGTGCGCTTGGTTTAGCGTATTTACGTAGAAGCGGTAGCCGGTATCGGTCGGAATGCGCCCGGCACTCGTATGAGGTTGAACAATAAAGCCCATCTCTTCAAGTTTTGACATCTCACTACGGATAGTCGCGCTTGAAACGCCGAATAATTTAGCAAGCATTACGCTCCCAACAGGCGCAGCAATTTCAGCATGCTGCTCAATAATAGCGGCGAGAATAAGACGTTGTCGTTCTGTCATAACTTTATTGTAGCGAATATTAGCACTCTGTGTCAATGAGTGCTAAATTGACCCTTTAAGCTCACTTCTATATACTGCGTATATGGAAAACACAGAAAAAATAGCCGCCATACGCGAGTGGCTCGGTGCAGGATCAATTAACATTTTTGGCCGACAGTTCGCAGGCAAAGACACACACGGTCGCGAACTCGTTGCATTATTCGATGGTGTCTTACTAGGTGCTGGCGATATTTTTCGAAACTCAGTTATACCTCAACATGCTAAGGCTGAAATGGACGCAGGTCGACTTGTCCCTATTAATGACTTTATTGAAATTGTCCTGCCTTATTTATCAAAGGAAGAATTTAAAAATTCTCCTCTCATTCTTAGCTCGGTTGGGCGATGGCACGGTGAAGAACAAGGTGTCGTGCAAGCCACCAAAGAAGCTGGGCATCCGCTAAAAGCTGTCATTTATCTAGATATCGCCGAGTCGGTTTCGTTTGAACGCTGGAAAAAAAGTCTTCATATTGGCGAACGCAACGAGCGCAACGACGAAGACCGTGAAGCGCTTGAAACAAGGTTAGCTGAATATAAAGAAAAAACACTTCCAGTTATTAACTTCTACAAACAAGATGGGCTACTGATCGAAATTGACGGTACACTCTCGAAAGAAGTTGTGCTGCAAGATATCATCGATGCGCTGTATATCCGCTCGACTCGTTAGTCGCGCTTCAACATAACCATAAACGCCTCAGAAGGAATATCAACCTTACCAAATCGCTTCATGCGCTTCTTACCTTTTGCTTGTTTAGCAAGAACTTTCTTTTTACGAGAAACGTCTCCACCATATAGGCCAGTCGTCACATCTTTTCGGTACGCACTTAAATCTTCACGAGCGATAAACTTACCGCCAATACCAGCCTGCAAAGCAACTTGGAAGTTTTGGCGTGGAATTACATCTTTTAATTTTTTAGTAATTTCTCGGCCAAGGCTTTGTGATTCAGAGCGGTGCGCCATGATACTTAGTGCGTCAACCATGTTTCCTGCAACATAAAAATCTACTCGTACTAAGTCGTCGATCTTATACTCATCAAGTTCGTAGTTAAATGAGCCATATCCGCTGGTAACTGATTTTAATTGGTCGTAAAAGTCCGTTAATAAATTCGCTAGAGGTGCCTGGAAGCTAATCAAGGCTCGTTCGTCAATATAACTTAAGTTAGATTGCATGCCGCGCTTTGAAATAATCAGCTGCAACACGGCTCCAATATATTGCGCGGGTACAATAATCTCACCCTTAATCCAAGGCTCGCTAATAGTTTTTACCCGGCTCACGTCAGGAAGGTTACTCGCACTCTTTATATCCAGTTCTTCACCATTGCTCAACACAACCTGGTAATCGGTTGAAGGGTTCGTAATTACCAAATCAAGGTCGTACTCACGCTCTAAACGTTCGCGAATAATATCAAGGTGAAGTAGCCCTAAGAATCCAATGCGTACACCAAACCCAAGTACTGGTGAATTTTCAGGTTCGAATTGCAATGCAGAGTCGCTGAGGCTTAATTTCTCTACTGCATCTTTTAAAGCCTGGTAGTCGTCATTACTTACTGGAAAGAATCCGGCATATACGAATGGTTTTACTAGTTTATACCCAGGAAGCATCTCGGTTGCTGCATTGCGTCGAACAGTTACGGTGTCGCCCACTCGAGCATCACGAGTTGTCCTAAGGTTAGTTACGATATAACCAATTTCACCAGTTGATAATTCTGTTTTCGGGCTCATCGACGGGCTTAGTGAACCAACTTCCAATGCAATTCCATTAGCGCCGGTTGCAAGCATGTCTATTATGTCGCTCTTTTTAATACTTCCATCGATCACACGAACGTATAAAATTACTCCACGGTAATCGTCGTAGTAGCTATCGAAAATAAGCGCACGAGTTGGAGCTTCTACTTTTCCCGCTGGCGCATC
Organism: Patescibacteria group bacterium; assembly: GCA_040386175.1. Lineage (GTDB taxonomy): Bacteria > Patescibacteriota > Saccharimonadia > Saccharimonadales > Saccharimonadaceae > Microsaccharimonas. Next base: position 213,102 of record JAZKFY010000001.1, read on the forward strand.
GATCTTTTCAACTACCGCATCAAGTACGTCTAATACTCCTTCACCTGTTTTGGCGCTAATTTTAATAATGTCTTCGTCTGTACAACCAAGCAAGTTAATAACCTCAGCACTCACCTTTGCAACATCGGCAGCTGGAAGGTCGATCTTATTCAGTACAGGGATGATTGTAAGGTCGGATGCCATCGCTAAGTACACATTCGCAAGGGTTTGCGCTTGAATACCTTGTGAAGCGTCGACAACAAGCACAGCACCTTCGCAGGCTTGAAGACTTCGTGAAACTTCATAGCTAAAGTCTACGTGTCCAGGTGTATCAATTAAGTTAAGCTCATGGCTTTTATAGCTCATTCGAACCGGTGCGAGTTTAATAGTGATACCTTTTTCGCGCTCAAGGTCCATACTGTCGAGGAGCTGTGATTTCATGTCACGTTTTTGCACCGTACCGGTTAGCTCTAACATGCGATCAGCAAGCGTCGACTTTCCATGATCGATGTGGGCAATAATACAGAAGTTTCGGATATGGTCTTGGTTCATGATTTAACAACTGGCTGTTTAAATAATATTTTTCGAATTCGTAGCAAGATAGGATATACTTCCTCGATCTTAAACACTCGACATACTATTATATACACCGCCGCGCTAATACCAACTATAAGCGAGAACTTCAAGAATGCTGAAAAGAATACGTCCTCCGCTCCGAGTGGCATTATTGATACCAATATGTAGGTTATAACCGCCATAAGGCCTGTAGCGCTTATCATCCTTCCAACACCATGAATGAAGTCGATAGTAAAGAGCCCTTGAAGCCGACGTGACATAAGAACAAACAGAATAGCCACTTCAACCGCAGAAGCGGTAACAGCAGCCAAGGCAAGCCCAATCACTCCCAAGCTTGTACCGAGTGATAGCCAGATAGCGAGTGCAATATTGAGTCCAATCGTAAAAATAGAGATATACAGTGGTGTCTTCGTATCTTGTTGCGCATAGAAACTACGTGCAGAAATAAAGTAGATTGAGCGGAAGATAATCGAAAGTGCGAGCACACCCATAATATCGGCCCATAGCTGATCCCCGCCCGGCTTAATAAAGTGAATGAGGTACCCACGACACAAAATAGCAATGACCGTTACGGGCAATGATAGCCAAATAATCACACGAAGTACCGCTAGAAGTTCTTTTTTGAATAAGTCAGGCCGCCCTTGGCCAATACGCTCCGTCATCTTCGGGAATGCAGCTGTACTAATCGCAACACCAATGAGGTTAATTGGCACGTATGATAAAGCCGTTACCTGTTGGTAAGCACGAATACTTCCTGATGCCATTCGTGACGCAAGATTTGTTTCCACAATACTATTTACATAATCGATACCTTGGTCCAGCGATCGAGGTGGAAGAAGACGAAGGACTTGGTGTAAGCCCTTATTCTTCCAGTATATTTTGAAGCGATAATCAAAGCCCATACCAAACAACCCCAAGCTACTTACCAGCAACTGAAGTATCGAACCAAGCACCACACCAAGTGCAACACCCATAATTCCACCTTCAAATATTTGCCATCCAAAGATGCTAATACCGTTCGTGAAGAACAACGCACCGATAATAATACCTATGTTGTACACTACCGGAGCCATTGCGAAGAAAGCAAACCGGCCCACTGCTTGTTGCATACTGGCAAATACCGTTGCGATACCAAACAGGAATGGGTTAATTGCAATAACACGCATCATACTCGTAGCTAGTGACCGGCTTGATTCATCAAGGCCTGGGCCAACGACGAATTGCACCAATGGTTCTGCGAAAATAAGAATCAGGATACTTGTTGCGAGTGTTACCAAAGCAAGCAGATTCAATAGACTCGTTGAAAGTTCCCAAGCAGAACGCTTATTTCCCGTTGCCAAACGCTGGTTAAATACAGGAATGAACGTAACACTCAAGGCACCCGATACCAATATAAAGAACATGAAGTCTGGAATAGTGAAAGCAACTGTATATGCGTCAAGACCTGTAGTGTAGGTGTCTGCATACAGTCCGTTTAGTAAACGATCGCGCAATAACCCAAGCAAGCTTGCAATCAAAGATGACACCGCAAGCAAAGAAGCCGCTAATTTAAGCGGCATCTTTTTATTAGCTCGGGATATCGTAGTGCGAAAGTTAATCATTCAACTTGTTCAAGCCGCACGTACTAATACAGTGAGGCCTCCTTAGGTAGCTTGGCGTCCTTAAGGATTTCGTTTACGCGAACCTCTTCAACAGTTTCTTCTTCAAGAAGTGCTTCAGCGAGTTTATCAAGGCTCTTGCGGTTTGCATTAATAACAGCTTCGGCACGACGAGCGGCTTCCTTTACAAGAACAGCAACTTCAGCATCGATTTCTCGGGCAGTATCGTCACTGTATGGACGTTCATGGGTAATTTTATCGAACACCATTCCACCGTTATCTTCGTGGAATACTTGGTCGCGAAGTTTTGTACCCATTCCTTGTTCAATCACCATGTCGCGAGCAATTTCGGTAGCTTTGCGAAGGTCTGAACCAGCACCAGTAGTAACACGATCAGCACCGTAGATAATCTTTTCAGCAACACGGCCACCAAGTGCACGCGCCAAGATATCTTTGAACTCTACAATACTTGTGTAGCTTCGGTCTTCAGGTGGCAAGAACCATGTAACACCACCAGTACCGCCGCGAGGAATGATGGTTACCTTGTGAACTGGGTCGCTGTCTGGAAGCACGTGGCCAACAATCGCGTGACCAGCTTCGTGGTACGCGGTCATGCGCTTCTCTTCTTCGTTCATTACCTTAGTTTTGCGTTCTGGACCAATAGCAACCTTTTCAAATGCTTCTGTAAGATCGGCATTTGAAATCTTTTTACTATTTCGTCGAGCAGCAATAATTGCAGCTTCGTTAGCAATGTTTGCAAGGTCAGCACCAGATGAACCAGCTGTTTTAGCAGCTAAAGCATCGATGTTTACAGTAGAGTCAACTGGCTTAGATTTGAAGTGTACCTTCAAAATAGCTTCGCGGTCACGTCGTTCTGGCAACATGATGTTTGTTCGACGGTCGAAACGACCTGGGCGAAGCAAAGCTGGGTCGAGTACGTCAGAACGGTTTGTTGCAGCCAATACGATAACATTCGTACCAGTTTCAAAACCATCCATTTCAACAAGAATCTGGTTAAGTGTTTGTTCACGTTCGTCGTGACCACCACCCATACCACTACCACGGCGACGCCCAACAGCATCAATTTCATCGATGAAAATAATTGCTGGAGAATTCTTTTTCGCTTTCGCAAACAAGTCGCGAACACGAGAAGCACCAACACCTACAAACATTTCAACGAATTCAGAACCACTAATACTAAAGAACGGTACATTTGCTTCACCGGCAACAGCACGGGCAAGCATTGTTTTACCAGTACCTGGGCTACCTACCAGCAGAACACCCTTTGGAATTTTCGCACCTAATGCTTCGTATTTCTTAGGGTGTTTCAAGAAGTCTACAACTTCTTCAAGGTCTTGCTTCGCAGAATCGTTACCAGCAATGTCGGTAAACAATACTTTCTTCTTGTCTTCGCCGTAAAGAATAGCTTTTGACTTTCCAAAACCAAGCGCTTGGTTATTCTGACCTTGAGCTTGTCGCATCATAAACAGGAAGAACAGTGCGATAAGAACCACCGGAATGATGATGATCGCTAGATTCCAGAGTACGTCACCAGTTGATGAAGGTGGCAATACGGTCACTTCTACATCAGCATCAGTGTTAAGACCTTGCTCGTAAATACTACTAGAAGGGTCCTTAGTTGATTTTTCCGTAGGTACATCACTGCCGTCGGGAGTAACCTTTAGATCATTCCCTTGAATTTCAATCTTTTTAATCTCACCAGCGTTTGCACGTTGCGTAACATCAGAAAGCGGAACTTCCTTAAGCGTATCGTTGTTACTGGTAAGCGCATAAATAATAAGCGCTCCAAAAACAACAACTGCCCAGAAGAGGGTAAGTCGGAGAATATTATTAGGTTTTTTCTTTGGTGATGGGGCTTTTACTGCCATAGCGAATTGTTTTTCCTTTCGGCATACTAAGAAACGTAGGTATATCTATATAATTCTATCAGTTACAGGCTGAAATGGCGAGTACCGAAATGAATTTTTACCCCTGACCCAGCTTCATAAACAGTACCGCCTCCTGCTGTTTTAATTGCTAACAAAAAACGTAGTAATTGAGGCCGAGTAAGCGCCCCCTCTGTTATTTCACGCAAACACTCTAATGCAACCGGCTTTGAAACCTGTGTAAAAAAGTATCGACCATATTCAGGGCCATCGCCAATTAATAGTTTAGTCTCTTTATTAATTTCTTTTTTTAGGTGTTTTTGCTGGCTATGGAGGGCTCTTAATTGCCTTTTAGAGTCATGTGGAATTAAGATTGCCTTACGTCGAACTCGATTACGCAAATATGCATCGCTCTCATTAGTACTATCTTCTCGCCATACCAAAGCATTTGATTGTGCGTATTTAATAAGGTCCTGTTTAGGAGTATCGATAAGTGGCCGAAGTACATCTGAATCAAGCGCCGCTAATCCCCTCCAGCCTGTTCCTCTTTGTAAATTAATCGCCACCGTTTCTACTAAATCATCGAGGTGATGAGCGGTAACAATTCTAGCTTCATATTTATCTGCCAACTCACGGAGGAATAAATACCGACGCTCTCGAGCCAAAGCTTCGCTGGCGGTTTTGCCAAGTTCTTCTCTTTTTACTTCGTGAATAAGCCCGTGGCTACTTGCAAGAGAAGCAACAAACTTTGCATCCTCTGCTGAATCATCTCGAATTCCGTGATCAAAATGAGCAACAATTAATTCATGGTTTGGCACTTTCGTCATCATGTCTAACAAGACAATCGAATCTACCCCACCGCTTACCGCAACGACGTATTTCATGCCTGCAGCGTTTTCAACTCTGCAACAACTTGCTCACCATGCCCCATAGGCGTAACACGGCCGTATACTTTTACTACTTCACCTTTTGGATTAATAATAAATGTTTTTCGCAAAATACCCTCACGTCCAAACATTTTCTTTCCCCATGCGCCATATTCATTAATAGCCGCAGCTTCAGGGTCGGTTAGAAGCGTAAAGTTCAACGAATACTTTGCTTTAAATTTTTCATGGCTATTTGGATCGTCACGGCTAATGCCAACAATTTCTGCACCCATCTCAGCCAATGTATCGCGCGAATCACGCAAACTACACGCTTCCACCGTGCATCCAGGAGTGTCATCGGCTGGGTAGAAGTATAGAATTACCCATTTACCCTTATAGTCAGCTAAAGAATGTGTCTTGCCGTCAAGGCCAACTAGTGAAAAATCTGGAGCGGTATATGGAGTTTCTTTCATAGTATTAGTATACCTCTTCAAAGCGACTTGTTATAATTGTCTGAGTGTCTAAAACGAGCAAGAAACTATCCGAGCGTATTTTAACGTTCGACATAATGAGAGGGTACTTTCTTTGTGTGATTCTTTTGAATCATCTTCAGTATTACCCGAGCGGGCTTGACCTCTTTACTGGTCGTGGTTTCCTGTACGTATCAACCGCTGAAGGCTTCTTTGCTGTTTCGGGCATCGTACTCGGAATCATTAGGGGTAGGAAACTTATTGAAGCACCGTTCAAAAAAGCTGCCAGCCTATTGTGGAAACGAAGCTTCCAGCTATACATTACGAGCATTGTCCTTACACTCCTATTTACCTTTGTTGGCTGGTTCTTTATTAATGATGACGGATTAAAATATGGAATCTACACGAACTGGAGTAACATTTGGGATCTTCTATGGCAGACTATCACCCTGCAATATACCTACGGCTGGGCTGACTTTTTGCGCTACTATGCCCTTTTCCTATTCTTTGCACCGGCCGCACTTTGGCTACTTCGAAAAGGATATTGGTACTTAGTTGTCGCCGCAAGCTTAAGTGTCTGGTGTCTATTTCCACTTAGTCCATGGCCTGTCGAGCATTCACAGCCAATTAGCTGGCAGGTCATTTTCTTCGGTGGATTCATTATTGGGTATTACTGGCCAATCCTCGTTGAGCACTGGCAAAAAATATCAATCAAATCGCGGAAAATTATTGGTGCAACATTAATTTCAACAGCCATCGTAACAATCATCGCTGCAGCCGTGTTAGTATTCGGCCATTACCTTGGAGGCGTTATTGGACCAGCAATTGATTCTGTTCACCACGTCATTGAACAAGGCTTTCACAAAGATCGCCTACCTTTCACTCGAATTATATTAGGAGCAATTTGGTTCTGGGCTTTCTTCTGGGTACTAAGAAAATACGAAGATGTGATTGTGAAGAAAGTCGGCTGGTTCTTCTTACCACTTGGCTCAAATTCTCTCTACGTATACACCATACAAGCGTTTATAGTATTTTTTGCCCACCTATTTATTCTTAAGCCGAACGAAACAACTTCAATAATCATCAACTTAGCCGTATCCACAGCCGCACTCGCCCTATTGTGGATTGCGGTACGAACCAAATTCTTGATGAAAATTATTCCTCGCTAATAAGGTATTGGGTTGCACGGTACGATTCTTTACCGGTAAGGCTATCGTAGTACTTAACTGTTTGCAGTTTTACCCATGAATCTTTATACGGTGGAATATCGCCAGAGTCTGCTTGGCCAAGGTACCAAATGATCGGATGTTCTTTTGAGAATGCGTCTAAATCTTTAATTTTATGCATGTCATTATCCTTTAGCATATCCAGTGAGCCGTATATATACTTGGTATTCTCGTCAATAAAATAGATTGGGTGGTCTTCTGTTGAATACGGAATAGCTTCATAGAAAGTCCAAGGGCTATTCGCAATAATTGGTTCACCTGGCTGCCCTGCGGTTTGAATTTCTTCAATAACTTCACGGGTGACAATGTGGAAATTAGTATTTTTATTGTAGTTTCCATATTTATAAACATTCGTAATTCCAAAGATCATCATTCCGGCAATAAGCAAAATAGGAAGTGCCCTAAAAAGTGGCCGCCATTTCTTTGTGCCTACTACCAAAACGATTGCGATAAATACTGCGTAGAAAATAGTTGCAGGAATAAGGTATCGTTCCACAAAAGAAGATCGAAGCGGAGGGAGTGATGCTAGGAATAATAAGACTGGAGGCACCCAAGCCATTGCGGAGATAAGAATAAAGTTCGATTTTTCAGCTTTCGCAAAACTCTTATACGCTTTTGGAATAAGAACGATGGTTAAAATAACAATCGCAACAAGGGCCACCGCTAACCAGCTTTGAGCCTGACCATGTTCAAGGTAATAGAAAAAATTCGTTACGTAATTTGATGGTGTATCAACACCTACTGGGCCAATCCAGAAGCCAGCAGCTTGAACAACACCGAGCTGCTTAATCATAAAGTACAGCCAAGGCAAGAACGTCACAACTGCAACAACATAGGCCAATACCCATTCTTTACTAAAGAATTTCTTCCACCACGCTTTAAAGCCAATGCCCTGACTGTGCGTTACGAAAGCTCGCCACACCCAATGCGCCAACCATGCAAGCGCTGTGAAGTAATGAGTCCACATACCAAGTGCCACCAATATTCCGTACACTACCCACCAACGCTTCAACTTAGACTCTGTTGCCTTCACTAACGCATACGTCGCTGAAACAACAATAAATGCGGCCATAGTGTACATACGAGCCTCGTCAGCATAACGGATAAGCATTGGCGAAAGAATTAAGAATAGCAACGCAACACCAGCGACTTTTCGACCAAACAATTTACGAGTTAAGAAGAAGGTCATAACAATAGTGGCGGCGGCAAAGAAGATACTCATTGTACGTAAACCGAATTCACCAGTACCAAATAGCTCAGTCCAAGCTTTTAAAGCCCAGTAATAAAGTGGCGGGTGAACATCAGTGGCAGTAAACCGAGCAATATCAACATAACTAAACTGAATGAGGTATGAGCTAAAAGCTTCATCAAACCAAATTGCTGCGTTTGTAACGTTAAATAAAGTTATCGTTAAGAAACCGGCTAAACCGACAATGAGAAATGCGATGTCAATTTTAGGATGTGACTTTATAAACGCAATTGGTTTTTCAAGAAATTTCTTCATAAGGTATCTTCCCCATCATACCGTGAGTCGACTTTTGTCGCAACGACTACGCCCCTACTAGAAAAATATCTCACGGTGTTGTATACTACCCTAGTCGAACACACATCGGGGTGTGGCGCAGCTGATAGCGCGCTCGGTTTGGGACCGAGAGGTCGAAGGTTTGAGTCCTTTCACCCCGACCATAGAAATGGACCATCGAAAGATGGTCTTTTTCTATGGTCGTGTATTAAGATTCAAACCTTCGACTTTTTGTGAAACACAAAAACAGTCGAAGGTTTGGCGTAGCGAATGAAACGAGAAAGTGTTTACATTTTTTCGTGAACGAGCGAAGGAGCAGCTGCTGCGATGTCCTATCTTCCATTGACTTTTTATTGAAAAAATGATAAAATCATATTAATTTTGTTGAGCAAGACAGCTCCAAAATGGAGCTTTTAGAAACTGGAGTGTGACATGCCCGGCATACGAGAACGTCTCGAAGATTTTGTATCAGAGTTCGAGAGGACTGAGGCCAGGATGAACGGCGACGCCTTCACCCAAACCCGCATCGCCCAGATGACGCCCTTGCTCGTCGAGCAGATGAAGGATATGGACCTCAGCGAGGCACCGACCTTCAAGGGTCACAAGTTGCTGTTCCTCGGAAAGCCGACGTGGCAAGCTGATGCCGGCAACGTGAAATGCGATCGGCTCATCTATCTCGGAGACGACGGCAAGTTCTATGTCGAGGGCCCACGTAAGTCCTTCGGCAAGTTCGTGATCGACATCCACCCCTACACTGCAGAAGATGCGAAAGGGTGGGGAGGCATCGGCGCGTCCAACATCGCCGACTATCTCACGACATACTTCATCTGATCTCCAACCGGGCCCGCAGCTATCGCTGCGGGCCCTTTCGCTTATTAGTATCAAATTAAAATAACCCGCCCCCGCAGGCGGTGCTCTGTGACCCGAAGGTCATGAGCATTCCGCCTGCGGAAACGAGCAGTCGTTACATCCGAGGAAGCACGATGTTATCGCCGTATAACTGACTCATCCAGAACGAATCCTCTCTGAGACCCCTCAGTCGCTCCTCCAACTTTTTCTCGGCGTCCTTCAAGACACGGTTAATGCCATCGAGAATCGAGGTGTAGCCGATCGGCTTCCTTTCAATTGCAACCGTGAGGTGGTCGTGATCCAAGACCAGCCACTTCTCTTGACCAAACCTCGTGCAGCTCATGTAGATAAGCGTCCCGTCTTTTGCAAGAACGATCATCTGCGTATTTGGCGCTACCGTCCAAACCGGCACAACCCTCATGTGCTGCATCTCCTCGGGCATCTCGGCAATCACTCGCCCGAAGAAGCCCTGGTGACCCACTGATGTCTCCAGCTCTTCCATACCCAAGTACTGAAGCCTGGGCTTGATGTGCTGGATCACCCTTTCGATCGTCTGGGCACGGTGGTCTGCGGAAAGTGGCCTGAGCCCTTCCGGGATCCTGTGGAGGTAGTTGAATGTTCTCTGTGAGCTGGTGACCTGAGCCATTGTCAGCCCTTTCTATGCGAAAGTAACTCCTCGAGCCTGAGCCGTATTGGAGTAAAGGAAGCGGGCGCGACCTTCATTGATTATTATTTACTTATTGAAGTTTAAAGCAAGCATAGGCGTATACTAGATAGCATGAAACTAACAACTCTTAACGTCCAAGGTTTTGATAACTGGGACGAACGAAAAAACTCAATTCTCCTATACTTAACTCAACAAGATTCTGACATTGTCTTCTTCCAGGAAGTGGTTTATTTACCAGAAATATCTCCTTTTACCCCTGTTGAATTATTAAATCAAAGCCTAAAATATCCGTATCAACATAATGCTATTAGCCGTCTTCAAGTTGGGCTTCATTACCCCGTGTACCGTGAAGGTATGGCAATTTTATCAAAGCACCCGATTCTTAAAAGTGACATACTTGTTTTGAAAAAAGAAGAGCGCGATGAACATACTCGGATTGTTCAGATGGCAGATATACTCATTGATGATGAAGTAATAAAGGTTGCAAACGTTCACTTCTCTATTACCGATTTCTTCGATCTCGCAACACCTCAGCTAAAAGAAACTTTAGAAATATTAAAAGCACGAGGCGAAACTCGCATTCTTATGGGCGATTTCAACATCACCTTTCTTGAAGAAACAGCTGAGCTTTGGCAAGACGACTATGTCGCCTCAACTGAAGTTCCTTATATAACCTACCCAACTATGAATAAACGGGTTGAGTACGCCTTAATTCCCAAGTCGTATAAGTTTAAGAATATAACTACTTCCGACGATTCACTTTCAGATCACCGTGCTTTATCGGTTGAAATTGTTCCAGTAAAAGCTGTTAGTCGTTCCAAGCAGCTTCGTCGTAAAGCCATCGCACTTCTCCGCCGTTAGCTTCAACAGTATCTGCTGCAACCGCGATAGGAAGTTTACGCTTTAATCGAGCCTCTGCAAGTGCATCTTGCTTTGAAGCACCAACCGCGAAAATCACTAGTTCATCCACATACTCTAACGCTTTAAGAGACAACGTGATGCGATCGCTAGGAGGTTTGGGTGAATCATACACCGGTATTACCCACTCGTCAGTCGGTTCTACAAATGCTGCGTTATCGGGAAAGAGTGACAGTGTATGCCCGTCTTCACCAACACCAATCCAAATAAGGTCAACCTCGCCTATATTTTCTGCTGCAATTTTTTCGGCGTAGTCGCGAGCTGCCGCTTCGTTAGCGAGTAAGGTATTTGGAACAATCCTTTTTACTTTAGAAAGTTCCGGGCTTTTATCGAACATAGCTATAATAGTCCCAAAATTTGAAGCATTATCGGTGAATGGGACCATCCGTTCATCACCTATTAAAACAGTGACCTTACTCCAATCCACAGCACCAGAAAAATCTTTGATTAGCTTCTTGTAGGCAAGCATAGGTGAAGAGCCACCAGCTAATACCCAGTACGCATTTTCTTTAACTTCAGTTGCTGCCTGCAATATTTCTACTGCATTCTCGGCTGCAGCTTGTGCGACTTCATCTGCAGAATCGTAATTACGAATTTCAGTCATAAAAGTCCTCCTTATTTAGTTGAATCTTCACCTTCAATAGAAACGTGAGGGAGTCGCTTGTCGAGCCATTTTGGAATCCACCAAGCACTCTTACCAAGCAATGTCATAACCGCTGGAACAATCGTCATACGGACAATAAAAGCATCGACGAGAATACCTACCGCTAGTGCAAATCCAATTGCTTGAATGGTTGCATCGTGGTTGAAGATGAACCCAGCAAACACGCTGATCATAATAACTGCGGCTGCCGTAACTACTTTTGCGCCCAAACGGAAGCCACGTGCCACAGATTCTTTTGCATCTTTGGTTTTTGTATATTCTTCATGCATACCCGATACAAGGAAGAACTCGTAATCCATTGCAAGCCCGAACAATACACCGGTGGCAATAATTGGAATGAAACTCACAATCGGGCCAGGCGCGTCTGCGATTCCAAACCATCCCCATTGGAAGACAGCTACAAGAGCACCGAACATCGCGAGTACTGAAAGCAAGAACCCAAGGGTTGCTTTGATAGGAACCAATATTGAGCGGAAGGCTACGATAAGCAGAAGAATTGATAATCCAACTACGACGGTCAAGTACACCGGAAGTGCATCTGAGAGCTTTTCATTAATATCAAGTTGCAGTGCTGTCGCTCCTGTAACTTGGAAACTAATATCTTCACTTCCTGTTAACTCCTCAGCAGTTGCTGGGTCACGAAGCGTTTTAATAAGCTCTGTTGTTTCAGGATCAACCGGTGCGCTTTTAGGAATTACTTGAATAATTCCGGCAGTACCATTCTCGATCGCAGAAGCTGGCAAAGCTTGTTGAACATCTTCCATACCGGCAATTTCATTTGCAACCTTCATAAGTTGCATTTGGTTGTCGTATTGGTCAACCAATGTATTAAGTTGTGCTAATGCAGCCAACTGAGCTTCAGGGGTTGTAGGCACAGGTTGACCCGCACTTTGCTGCAAGATAAGCTGACGAGCTGTTGCACGGTCTTCATCAGTTACCGCAGGCATACCTTCAACTAATACTATTAATGGAGCGTTAAAACCAACGCCGAAACCTTCGGTTAATAAGTCGTAGGCTTTACGTTCGGTTGAATCTTCGGCAGCGTATTGATCAGTAGGTAAGCCAAGCTGTAAATCTCGCGCAGGTAACGCAATTGGAATGATAATCAATAAACCTGCGAGCAAGAACAAGATTGGTCGCTTAATAATTTGCTGGCTCCATTTGTACCAAAGCGTGTTGTGGGCAACATGCTCAATCTTTTCAACACCGTGTTTTTGAGCTTTTTCTACTTGTGCACGGCCTTTACGGTTAAAGATTCGAGGACCGGCTAATCGTAATAATGCAGGCAAAGCTGATATCGCAACTAAGGCCGCAATTGCGATACTACCCGCACCCGCAAGACCCATTGTCGTCATGAACGGAATGTTAACAACAGTAAGTGCCGAAAGTGCAATCACGACTGTGATAGCTGCAAATACAACCGCGTTTCCGGCAGTTCCTAGTGCTTTTTTCAAGGCCTCTTCGTAACCATTTCCTAACAGTAAATAGGAACGATATTTATTCGTTATAAATAGTGCGTAATCGATTCCTACTGCTAACCCAAGCATGATTGCGAGGACAGGTGTCGTTGAGCTAATAGTAATAACTTGGCTTAATGAAAATAGCGCAGTAATACTCACACCAATTCCGAGCAATGCCGTAAGTAGTGGCATACCAGCAGCAATAAGCGAGCCTAATGTCATAAGCAAGACAACCAAGGCAATAACGACACCGGCAATCTCACCTACTCCAACAATTTCGCCTGGCGCATTATCGATGAGCGCTCCACCCATTTCAATTTGTAATTCACTGCTTCGCGCAGCTTCAACATCCTCATTAATTGAATCGAATGTAACCGCCTCAATTGAGCCCATAGATTCCTCAAGCTGAACTTGTGCGTAAGCAATGTCACCTGATTCAGAAATAAATGTTGGGCTAATAAATGGGCTTACAACTTGGCTCACGCCTTCAACTTCAGCAACTTCCGCTAACAGCGCATCAATTTCCGTTTTCTGATCGGCGATTGTTCCATTCTCTACCTTAAAGACAATTCTTCCCGAGCCACCACCTGCTTCTGGGAATAATTCACCTACTGTATCGATGGCTTTTTGCGCCGAAGTACCAGGAATGGCAATTGAGGAGCTTGGTGGCTTCATATACAGAACTGTTGCTGTTATAAGCGCGGCTAATATAAGCAGCCAAACCGCCAACACTCGCCATGGATGGCTGTATGCTAATTTTGCTAATGCCTGAAGGAAACGTCCCACTTAAAACCTACTTTGCGAATTCGATTGCGCGAGTTTCGCGAATCACGTTAACTTTAATAGTACCCGGGAACTGCATTGTGCTTTCAATTTTATTCGCGATATCGCGAGCTAACTTAATTGCGCTCAAATCATCAACATTCTCAGGGCGAACAATAACACGAACTTCACGGCCAGCGCTAATTGCAAACGACTTTTCAATTCCAGGGAATCCATTGGCAATATTTTCTAGATCGCGCATACGTTCAGCAAAGTTCTCGGCGCTAATATTTCGAGCACCTGGACGAGCAGCCGATAATGCATCACAAATACGCACAATCAAAGCTTCAACAGTTGTCGCTTCAACGTCGTCATGGTGCGCTTCAATAGCGTGAACAACCTTATCGCTCATTCCGTACTTGCGAGCTAATTCAGCACCAATGTGGTGGTGTTTTCCTTCAATTTTGTGAGTAACTGCCTTACCCACATCGTGGAGCAATGTAGCAATTTTAGTAGTACGAACGTCGGCGCCAATCTCTTCAGCAATGAGCCCAGCCATGTGAGCCATTTCAGTACTATGCATCAAAACATTTTGGCCGTAGCTTGTACGGAATTTCAACTCACCTAGTAGCTGAATCATTTCCTTTGGAATACCAACTACACCAACTTCACGAGCGGCATCTTCACCGGCACGGATAACTTCTTTTTCAATTTCTTTTTCAGCCTTAGCTACTACTTCTTCAATACGGCCTGGGTGGATACGTCCGTCCTTCATAAGCATTTCTAAAGTAAGGCGGGCAACCTGTCGGCGAAGTGGGTCGAAGCTTGAAAGAATAATCATTCCAGGTGTGTCATCAACCATAATATCTACACCAGTTGCGCGTTGCAGTGCTTGAATATTACGGCCTTCTTTACCGATAATTCGGCCCTTCATTTCATCGTCTGTTAACTTAATCGCAGTTACAGTACGCTCGGCAGTCACTTCGCTGCTCATGCGTTCCATTGCAGTAACAAGAATAAGTTGCGCCTGTTCTTCGGCGGTTTCTTTTGCATCATTTTGCAGTTTAGAAATAAGCCCAGTAAGGTCTTGTTTAATATCACGTTCGGTCATTTCAAGAAGCTTTTCAGCGGCTTCCTTCTTTTTCAAACCAGCGATCTTTTCAAGTTTTTCTTGTTGACGAGTTCGAATTTCACGAATCTCAGTCTTCAATGATTCAACTTCATCTTCCTGAGTACGCAAACCTTCGGCACGCCTATCAAGTTCATCTAATTTCTTATCGAGGTTGGTTTCACGTTCGGCTAAACGAGACTCAGTTTTATCCCAAACTTTACGGCGTTCTGTTTCTTCTTTTTTCGCTTCATCGGCGAAACGTAAAGCTTCATCTTTTGCTTTTAAAATAATGTCGCTAGCTTTTGTTTTTGCTTCAGCAATAGTTTGCTCAGCTTTGTGCTTTCCGCCGGCCTTTTTCTGTTTGTCATACACAACAGTTCCGCCAACACCAGCAAGAACTCCGATAATTGCGGCAATTAATCCCTCTACCATATTGTTTCCTTCCTCAGTCGTACCTGGCTAAGTGTTCGTCTTAGCAAAAAGTATCACAAGCACGCTGAATATTTTCAAAAAGTTATCCCAAAAGTCCCGAAAAAAGTAACGGTGGACTGCTTATATTGTAGCGTTGTTTGATAATCAAGCGCAAGGGCAAAGAAGACTATTTTCGCGGCTGTGTAATATTTGCTTCGCCACCATATTCAGGCAAGACAACAATGTCATTTTCACCAGCAAGGAGTCTTTGTATCGCCTTTTCCTGCCAGTCGTCACCCGTCTCACCAACAATTGCAATTTCTTCCGCATACGCCACAGTGTTCAAAACAGTTACTCCAATTCGAAGCCCCGTAAAGCTCCCTGGACCTTTGTATACGCCTAACCCGGTAAGATCTTTCCAAGTTTTTCCCTGGCCCTCAAGTTGCGATTGAATGTATGCCAATAAACCTTTTGCGAGTTCACGATTCGCTTCCCATTTTGCTTCATAGCGCCATTCGCCATCGACGAGAAAAAGACGGCATTCAGGTGTTGAGGTATCGAGTAATAAAATCATACGTTCACCCCTAGTGTATCAGGAAGTGTAATAGAGCGAGTTGTCTCGGACGGAGATTCAAATCGGATTGTATAGCGTGATTCTGGCAAAACACCTTCAACGATGTCTGCCCACTCAATAACAGTCACTGTTTTATCGTCGTGAATCATTTCAGCAACTTCATTTGCCATGATGCCCGGGTCGGTTAAGCGATAGAAATCATAATGTACCAGCTGCAAATTGTCGCGAGCATCGTATAACCGGCTAATAGTAAAGCTCGGGCTTTGGATGTCATCTTCAATAGCTAAGCCTTTTGCTAGACCTTTTACAAAAGTTGTTTTCCCTGCCCCAACATCACCAATTAATTCGAAAACTTCGCCACCATTTAAAAGGTTGCCAATTTTCATTGCCAATTCTTTGGTTTCCTGTTCACTATTCACCTCTATAATCATTCCTGAATAGTATACCACTTTTATCTGGTACTTTTGAGGCCATTACAGTATAGTAGAGCGTAACCATTATGCGCATTTCCGACACACTTCTGGAAACGTTGCTTGGGCGGGCAAACCTTGTAACTCCTGAGCAATTAACCACCTTGAAAGAAGAGGCGGATCGTTCAAAGCGTCCTTTGCTCGAAGTAATTCTTGAGCAGAAAATAAGCGATGAAAGAACCCTTACTAAAGCCTTCGCAGAATATGCCGACGTACCTTTTGTTGAACTCAATACTCGAAATGTTCCCTTAGAAGTATTAAAACTTATCCCAGAGCGAGTTGCTCGCCAATATATGGCAGTGTTATTTGAGGTTGATGCCGAGGGCGTATATCACCTTGCTATGGAAGACCCTGATGATGTTCAGGCAGTGAACTTCATTCAAAAAGAAATTGGAACAAATTCTAAAATTTATATCGCCACAAAAGATAACATTCAAAGTGTTCTGGACATGTACCGTGGTGACGTCAACAAAGAGCTTAACGAAGTTATTGATGTTCAACGTGAAGAAGATGAGGTCAAAACTTCAGAAGCACTTAACGAACAAGATATTTCTGAAGATTCTCCAATTGCCCAAACAGTAAACTTGTTGCTTGAATATGCAATTCGCTCTCACGCCAGCGACGTTCACATTGAACCGCGTGAAGAATTTGTGCAAATTCGCTACCGAATCGACGGAGTTTTGAAAGAAGTAAACCGTTTACCTCGTAACGTACTTGGGGCGTTAATTAGCCGTATCAAGATCTTGGCAAACCTAAAAATCGACGAGCGTCGTGTACCGCAAGATGGTCGTTTCAAGATTACCGTAGGAGCACGCCAATATGCGCTTCGTGTAAGCTCATTGCCAATTGTTGACGGTGAGAAGATCGTTATGCGTATTCTTGACGAGTCAAACCAATCTGTCGCCCTCGACCAATTAGGCTATTGGGGTTCAGCACTTAAAGATATCACTCGTGAAATGACCGACCCAAACGGTATCGTGTTAGTAACTGGCCCAACTGGTAGTGGTAAATCAACCAGTTTGTTTAGTGTCTTGAGTACGCTCAATAAGCCAAATGTTAATATCTCAACCATCGAAGACCCGGTTGAGTACAAAATTATCGGTGTTAACCAAACCCAAACAAACGTAAAGGCAGGTATGACCTTTGCTAGTGGTCTTCGAGCACTCCTCCGTCAAGACCCGAACATTATCATGGTTGGTGAGATCCGTGATGGCGAAACTGCCAACCTGGCAATCCAGGCTGCTCTTACGGGGCACATGGTATTTAGTACACTTCACACGAATAATGCCGCTACTACCCTTCCTCGTTTACTTGATATGCAAATTGAGCCTTTCTTGATTGCTAGTACTATTCGTGCGGTTGTCGGTCAGCGTCTTGTACGCCGCCTTTACAAAGATGCGCGACAAAGTTACGTTCCAACCGAGGAAGAACAAAAAGCTATCTTTAAGCTGTTTAACCTTGGCGAGAATGTAGATTTTCGTTATCTCCACGAACTTGAAAAACAAGCAAAAGCAGACGGCCTAGGTGGTGATACACCATTAAGTACCGACGAGAACGGTATCAAACAATTCTGGAGAGCAGACCCTAATTACAACGACAACGATGTTCAAGAAGGCTATCGGGGACGAATTGGTATTTACGAAGTACTCGTTAACTCTGACGAAGTACAAAAACTCTTGATGGCACGTTCAACTAGTGACCAAATTCAGCAACAAGCCATTACAGACGGCATGATTACTATGCAACTTGATGGCCTCATTAAAGCTTTCCGCGGTGAAACAACCATCGAAGAAGTATTAAGGGTAAGTAGGGAATAACATATGCCATTTTTCTCTTATGTCGCTTCAGATAGCCAAAACAATACCATTAAGGGTAAGACCGAACTCTCCGACCGAGGGAGTGTTATTAACGCACTTGCAAAGCAAAACTTACGCCCAATTAGCATTACCGAGCTAAAGGGTAAAAAAGGTGGCTTCAGCTTCGAGCATATGTTCGAGCCTACAAAAGTTAAGCAAGACAAACTCGTTGCCTTTACTCGCCAGCTCAGTACCATGGTGGGCGCCGGAGTTCCTTTGCTACGTTCACTTAGCTCACTCGAAAAACACGCCGAAGACCAAGCGTTAAAAAAAGTCCTCGCAAGTGTGGTTAAAGACGTAGAAGGTGGTACTCCACTAGGTGATGCCCTCGCTAAGCACCCCACAACTTTTAACGACATTTACGTAAACATGGTACGTGCCGGTGAATCGGCCGGAATTTTGGACGATATCTTAAAACGCCTTGCAGGCCAGCTAGAGAAAAGTGCTGCCATTCGCAAAAAGATTAAGAGCGCCATGGCATACCCGATGGTTCTTATCTTCATTACTGTTGCTGCCTTCTTTGGTCTGATGATCTTCGTTATTCCACAAATTGGCAAAATTCTACAAGACCTTGGTGGCCCAGATGCTACGCTCCCTACTATTACCCTAGTCATGTTAGGAATTAGTGGCTTCATTACAAGTTATTGGTATATTGTTTTCCCAGGAATAGCCGGTATTGTATTCATAATTATTCGCTATACCAAAACAACAAAAGGTCGTCGAGTCTTCCATTCGCTCATCCTTAAACTTCCCGGCATTAGCCCTATTATCAGAAAAACTGCGGTCGCTCGTTTCGCCCGAACCTTCTCTGCACTTATGGGCGCCGGTGTAGCTGTACTAGAGGCCCTCGACGTTACTTCAAGAGCAGTTGGTAACGTTTTATACGAAGAAACTATTAAAGCTGCAGCAATCGAAGTAAAAAACGGAAAGTCACTATCGTCAATTATTGAAAAAAGCGAATTATTCCCACCAATCGTAAGTCAGATGTTATCTGTTGGTGAAGAAACTGGCCAAACAGACAGTGTACTCATCAAGGTTGCCGATTTCTACGAAGAAGAAGTTGACCTTGCGATCGACAGTATTAGTTCAATTATCGAGCCTGCCATGATCGTGGTAATGGGTGGTATGGTTGGAGTAATTGCTGCCAGTGTGATGGTGCCTATCTCTCAACTCTCATCTAATATTCAGTAGTTTTTTAAACACAAGCACTGTGTCTTTTTAGTACTAAATCGTGCTATAATACAGTAGTAAATTACATCCGTGGGCATATGTCAAAATTCTTCTACAAAGACAAACCAATTCTAGGCCTCGATATCAACAGTACGGGCATCAAAATCATGTCAGTCGACCCAAAAAAATGGCTCGTCAATGGATATGGTTCACTTGATCTTGACCCAATTAAGATCAAGGAAGCCCTTGAAAACGAAAACGAAACCTACCTCACGGATAACATCAAACTCTTGAAACAAGAAAAGAATATTGGTAACTTATCGAGTAATCGTGTTGCCATTGCAATTCCTACTGCACGTAGCTACACCCGAACGTTCAGCCTCCCCTCTTCAGCAGAAAAATCTCTCGACGATGCTGTCATTCTTGAAGCCGAGCAATACATCCCTATTCCAGCCTCAACACTATACATCGACTACGAAGTAATCGAGCGTGATAAAAAAACTATCACCGTCCTTATGAGCGCTGTTTCTAAAGTCATTATCGATAACGTTGTTAGGAGTGTTGAAGCGGCCGGCTTACAACCCGTGCTCATCGAGCCGAGTATCACTTCAGTAGGTCGAGTGCTCACTGCAACAGAAGATGGTTCATTGCCGACCGTCATTGTTGATATTGGCCCAGCAAGTACAGATATCGCTATCCTAGATCGTGGATCAATCAGGGTAACTGGTGGCGTTGCAGTTGGAGGTAATAACTTTACCCTAGATATTGCTAAAAAACTCAACTTAGCCCTCGAGAATGCCCATCAGCTTAAGGTGTTGAACGGCCTTAATGCTGGTCCGCGCCAACAAAAGCTCCGCGATGCTCTTTCCCCTAACCTTGAACGTATTCTTGCTGAAACAAGAAAAGTCATTCGTTATTATAACGAGCGAATTAGTACCGACCGTAAACTTGAGCAACTGCTTGTTGTTGGGGGCGGAAGCAATGTACCAGGCATTGGTGAATACTTTACAGAAAATCTTATTATGGCGGCCCGCGTAGCAAGCCCTTGGCAAAAACTTGATTTTGGTAAACTCCAAGAGCCTCCTAAGCAATTCCGGGCGCGCTATATCACCGTTGCAGGTACGGCAATCTTAAAGCCAGGGAGTATTTGGAAATGATAAACCTTATACCCAGCAACAAAAAGGCCGAATTACGAGCTGCTCGTACCAATGTAATTCTTGTTCGATACATTGTCATGATTTTATTGGCTTTAATTTTCATACTTGGAGCAATGTACGTCACCCGAACCGTACTAGGCTTTACAAAGGCAAACTCAGAAAGCATCATTGCTTCTAACGAAACTAAGGCCGATATTTACAGTTCTACTAAAGCCGAAGTTGAATCACTCAGTGCCAGCCTTACTGAAACAAAAGTATTGCTCGACCAAGAAATTCGTTACTCGAAAGTATTCGTAAACATTGCTCAACAAATGCCTGAAGGCACTATCTTTGAAAAACTCACGCTCGATAGCGCCTCTTTCGCTGGTACCCCTATTACTACAAAGGTATATGCTAAAACGTCCGCTAACGCCGTTTCGCTTCGGGAGCAGTTCGAGAAATCACCTATGTTCGCAGGTGTAAGCTTTCAAGCTATTTCCGAATCGGGCAGCACCGTTGAAGGATATCCTGTGAGTGTCGATATAACCTTTACCCTTACTCGGGTGGCGGCACAATAATGGCTAAGACTTTTAAACCTCAAACACTCCGAGGAATTCTCATTTTCCTACTCGCAGTTGTTGTTATTGGTGGTGCAGGGCTATTCTATCTTGGACTTGGAGAAGTAAGAAAGTTCGCAGTTGAGGTGAATCACTCGATAGCCGATGCAGAGGCGAGTGGCGGTCAATTCGACTCACTTCAGGCATTAAAACAACAGCTCTCTCAAAGTGAAGCATTGATTGCTAAAGCAAATCAAATGTTTGCAACCCCAGATACCTATCAGACCCAAGCAATTACCGATATAAGCACTTATGCAACCGCTGCCGGGCTTACCGTCACTAAAACAAGCTTTGATGAGCAAGTTGATGGGGCATCTCGTACCATGACCGTAAGTCTACGCTCTCCTGTTTCATACTCTAAGCTCATCCAATTCCTAGATGGGATTGAAAGTAACATACCCAAAATGCAAGTTTCCAACATTGCAGTCAGTCATGTTGCCGGGGGCGGGGCTGATTTAGTAGCTGTTGATGATATTAAGATAATGATTGCGACAAGGTAATACTATGGAAAAGAAAAATTCACTTCACTTCTTAAAACCGATCAAAAAGATCTTCAAGCAATTTCACCTAACTATTTTCTTCGTATTTATAACTGCCTGCTTGGCCGTATCTGTAGTACTTATTAATAACACCCTTCAAGAAACCGCCGAAGACCCTAATTACACCTCCACACTAAACACTAACACTATCGACGAAGCGACACTTAATCGCTTAAATGACCTTCATCCTAGCTCACAGGGTGCAGCAGAAGTAACCCTTCCTCCAGGTCGCGTCAATCCTTTTGGTGAATAATTAATGAAAAAAGCTTATACTATACACATATGTTGATCATAGGCACTCGACTACTAAACACTCCCGTAATGAGCCTCCAAACTGGTGGACGTTTAGGTCAGACGCAAAAACCTATTATTGACCCTTCAAATCTAAAGATTGTTGCATTCGAAGTTGAAGGGCCACTCTTAAGTGAACGCCCTGCTCTCTTGCGTGTAGCCGATATACGCGAGATGGGCCGTGTTGGCATGATTATCGATAGCAATGACGAAATCATTGGTATACACGATGTCATTAAGATTGAGAAGCTATATGAGATTGGTTTTCCACTTATCGGCCTCCCGGTTGTTGATGATAAAAAGCATCGTTTAGGAAAAGTTGAAGACTATACCGTTGATACGGATTCATTTGTCATTCAACAACTTACTGTGAAACGAGGCTTTTTTAAAGGACTCACCGATACAGGGTTGCTCATTAGCCGCACTCAAATAATTGAAATTAATGACACTGAAATTATTGTTCGCTCGCCTACTCAACGAAGTGTTGAGCCTGTCATGCATGCCTCGAGAACCGAGTTCGTGAACCCTTTTCGAAAACAACCATCACCTGAACCTGAGACACGCGACCTTAACTAATCTTCTTTCGATGCCTCAATTGCCTCTTTAATATCATCGTAGCTAAAGCCTTGCCGAGCTAAATATGCAATCAGCTTTTGTTCGTCATCATACCGGCTTGCTTTCTTTTCGATGATTTTTTGAATCTCTTCAGCATCATTTCTTTCCGAGTCAGCAATTAAAGAATCGACAATTGACCTATTAACACCCTTACTGAAAAGTTCCGCCTGCAACTTACGCTTACTAATACCCTTTTTGAGTTGCCGATTTTCTACCCAAAAACGAGCAAAGGCTTCGTCATTGACGTAGCCTTTTTCTATAATACGGGCATATACCCTTTCGGTGAGTTCTTTGCTCGCACCCTTTTTAATCGAACCTGTTTTAGTACGAGTATCTCGGGTTTTGCGATACAGATAATCGCTTAGTTCACGCTCGCTATGCGGACGCATAAGTGAATACTCAAGCGCCCGCATATACAATTTACCAAACTGACTTTCATTTTCTAGGTTAGCTAGTTCAGTTTCGGAATATTCATTCCCAACTTTTATCCCTAGCTCGACAACTTGGCTGAAATCGAGCGAAAACCTATACTTTCCATCGACAGATACATTTACACGATTCTTATCGCGAACCTGGACTGACATAGAAGTAATTTTCATTTAAGATACCGGATTAACAAGTAGTGGCGCGAGCACCATTAGCTTACTAGGCTGCTTCTTCGGCAACCTTTGCACGAACCTTAGTTTCAATTTCGTTAAGAACTTCAGGGTTAGCTGAAAGGTATGTCTTGCTGGCTTCGCGACCTTGGCCGATTTTAGCATCAGCATAGTCGAACCAAGCACCTGCTTTACCTACGATACCGTGCAACACTGCAAGGTCGAGTACGTCTCCGGTTTTAGAAATACCTTCGTTGTACATGATGTCGAACTCGGCAACCCGGAAAGGAGGAGCGATCTTGTTCTTCACGACCTTAACTTTCGTACGGTTTCCGATAATCTCTTCACCGGACTTAATTTGACCAGTACGTCGAATATCTAGACGAACCGATGCGTAGAATTTTAGTGCATTACCACCAGTGGTAGTTTCAGGGTTACCGAACATAACGCCAATTTTCATACGGATCTGGTTAATAAAGATAACAATTGTTTTACTCTTGTTAATACTACCCGTTAGCTTACGAAGTGCTTGGCTCATAAGACGAGCTTGAAGACCCATGTGACTATCGCCCATTTCGCCATCAATTTCAGCTTGTGGAACCAAAGCAGCCACTGAGTCGACAACAATAAGGTCAACAGCGTTAGATCGTACTAAAGTTTCAACAATTTCAAGTGCTTGTTCACCATTGTCAGGTTGAGATACAAGCAAGTTGTCGGTATCAACACCTAAACGACGGGCGTAAGCAGGGTCAAGGGCGTGTTCGGCGTCGATAAATGCCGCTGTTCCACCTTGTTTTTGCATTTCAGCAATTGCATGCAAGGTAAGTGTTGTCTTACCTGATGATTCTGGACCATACACTTCAACGATGCGGCCCTTAGGGTATCCACCACCAAGTGCTAAGTCGAGGCTTAAAGCACCACTACTAATTAATTCAACATCAACAGTGGTAGTATCGCCCAAACGACGAATTGCACCATCACCAAATTGCTTAATAATTTGCTCTTGAGCAAGCCCAAGCGCCTTTAATTTACCCTCGTTCACTACTGGCTTTGAGGCAGTTTTTGCACCATCTTCAGACTTTTCGGTTTTCTTAGCAGCCATTATAATTCCCTCTCTTTCTCTACATTCTATTATACGCAGGCAATTCTTAATTTGCTATAATCTATAGAGATGAAATACTCACGTGGATTTACCGTTATAGAACTCCTTGTTGTTGTCTTGCTCATAGCAACAGCCAGCATACTTTTCTTTGTACAAAAAAATAATGTCGAAGTGGCAGGGCGCGACGAGGCTCGCAAGACTTCAATTAATGCAATGTACTACAGCCTTGAAGAGGTGTACTTTAAAGCTAACAACACGTACCCTCGCACTGTTAGTGCTGAAGTACTCCCTTCTGTTGACCCTGAGCTGTTTAAAGACCCTAGTGGTGTAAAGATCGGTGAAGCAGACAGTAACTTCAGCTATGAAGGTACTAATTGTGACGGTGATAGCTGTAAGGCATACACCTTACGAACAACACTTGAAAATGAAGATGATTACGTTAAAACAAATCGCAGCTAATCGTCACCAACAGGTCGGCCATTCTTAAAGGCTTCAACCGCATCATTCAATATTCTCACATGATCTTTTGGTTTCGACACGTAACTAAACCGGTAGGTAGTTTCGTCACCCTCTGTACTTAAGCGGATATCTCCGTAATCAAGAATATGTTGCAGAACACCGACTTGGGTATAGCTTGCATCTTCAATACTCGCCAAACTTACTGTTTGTTCAAGTCGAGAGAAAAGGCTGTGTTGAATTTCTTGAATAACGCTCTCGTTTGTAAGAAAGAATTTATTATTCACATACACATACCAGGCAACAAACATTCCTAAAGCAATTAAGGCACAAAAAACTAATAACGGGGTGGCAGCGGTAGACATTTCGGCCATTGCACCTGTAAATCCAACTGAATCTGCAAAGGCATTGTAGTTAAGAAGAATTCCTAGTGTAATTCCAATCAACAGCGTTCCAAGACCAAGTGGGATTACTAGCCCAATTGGGTGACGACGAACAGCATTAATAACATACTCACCTGCACTTAAATTAAGTAAAGGAAAATGAGCAACAGATTCTTCGTGACGGCTCTGAACCTCTGGGCTAACAACTACTTTCTCTGGAGAGACCGCGCGTGAAACATGCACGACAGACGGTACAGGCGCAGGCTGTGGTTGTTCAACAGGTGGGTGTGCGTACAAGGGTCGGCCTTGAGCGTCGTATGCAACTGGTTGGTCTTTATCGTTCATACAATTATTATACCAAGTCTATTGGTTCACTAGCAGGTGTTTTTCCAAGGTGTGTATAAGCTCGGACAGTCACCTTTCGTCCACGTGGCGTGCGCTCGAGGAGGCCAATCTGAAGAAGGTACGGCTCATAAAAGTCTTCAATCGTACTACTCTCATCACCAGTTAAGGCGGCGAGTGTATTTAAACCAACTGGATTTGTTCCGTACATCTCAATCATTCTTTCAAGCAAGTTTCGGTCGCCTGCATCCAGACCAAGTTCGTCAACTTCAAGCAAACTTAATGCTTTAGTTGTAATCACTGTATCAATAATGCCATCACCGTTAACGTCGGCGTAATCACGTACCCGCTTTAAAAGCCTATTTGCAATACGAGGAGTTAATCGGGCCCTTGTCGAAAGTATGTTAGCTGCTTCAGGTTGAATAGTTGTACCAAGAATAGACGAAGCTCGGCTAATAATGCTTCCAATTTCATCAGGTGAATAAAACTCAAGTCGGTAAATATGACCGAACCTATCACGAAGTGGGGCAGCTAATGCACCGGTACGGGTAGTTGCACCGATGATTGTAAACTTTGGTAGATCAAGCCGAACACTGCGAGCACCCGGGCCTTTACCGATCATAATATCAAGTTTGTAATCTTCCATTGCGGCGTACAAAACTTCTTCAACAGTACGGCTTAGGCGATGGATTTCATCGATAAACAAAATGTCACCATCTTGCAAGCTTGTTAAGATGCTCGCCAAATCAGCTGCTCGTTCAATTGCCGGACCGGCCGTTACGCGAATAGCTGCACCCATTTCATTCGCAATAACCGTTGCCATGGTCGTTTTACCTAATCCAGGAGGGCCATATAGCAAAATATGGTCAAGTGGTTCACCTCGTTTTTTTGCAGCAGCAATGGCAAGTTTTAAATTAGTCTTGAGCCGCTCTTGCCCAACATAATCAGTAAATGAACCTGGACGAAGTGAAATCTCGATAACCTTTTCGTCATTATCTTCTTCGTGGTTGCTTGTATCAACAATTCGTTCAATAGCCATTCGTTTATCCTCTTAGGGCTAGTGTTACACGTTCGGCAGTTGAAAGGTCTTTAGAGATATTCTCTAAAGCAGCGCTCGCATCGTTTAGAGTGTAGCCAAGTGCCATAAGCGCCTCAAGGGCTTCATCACCAGCAGGAACGGCTGCAACGCCACTCGCATGAGCGATAGAGACAGCTAGTCCAACCTTGTCTGACAAATCAACGACAACACGTTCGGCAATTTTCTTACCCACTCCACTCGCTTTTGCTACAAAACCACTATCTCCATTGGCAATGGCATTACGTACCTGTTCACTATCGCCTACTGACAAAATTGATAATGCCGCTTTAGGGCCCACACCTTGAACAGTAATGAGTAGTTCAAAAAGCTTTTTTGCAGCTAATGAAGAGAAGCCAAATAAGTCTTGGGATTGTTCGCGGATATGGTGATAAGTATAGAATTTAACCGGTTCGCCAAGAAGCGCGGTATCAAAATCACCAGCAGCAACCTGCACCTCATACCCAATATCGTGAACATCGACAATAACCGAGTTAACGAATTTTTCGGACACAACACCAGTAACGTGAGCAATCATATATCTTTATTATCTCACATCTGTGATGCAGCCGCCACTATCCAATTTTGGATAAAAAATTCATTCCAACGAAAGATTGTTTTTCTATAGTTGTAATATGCAAGACATAAGCATCAAGAAAACAAATGGATACTATCATGTTCAAATCTGCGCCGCCGATTTGGGCAGGTTTTTTAAAACAAATAACGAACGAGCCTTTATTGGAGTGCAGTTTCAACAACTATTGGCGGCGCGTTCGGTACTAGAGGACCCATTGTATGCAAAAAGTTTAGCGCATCATATCGACTTATTAGCCTTCTCCATTTCAGAAGAAGGAATTCAACTTTTAGCATATTGTATCGATATTTCATCAATCCAACATCTTGTTTCAATAGTCCTTGAGCGGTTAAGCCAGTACCGATCGGACTATGGGCTTCCCCTGCACCAAGTGAATGCCGAGGCTTCTACTTCAATGAGAAAATTGAATGGCCAACATGAAGCGCTCGCGCTATCTGCCGATATACATTTACTACATAAAGACTGGGAATACGATCGCTATTCGAGTATTGGGTTTTACTTACACGACAGACGCGGCGACTGGATGAAATTATGGAGACTTACTCAGCTATACGATAACGACTCAGAAACGTATCGCAAGTTCTTAAAAAGCGTACAAAATACACCCGACTACGAACGTGTCATGAATGCGTGAGTAATTGCCGCCGCTAGTGCATCGGCACAATCGTCTGGTTTTGGAACTTCTTTTAAGCCTAGCTGCAGGCGAACCATTTCTTGAACCTGCTTTTTATCAGCCTTACCATACCCAGTAATGGTTTGTTTAATTTGTGGCGGTGTATATTCGGCAATGGGAATTTTGTGTTGTCGAGCAACTAGTAGCGCCACTCCCCTTGCCTCGGCAACCGTCATAGCAGTCGTAACATTTTTTGTGAAGAAAAGTTTTTCAACCGAATACGCATCCGGTTTAGTGCTTTTTACAATCTCGGTCAAACCATTATAAATATCCTCAAGACGTTCGTCATGTGGCGTATGTGCTGGCGTGGTTATAACACCGGCATCAACCAAGGTTATTTTCGTACCAATAACATCAATGACACCAAAGCCAAGGATGCCCGTACCTGGGTCGATTCCAAGAATTCTCATACTAGTCAGTATAGGTCAGTTCGCACTCCGTGCAAACTTTGCCTTAATTGCATTAACGAATTTTTTCAATTCATCACGCCATTCCCAAACTGCATACCCAATCACTAAAAGTACAATTCCACCAATCGCCGCCCACATATACCAACTCATACCACCCTGCTGTTTTACTGTTGCACCCTTAACGCCATAGCCTGCATTTGCGAGTGCTTTAATATTCCGGCAACGGTTCGTTTCTAGGTTTCTTTCCTGCCCTTCTTTGCAAGGTGTCTGCTCTGATGTAGTAGCGATGTTGCGACAGCGATTTGTCTCGAGGTTACGCTCCTGACCTTCTTTACAAGCTGCCTGCGTAGATGCCGTTGCAGAGCTTAACAAGCGACAGCGGTTAGTTTCAGTACTGCGATACTGATTCGACGCGCAGGGTTTTATTGTTGAGTTTTCAGCGCTTGAGTCATCTTCTAAGCTTAATACGTCGTTACTTAGTAGATTTTCGGCGCCAGGAGTTGGCCGATTAGTATATTGCCAGGTTCCATTAACATTCGCCCACGACTCGCCTTCCTTTGGAGCATCGTATAATGGAACTTCGCTTGCTAGTACCGCTGCGTTTGTTTGAAGAGATACTTTGCTTGAAGTATTTAGTAGGCTATAACTATATTCTGCATTTGTGAGGACCTTATACTCACCTGGTTGCAATATGTACTCCGTTAAAATAATAACTTTTTCTAAAGCAGGTCCAACCAACAATTTATAGCCTTGAAGTTGAACAGCAACATCTTCATTTGGATTAAATAATTCAATAAATTCATTCCCCGTATCACTGCCGATTGCATTAGGTAAGATTTCAGTAACTATTGCGGGCAGGGGAGTGATAGATGGTTCGATTGGACCAGTCGGTTCTTCAACTTCCCCATCTTCATCTGGAATTTCTTCCGGCCAACGATACTCAATAACTGAAGCTGGGAAAGCAACATAAGGCACCTTTTGCCAATCCGTCGTTGCATCCGTATCCAAATAAGTAAGGTGTGGCAAAGAAGTTAAGGATATACGTGCCCATTGTTGGTTTGATGACAAAGTCGAAGTCCATGAGTATTGATCGATA
This sequence comes from Patescibacteria group bacterium, assembly GCA_040386175.1. GTDB lineage: Bacteria > Patescibacteriota > Saccharimonadia > Saccharimonadales > Saccharimonadaceae > Microsaccharimonas. The sequence continues at coordinate 242,063 of JAZKFY010000001.1, forward strand.
ATCTGGTTATCCGCATTTATTAACGAGATGGTATCTGAGCTTGCTACGATTGCGCCGCTACTTTGATTAGCCGGTTCATATACCGCAGCATAGGCATTCGCACCTTCAAGCACTGCACCTTTAGTAGATACGATTGTTGCATTACTATATGCTGGTAAATACATTTTTTCATTAGCTTCGGGGCTAATGCAGGCAAACATAACTTGTGCTTTATTCGTTAAGCACCAATGAGTAACATCAACCTCGAAGGCAGAGTTGTTATACACAAGCACACCTTCGTCTGCCGCGCTGACTGAACTGCCGGCACGAATATTTGTAATGACAATAGTAGCTGAAGAAGCGTGCGTAGGGGTTACGCACGCACTACCCGCCAGAACCACCAAACCCAAAAATAGTCCATAACATTTCTTCAGCATATTCTCAGTATAGTGATGAAAGATGAATTAGTTATGGACTAAAATAGTAAAATCGAAAGACTATTCTTCTTCGTTAATGTCGGCGTTGGTGTGAACGTTTGTCACATCGTCTAGATCATCGAGAGCATCAAGGAGTTTCAAAACTTTTACAGCCATTTCAGCTTCTTCAACTGGAATTTCACTGTTTGGAACGTACTGCAATTCTGCACTCGTTACTTCAAGGCCACTTTCAGCAATTGCGTTTCGCACTTTCGCGAGGTCTTTTTGATCGGTAAATACAATCAACTCTTCGCCTTCTTCGTTAGCATCTTCAGCACCGGCATCAAGAACTGTTAGGAGTGCGTCTTCCCCACTAGCCGCAACGGTAATAACCCCTTTACGAGTGAACTGGAACATAACACTACCAGCATCGGCAATGCGGCCACCGTTTTTAGTGAGAGCATTACGAACCTCAGGGAATGTACGGTTCTTGTTGTCGGTGGCAGTTTCGATAATAATTCCAATACCACCTGGACCCATTGCTTCATAGGTTGCTTCTTCAAGTTGAGCAGCATTCTTATCAGCAACACGGTCGATAGCGCGTTGAATATTTGCAACTGGCATGTTTGCTTGCTTAGCTTTTTCAATCGCCATCGCAAGTGATGCGTTCATAGTAGGGTCGGCACCGCTACGAGCAGCGATAGCAATTTGATTTCCAATTTTAGTAAATACAGCACCGCGCTTAGCGTCTTTAGCGCCCTTTTCGCGTTTAATAGTTGACCACTTACTGTGTCCTGACATAAGCAAACTCCATTTAAGTTTCTTCGATTTTCTTTATTATAACAGATTAGAAGAGGTTTTTGAATGCCTGAAAGCTAGGATTATCAAGACAATGCCGGCAACTACAGAAATCGCTGACAAAAATCTCGCCACTACTAAGTCAACCGTCGGACCAAATACTTCCGCCGAAGTGCTGCAGGTTGTAAATGGCAGGTAGATCTCTACATTACGCGCCTCTAAGCTTGGCTGCGGCGCGATCGTATAGAACGAAACATTATTATACCAACACATACCCCCGCCGCCTCTATGCACCCCTCCGCTACATGCTGACCCAATAAGGATAGGTGTACACTGAAGCTCTGCGTTCGATACCTTTCCCTTAGCAGTCGCAACTGTTGAAGTATATATACTTCCTAGCCCTACTAAAATTAAAAATATGCCAAGGAATATAAACAAAGGTCTTTTAACAGTCATGCATTCTACTATACACCTGCATTCTAAAGGTAGCGGGTGCTGCCAAAAGGTATCTTCTGCGACACATAAATTCCCGTTCCAAGCGTATCAGCGGAATGCAACGTACGTTCACCATACTTCTTATTCACCGAATCAATTGCCTCTACCACATGCCGTTCACGAGTTATCTGATCGGCAAACAAGCTAATTTGGTCATCCTCAATCGGGCCAAGCTCGTAACAATGCACTCCTATTTCACGAATACTATCTGGCGCTTTGGAAAATAATTGATATGCCTGGGCGTAAATTGATTGGTCGCTATAAAAGGGCAGGGGAGTGAGCGCACTGGAATGCCAGTAGTTACGGTCGGTTGTTTTTGCGTACACATATACTCCCCTTGCTGATAAGTTTTGTGACCGCATCCGGCTTCCAACAGATTCACATAAATGGTGCAGCCTTTGTGCTATTTCGGTGTGCGTTAAATCAAATCGCTCTAGTACATATTGTCGCCCAACTCGCCCAAGCTTCGTTTCCACATCATCAACTTCCCAACCCCGCAAACGTTTATACCACCATTCCCCGACGACACTTTTGAAAACGACTTTGTGTAATGTTTCTACACTAGCGTCTAAGAACTGAAGGGGAGTGTAGATACCAACACTATTGAGCCGATGTTGATTTCGATGTGCAATTCCGGTTAAATCAAGAAGTTTCAACTCCCCTAGCGTCTCAATAATATTTTGCGACGTTAACACATCAAGCCCATCTGGTTTATGTAAGCCTGCGGCCGTTTTTGCTAAAAAGCGATTTGTGGAAATTCCAACATTACAGCGCATCCATACCCCAATTTCGTCCTTTAACCGCTGCTTGATTTCGAGGCCAATTTCAACCAAATCTCGCCCAGAAATATCGGCGCTTGTATTATGAAAATCGATAATTCCTTCATCAATACTTTTCATGGTTACATGCGCCGAATACTCACGCATGATATCGAGTAGCTTGTGGTACACGTATTTATACTTCGAAGGGTCGCTTTCAAGGGCGATAATATCCGGGCATAATAACCGTGCTTCTTTTAATTTCATACCAACTTTTACGCCTAAAGCCTTCGCCTCATAACTCGCTGTAATAATTGCCGTATGCTCAGTTCGTCGATTCACAATAGCTACCGGCTTACCACGTAGCAATGGCCGAGCTTGCTGTTCGACTGTTGCAAAACAGCTATTCAGGTCGATGTGCATAATAAGCGGGCGTTCTTGATTAAACTCAGGCTTATTCATAATGGTCTGCCTCCATCGTTAAATGCCAGGTTAAAAGTTCACTATCAAACTGCAGCCGGTAATCGGCGCCACCGTCTGTCACATCAAACATATGAATTGTTTTTGAACCGCGAGGCAGGGGATGGCGAAGCCCAAGTTCACTCACCTTCACCTCTCGCCCATTTGCACGCTTGAACATTACCGGCTTGCACGGATGATGCCCGCCACTAAAGGTAGCTATTACTTTTACCGGTTCGTTTAAAAAGATTTCATCATTCATAATTAACAATTCTCGTTTAGATTATTCGAGAAACGATTTGAATTGTTCGCCCGTCCTTCCCTAGCCCGTTTCAAGCTATATGGGAGTCCGAAGACGATGAATGACCTTTCGCGAGGGACGCTTAACTTTTAGAGTCAGTGAGTATCGCGTGGTTATATCTAGTATAACAAAAATCGTCCTATAATAGATATAGGAGGAAATCATGGCAGACACTATAAACGATCTTGAGAAACAAACCCTAAACGTTCAAGCTAAGGCAGAAGCCGCTCGTGAACAAGCGCAGATGGAACGCAACCGGGCAAATCAATTCAACCAGCCAGAAGACCAAGGCAATCGAGAGGCTCATAATCGCCAAGCAGATTTACTCGACCAACGCGCTGTAGTATTCGATAATGAATTGCGAGATATTGAAGCAAAACGGGAGCAAGTTATCGGCAGAATTAATGACTTAAAAGCACAACGCCAAGTACTTAATCAAGAAATGACTGATAAGATTGCCGCAATCGATAACGAGCTGACTCAGATTCAAGGTAGTTCTTCAATCTAACACCTCTGGTAAAAGTGTAGATTTTTTGCTAAAATCATCTCTGTACCATTTGGTAGCGTAGCTCAGTTGGTTAGAGCGCGAGACTCATAAGCTCGAGGTCACAGGTTCAATTCCTGTCGCTACTACCAAAATTATGCAAAATCAAAACCCCGCCCATTCCAGGCGGGGTTTTTATTATCTGCAGCTAAACTAATACTTAACATCAGATTTCAAAGCTGGGTCAGCTGGTTGTGTTTGTGAGAAAATCACAACTAGAATCACAGCAATACCAACAGCTACGTGTGGCACCCAAACATTCCACATGTCCATGTCGTAGAAACCGAATAGGAACGGTGACGCAATCAAGAACAATGAGGCAACGATGTCGATAATCAAGTGGTAGGGCATGCCTACAATCTTAATAAGTCCCCATTCGTATTTAGTGAATAGGCTGTAGGCGATAAGGCCAACTCCTAATACCATTGGGATAATAACTGCTGCTCCGCCAACTTGGCTGAAGCCGAAAATCCATGGTGCGAATATTAGTGCGATACCGACTAAATAGTCTAATACGCCGTGTACTTTAGTTGGAATGAATTTATAGCTCATATGAACTCCTTTATCTTATTGATAGGCTCAGTCTAGTCTTATAATCATTTACCGTATGTAAGCTATCTTACACAAGTGTGCTATACTAAAACTACTATGGATATCGTGAGCTACATCCGTCAATTCCCTGTGAAAGAGTTTCAGCGGGGGGAGTTATTACTACAAAAAGGCGATTCTGCAACAAGCCTTATGGCAATTCGTGATGGCTTTATAAAAGTAACTTCAATTAGCAGCTCTGGTGTTGAGCGTTTAGTATGGATTGCTGGTCGCTATGATATTGCGCCAACCGAACAACTGTTCTCGAAACACGGCGCTGTTCGTTTTTTCTACACTGCACTGAGTGATGGAAGTTATTATGAGCTGGATAAAGAAGAACTCCTTACGTTAGCTAATAATGAACCGGTGATAATGTCTGAAATTGCCAAGAATATGTCATTCCACTACGATGACTTTTTGCAACGTGTTGATGCCGTTGATACTGCAACTGTAAAAGAACGGCTCATGCGAACACTTTGTTATTTAGCTGGACGACTTGATGCCGACTCAACTGTAGATTTGTATGCTCATGGGCTAAAGGTAAGCCATGCCGACCTTGCAGCCATGATTGGATCTACACGAGAGACTACTTCACTTATGTTATCCGAACTACGCAAAGATGACTTAGTTGAATACAGTCGCCAAAAACTTACTGTTCATGTAGACAAGATTCAATCCCAGCTCGGGGATTGACATTTTCAATATTTATGCTAAAGTTATAAACTGACTTAGGTGACTCACATCACTAGAGTCTGCTTCTTGCCTCAACCGAGGTAAGACTTCCCAAACCGAAGGAAATTATGAACACCGCATCCGAAACGACCACTGGCAACAAGCTGTCGAGCGGCCTGATGAAGAAGCCGATCAGCCGTCGTCAGGCACTGGTGGTAGGAGCCTGGGCGGCACCCGTCCTCACTTTGACCATCGCAGCTCCGGCAGCGGCGGCCTCGGGACCGACTCCTCCCGCGCCCGGTACCGGTGCGCGCCTCGTGTACGACACCTGGCGCAACAACTGGACCTATGACGGCGCTGGCCACGTGACCGGCGTCAGAACCGGAATTCAGATCCAGAACCGCTACCACGCCGACGATTCCTACCAGGTCGTCAGCCAGGCGGTCACGGACATCTACGTGCTCGTCACATACGCCGCGGGGGTCATCAACGGCGGAACGCCGGCCCCGACCCTCACCGGATCGGGCTGGAGCTACGACACCGCTTCGCTCAACAGCGACGGGTCCGTCGTCTACACCCTGCACTGGCACGGCGTCCTCACGGCCAGCTCCAGCACACCGGAGCTGAACATCAGCCTGTTGGCAACGAAGGTGGAAGGAGCGCAGGCTTCGACCAACGCGTTCGCCCTCAACGCGCCGGTTGTGTCGGGACCGAGCTACGGCAACACCATCTACTGATACGGCCGCGTGTACTGAACCCTTCGATCAACGCCCCGTCTCCAAAGGTTAGAGCCTCGCTCCCTTTGGGGGCGGGGCTTTAGCTTTATTAAAATGCTGAAAAAAGAAAGAGGGGAGTGGTATAGTAACCACTCCCCTCTCATATATTTAACCTTTTACAGGCCGGCAATTGCACTACGTTTTGAAATAAAATCACGTAAATCTTCGTTTGAACGGGGTTTGTCCCAAGTTGCAAGTTCTAAAACTTCGCTTATGGTGACTGGTTCAATGATTGATTGTGAAATGTTCATTTTGGTGATTTGCCTTTTTTTGTTTTTGTTGCTTTATGTATTTACTTTAGCATAAGGACTATGAATTGTCAATAGTCTTATGCATAATAGGTTTCGTTTCTCTTTGACACCCCTGTTATGCTTATGGTATAACTTTACTAGAGGTAAATAAAAAATAAACATATGGATATCCCCTCTTCCCTCGCTATTGTCGCTCTCGCGGCGCTGATTCATGCTAGTTTCCAACTCAGCGTGAGTGTTTTAACATTGCTCAGCGGCCATACTATTGGTGCAAAGCGTTCACAAGCGAAATTGCTTCGCCTTACTTCTGGCTTTATTGCTGGCGTAGGCATCATGACCCTTCTTGTTCTTTCATTTGTTTCTTTGGTCTTACTCCACGTCTTTGGACAAGTTGATGCTCCCCTCGTTGTTTGGGCAATGGCCTGTGGCTTAGTGCTCGGAATCGGCATTGCGGTTTGGTTATTTTATTACCGCAAAGAAAAAGGTACCAAGCTTTGGATACCACGCTCATTTGCCGACCATCTTAACGATCGTAGCAAAGCTACAAAACACACCGTTGAAGCATTTAGCCTTGGGCTAACAAGTGTTATTGGAGAGCTCGTTTTCATCCTGCCATCAATCATCATCAGCGCACTTGTACTATTACAACTTCCTAGCGAGTGGCAACTTATTGGCATAGCTCTTTACGTCATCATTTCCTTACTCGGGCTATTCATTGTTTGGTCACTTATCGGCAGCGGTCACTCACTCAGTAAGATTCAAAAGTGGCGCGAAGATAATAAACGATTCCTACAGTTCACAGCCGGTAGCGCCTTAGTTGCACTTGGCTTCTTCGTCTACATAAGCAAAGTTGTTGCAGAAGTTTCAGGGGCAATCTAATGCAAGAGGGTGGGCCTGTGCACATTATTAAACGGCCCGGTCATGGCAATCACCATTCCGAGCATTTTAGCCATGAAAAGATGCATAAAAGTATCGTCGCAGCTTGTCTTAGTTGTGGCGTTCCAGCTGGCCATGCCGAAAGCATTGCTCGGCGAATTACCGAAGAGGTTGAGGATTGGCTCAAAGACAGGCCCGAGGTTACCAGCGACGACCTGCGGCGAACAGCGACACAATTTCTACGAACCCATCATCCCGACGCAGCCTATTTATATGAACATCATCGATCGACACTATAAGGAGAAATAAAAAGTGGCAAAACACACATTTGACTATGACCTAATTGTTATCGGAAGCGGCGCCGGCGGAAGCGCTGCGGCTACTATTGCTGCTCGTGCAGGTAAACGCGTTGCGATTATTGAAGAGGATACTTTTGGGGGCGATTCTCCAAACTGGAGCGATGTTCCAACGAAAGCATTACTACACGCCGCGAGTGTATATGATGAAGCACGCCACGCAAGCCGTTTTGGGCTTCGTACGTCAACATTAGGCTACAACTACCCTTCTATTCGTGCTTGGAAAGACCTCGCCGTAAAACGCACCGGAGCGGCTAATAACCGCAAATTCTACGAACAAAATGGTGTTAGTGCCTTTAACGGTAAAGCCCATTTCTTAACTCCTCACGAAATTACCGTGAATCGACGTCACCTTTCAGCTGCCCATTTCTTAATTGCCACTGGTTCTGGCTGGGTGACCCCAAAGATTCAAGGGCTCGATACGGTTAACTTCTATACTCCACGAACTATTCTTGAAGCAATGCGCCCACCTAAAAGCCTGTTTATTATTGGTGGCGGCAGTTACGGTGTAGAAATTGCCCAATTAATGGCGATCTTTGGCACAAAAGTATATATTGCCGAGCAAGCTGGCCGATTACTTCCTCACTTTGACCAAGAAGTTGGCGATACTATTGAACATGTGCTCACCGAACAAAAGGGTGTTACCGTTCTTACCCACTCACGCGTGCTTTCGGTTGAAAAAGAAGGCATGGGCAAAAAGATCCTCATTACCCGTGGTGGTGTAGAGAAGTTTGTTAAAGCCGATGAAGTATTAGTTGCCGCTGGACGCGCTCCGAATGTTGACCTTGGCCTCGATAATGCCTCTGTGAAGTACACTCCTAAAGGGATTGACGTAAACGACTACCTCCAAACAAGCGTGAAACACATTTACGCAGCTGGTGATGTACTTGGCCGCAGTAGCTTTACGCACTCTGCCCTACTTGAAAGTAAGCTTGCTGCCCACAATATATTTGAACGCACTAACATTGCCCCAGATTACACTGGAACACCGTCACTTATTTTCACAACTCCTGAAGTTGCTCAAGTTGGCCTTACCGAAGATGATTGCCGCCGACGTGACCTAGCAATTAACAAAGCAATCGCACCATTGAATATTATCGCCCGCAGCAACACTGCAGATTTCCGTGACGGCTTCGTAAAAATCATTGCAGATAAAAAAGGCCTCATACTAGGAGCTACCGTAGTTGCGCCACATGCTGCCGAAATTATCCACGAACTTGCTTTGGCTATTAAAGTTGGCCTTACCGCTGCTCAAGTTGCCGATACCCCACACGCATTCCTATCCTGGAGCGAAGCGGTACGCGTTGCAGCGAGCAAATTAGCATAAGTTCAAAGCTCGCTCTAGAGCCTTGTAAAAAGGCTTCTCATCTGTTAATATAGTCTATGTATCGCGGGGTGGAGCAGCCCGGTTAGCTCGTGTGGCTCATAACCACAAGGTCGTAGGTTCAAATCCTACCCCCGCTACCAAGAAAGATTTCGAAGGCAATTTCGGAGTCTTTTTTGTTTTCCTAATTGAGGCGCTTATCAAACTTCCAATATCATTCAGTAAGCTCCCTTACAAACTCATTCTCCATTCCATCCTAGAATTAGTACATGGAAGACGCAAAGCACTTCCGAACCATTTAATCGAAAGGAGCTATAGTATGAGTACACAAAATCACTCTGCAGTAGCAGTACAATCGAAAAAAATTGATAAAAGCATTTTTGCAGTTGCGGCGATTGCCACAGCAACATTAGGAGCCGTATTCGCTTTCTCACCTGCAACACATGCCTTAGGCTTTGATAACCTCAATCTTGGTACTGGTATTAGTACTCAGGATGGTGATGAATCAAGTGCTGCTGGTGTACGACTAGCCAGCCAAGATGGCTTAGAAAACCTTGGTGTCGGCACAGCCGTCCAAAACACCGATGGTGATGAAATGCAATCCGCAGCAGTTGGTCTTGAATCAACTGACGACCTAGAAAACATTTCGGCTAACGTTAACGCTGCCAGCGTTGATGGTGATGAGTCGAATGCCCTAGGTATTGGAGTTGCAACTGAAGATAACCTAGAGAACGTTTCAACCGATGTACACGCGACAAGTGTCGATGGTGATGAAAGTTCAAACTTTGGTATCTCGTTCAGCTTCGACGAATAAACCCTCCACAACACCCTTCTTACTCGAAAGGCGCCCACTCCCATGGGCGCCTTTCTTGCAGGCTCACTTTCGGCACTTTGAAAGCTACGTTATACTAGATAGAATATGTCATTACTATCGAACATTGCCGGGAACGTAACAGCCAACCAACGCGCCATTGAAGATGCTCTTGCTGCAACGGGCAAGGAAATTAAAGCCTTGGAAAATTGGATTACTCAGCACGCGGCCAGTGGCGACGATACCCTTAGTGTCATTGTTGGAAAACAACAAATAGAAAGCGACCCGCTCATTTTCGAAAAAAGTTCTAACCTTATTGATCGGCTAATGGATATCACCTATGCAAAATGGGATGATCAAGCAGGTATAGACCTTCATAAAGCTGCCGTAAACTTCATGGTATTCAAATATGCGATAGCAGCTGGCATGGGTTTGAAGTTTGATCAAGCGAATGCTCAATCATTTCCCCACACTGCGAAGCTTGCTTCTTTAGACTACGACACCTTGAGTTCATACTTCGAGGAAGCCTTCGAGGATACGCAGCAACTTTATAAAAAATATTTTATAAGCCAGTAAACTGTCTATCCTCAGCAAGCTGGTGCTATAATGAGGCAAAATAAGCACAGGAGGACACATGCGAGGACCGATTGACTACATTATTGTTGGGTTCGAAGGAAATAAATTCGACGGCACTATCTTACAAACCATTGGCGATGCTATTGATAAAGAAATTATTGATTTAGTAGCCCTAGCTCTTATTACTAAGGATGTTGACGGCAACGTATCAACACTGGATATTGCAAATTCTGGCGATAGCTATGCAATTGAATTTACACAAAAATACAGCTCAGATAATTCTCTCGTTGACCAAGATGACATTACCGAAATGGCCGACCTTCTTGAAAACAACACTTCAGCTGGATTATTGATTGTTGAGCAACTTTGGGCTAAGCCACTTAAGCAAGCGTTAATTAACAGCAATGGCGTACTCGTAGCCGATGGACGCATTCACCCAGACGCAGAACTTGAACTAAACGAAGGAGACAATTAATATGGGACTTTTACGAGGAATCGCACGAACTGCAGTTATCTCAGGAACTGCAACAGCAGTATCTAACAACGTGAGTCGACGCCAAGCAACTCGCTGGGGTCAACAAGAACAAGAAGCAGCGCCAGCACCGCAACAGCAGTATGCAGCACCCGCAGATGACACTGTGACACAACTTCAACAACTTGCTCAGTTAAAAGACCAAGGAATTCTTACACAAGAAGAATTCGACGCAAAAAAGAAGCAAATTCTTGGTATTTAATCTTCAGTATTAATACTTTTACTATTGCCGCCGAATAAGAAATTCAACCATTGCTGCAGGTTTGGCGTAGTTGCTTGAACTACGACAACCTGCGCAACTGGTTTGTCGGCTTCCTTTGCCTCGGCGCTATTGTCTGGCAAGATTAATAGCTTTTCGCCCGGCTTCACTAAGCCCAAAGTATCGCGAACCGCAAGTTCTTTATACTCATCGGTTTGATAATATTTCTTTTGAAGCTCAAGGCTATCACGCTGTAATTTTGTAAGTTGAAGCTGCCTCTCTTTAATATCGACTTCTTTTTGAAGTGCGTAATTTCGTTGCATTACCTCAAGTGAACCCCATACCCAACTGGCGGCAATCAAGAAGGCTGCCGCAATGACAACATTATTAAACGTCAGATATTTGTGACGAATAGTATAGATAATTTTACGAATGTTTATATCAGGCATAAGCACCTTGTTATTATTATATCTCAACAGATTGAAATACATAGTATAATAACTTGGGTGCGGGGCTGTAGCTCATCGGTCAGAGCAGGCGGCTCATAACCACTTGGTAGATGGTTCAACTCCATCCAGCCCCACCAAATTTAATCATCAAGACAGTCAGAACTATTCTGGCTGTTTTTATTCATACAAATATATTGGTATATTCACAACAAGATAAAGAATAATCCCAAGCACTATAACTATGCCCAGAACTAGCGCAGTATATAAAATTGTCTTATTAATTTGCCTCTTTGCGAGAATGGTATCTCCGATTCGTCTAGAAAGGTAAACTGTGAAGATAATTCCAAAAGTAATAAACATCGTTGCGAGTATGATTATCGCAACGATATATGGAAAGAATATAAATCCTAGAGTCCCTAGAATTAATACATCCAGTATCCCGTTGGAGCGTATTACCATAAATAGAAAAATAAGAGCTATTGTAAGCAATAGACCCCAGAATGAGACAGATCTTACCAAAGGCTTTGTAGCTTTAAACTGCATTTAATCATTGTAGCGCAGTTCCGACCTTGTTCATAATGCCCCACTAACGAGCTTATGCTTAAGAAAAGAACTTCAAAAGAAGTTCTTTTTGTTATCATATAGGCATGTACCCATCCACAATATACCGAGTTGTCGCAAAAGCATTAATTAATGATGAAAATAACAAAATACTTGTCGTAAAAGAAAAACAAGATTTTTGGAGTCTTCCAGGGGGTGGCCTAGAACATGGAGAGTCAGCTCAAGATTGCCTCAAACGTGAAATCCGAGAGGAAATTGGTGTCGAGAATGTAGCGATAGGCGAAATTCTATACTCAACCAATGTGTACCTTGATCAAAGAGATATTTGGATGACTTGGATAGTATACAAAGCCGAAATCGAATCATCGAACTTTACATTTGGCGATGGTGTAACCGACGCAAGATATATTGATATCAGTGAGATACAAGACAGCACGGATCTTCTCGAAAAACTCATCGTTGAAACGGTTCAAGCAGTTAAATAGATTCTGACTTCGTTTAAAAATGCCCCACCAACGAGCTTATGCTAGCAAAAAGGAACTTCTTTATGGAGTTCTTTTTGTTATCATAAAGCTATGAGAGTCGTCGGCTGTTTTTTAGAATATAACAATAAGTTCGTACTAGTGCATCGTTTGCCCCACAAAGTGGATGGCGACACCTGGGGGCTTCCAAGCGGAAAAGTCGAAGATGACGAATCTGATATTGAAGCGATTCAGCGAGAGCTGTATGAGGAGACGGGCTATCGGGCAGCGTCTAGTGAAATTGAGGTTCTTAGTACCGATGACTTTGTATCTCCACGAGGCGATATAGTTACATATATTACCCACCGAGTTAAGTTAGAGACGCCCCATGTCGTCGTAATAGAAGAGGCTGCGCATTCGGAATATCGCTGGGTTTCTATTGATGAAGCCGACTCAATGGATAATTTAATTCATGGCTTGCATGATCTATTTAGAATCGTTGGGTTTGTAAAGTAGTTCTAACTTTGTCCATAATGCCCCGCCAATTTAAAACAACAGCTTAATGCTGTTGTTTTAAATTGCTGAATTGTCACAGCTTATTGTTTTATTGCAGTCAAATCAAACTCGGCGTAGGTCCCTTGAAGCAAGTTAAATTCAGCGGCTTCTTCTAACGACTTATTCTCGATATACCCAAAGATTGCTTGCGTTAGGAAACCGTGAGTTACGACTAGAACGGACTCATAGGGCTGTGTTTTAAGGAACTCAATAAAATCACGGGCTCTACTTGCAGCCTCATTGAGCGATTCTCCTCCATTAAACTTTGCATCCCAGCGATTGTCGGAATCATCCAAGGCTTTTAGCCATTCATCAACCGGTTGGCTTTCGAATCCAGTCTTGTTGTCGTTTAAGCGGCCATCAATTATGTATTCATTGTGGTGATAATCGTTGATATACCCAGCTGTTTCACGAGTTCTAGGCAGTTCTGAAATAAAAACAATATCGAAATCTACTGCTTCAAGAAGCTTCCCGAGATTTTTTGCTTGCTTTATTCCTTCTTCACTTAAGTGGACATCAACACTTGGGTCTGAGTTCGCTAACTTTTGAATGTTGTAGTTTGTTTGAGCGTGACGAGCAAGATATAGTTTCATGTTTCAACGATAGCACATATTGTAATATTTATATAATTATTGTATAATATATCTAATATGACACGTCAAATGGAATATAAAACACCTATAATAATCCCAGCTTTTAAAGCTCAAGAAAGGATTGAGCAAACTTTACTCTCTTTGCCTGCAGAAACGGTAGAGCCGATTATTGCAATAAACGGCCCAATAGATAGAACTGCTGAAATCGCCGAGCGCTATGGTGCAACGGTTCTTACTTTTGAACAGCAAGGAAAACTGCCCTCTATTCAAGGAGCATTACGACATATGGGCAATCGTGCACTTTCGCCCATCTTAATATTAGATGTTGATAGCCGGCCTATATTTCCATCTTTGTGGCGTTCAGGCATGGTTCACGAGGTTATGGGTGAAAAAGATGATCATAACCCAGCTATTGTTGGAGGCCCCGTTATTTTTACTGAGGATACGGTTTTTGAAAATACTATAAGAACAGCTCGAAGAATGAAACGAGCCATGCAATCACGCAATGACCGAATTGTAGGTTCAAAAGCAGCACAATATGGCCCAAATATGGCTATAAATATTGCCCAAGATGAACTACTTGAAAAAATCTTGGCTCTTGATAACTACTGGCCAGGAGAAGATAGAGCGCTCGTTGATACGGTTGAAGGATATGGAGGAGTATTTACTCAGCCAATTTCACCAAACCTTCTTGTTTTTACTCCATCATCCAAAAGCTATCTATCATATTTTGAACGAAAGCGTACTGGTGTTGATGAAGCTCGAAATCAAGTTACTGAGCATTATAGAGAAAATGCTCCGCCAAATTCTAGACCTTATGATCATCCCGAGAAACAAGCTTAGTTCTAACCTCGTTAACTATGCCCCACCAAGCATAACTATAATAAAAACACCGTCATTAAACGGTGTTTTTGATTTTGCACTCTTTATAGACTTATAGCCCATTTAAAGATTGCGAAGGTTACGGCGACGAGGACAATGAATATCCCCAATCCGACAGGTGAGCCCCAGCTAAACCAAGAGCCCCATGCACGCCAATGACTCCAATATTCTTTCGAAGACTCTTGCCATAGTTGGTGTTCTTGTTGAGCTCTTTGTTCTCTTGCAATGCGCTTTGCCTCTTTATCGGCCATAGCGATCTCCTTGTTAAATTTATCGAAGCCAATCGATGGAACCGCAAGTCCTGTGATGTCGTTGGCGATTCGACAGGACCGCAAGGCGGATTTATAACTATATTATACAACGCTTACTTCCTTATGGAGTTCTTTTTGTTATGATAAACATAGATGGCAATACACTTCCTCCATTTGAATCCTGAAGCACTCGAATATATTCGATCCGGACAAAAAACTATCGAGAACCGCTTGTTCGATGAGAAAAGACGTACGTATAAAGTTGGAGATAGCCTCTTTTTTATTAGTACCGCGAATGCTGACGATTTGGTTGAGGCTGTAATTATAAAGCTTCATAAAGAACGGTCGTTCCGGGAACTCTTTCTTAACAAAAACACTATCGGTAAGTATAGTACTCCCTCAACAAATGAACTTCTTGATAGAGTGTCTTTGTTTTATTCAGAAAAAGATCAAGAAAAGTATGGCGTCGTAGGAATCGAATTCCAGTTGATAAAATAATTTAACCCTCATGATAATCACACCTCTGCTGGCTGCTTTTGTTATGATAAATACATGAACAAACCAACCCTTCAACAACTCACGGCAGCTTTGCACGAAGCCTGGGATGAGAAGACTGGCTACGCCGGTGTTGGCATATGGACTCGAGATAACCCAGCCCGCGGCCAATGCGTAACGTCTTCGCTTGCTGTACAAGACTATTTTGGTGGTGACATAGTCAGATACCAGGTTAATGGTGACGACATTGATGAAACACATTATTTCAATATTCTCGACGATGGAACGGTTCTAGATACAACTGGCTCACAATACAAGATACCTGTGAGCATGAGACCAAAACCTGTTAATCTAGGTAACTATTCTACCCTGCGAGACAAGCGCCTTGCCGACGACGAAACAAAGTATCGATATGGTTTACTCAAAACTAAAGTTGAATCGATATTAGATAAGCAGGCGAAAGGTTATAAATATGCGCCACACCATTGAACAACCGAAAATATCCGACACACTCGAACTTGCAAAGTTACATAATCAATCATGGATAGAAACATATCCAAATGATGAGTTCGGCATTAGCAAAGAGTTCATTGAAAACCGAATAAGTAACCGGCTTTCAAAAGAAGGCCTTGAACGTCGCGAAGAAGCGATTAAATCATCGTTAAATGCTGGAACTTACTTTCTACGCATAGCACGAGACGAGTCTGGGAATATCGTTGGCTTTATTGATGGCAATCTTAAAGAGAATGAATATTGGCTCGACGGACTGTATACATTAAAAAGTACTTACGGAACCGGACTCGGGAAACAACTTTGGGAAGCATTCTTACCTTGGACCAAAAACAAAGACATCCTCCTCACCGTGGCTTCATACAACCATCGCGCTATAGCGTTTTATACTAAGCTTGGTTTTACAAAAGTAGATGGGTCCGAGGGAATGTTTGCTGACACTCCGATGCCAATTATTAATATGATCCGAAAGGCAGAATAACATGGAAACAGATATAACCGGCCACTACCAACACTACGAAGGCAATAAATACGAAGTTATTGGCGAAGGTGCACATACTGAAACAGACGAAAAGTTCGTCGTATACAAAG
Source organism: Patescibacteria group bacterium (assembly GCA_040386175.1). Lineage (GTDB taxonomy): Bacteria > Patescibacteriota > Saccharimonadia > Saccharimonadales > Saccharimonadaceae > Microsaccharimonas. Next base: position 258,122 of record JAZKFY010000001.1, read on the forward strand.
GTTTGTATGAGCCCTACGCTATCTGGGTGCGGCCTTTCAATATGTTCTTCGAACCGGTTGAAATTGATGGAAAAAAAGTTCCGCGTTTCGCCAAGATTAAGGATTAACTAAATAGCACCCTTCTGGGTGCTATTTTTATGGCTTTGAATTTATTTCGAGTTGCGCTCGACGCCTTGCAATTAACTCGACAACCTCTCGCTCTATAGCTGCATCACTCTTAGTTGGGTGGTTCCTAATTTTAGCAATCGCCTTTTCAGTAAAAGGATCATTATTTATAGCCTTAATCGCCTCAGCGCCAAGAAGAGTTGTTGATGGTTTTTCGGCGTCATCCTGTACTCGCTCGGGAACAGGTGCAATTGGGCGTTCACCATATTTATTAATCATTGCAGCAAGTGCAAGCAGGTGGGACGAGTGTTTATCGCTCATATCGTCCAGGAGCTGGTCCCAGTTGTCTTGTTGAGCAATGAGGCGGGCTTCTTCGGCCGTAAGCTCAGGGGCGACCTCAAGGGCTTCAGGAGCTACGTATGCCATATCAAGCACCTGTGCGTCGGGGGCGTCGATCACGTTATCAAGTGCATCAACAAAATCGGCGGCAAGGCGTACGTCACCGTCGCTATCCAAGAAGGTGTGTTGATCGAGTCGTTCTGATGCGTGTACCATATTATTTTTATTATAGCATAACCGTATACTAAAGTCAATCATCGCCACCTTAAGCACTAATTTAACAGTTACTTCGCGCTAGTATTTTTTTACATTAGAATTTACAATCGAACCTAGATGCGTCAACGACAAGTCGAGTAAGCTGAAATGCCCACCTCCTTGCCTTGAGCACCTTGCTCTTGGATAAGGTACCATCCCCTGGAAGGATTCGAAAGATGAAGATTGAGCTGTTTGGTAAGGTGGTCGAGGACCCAGATAACGACCCATGCCGCACGACACGCGAGCACTTGATGCTGCATGGCCTCGACTTCACATTCGTCGACGTCAACGCGGACCCAACTGCAAAACAACGTATTAAGGACCTCGACTCGAACTACTCACGTGCTCCGATCGTTCTCGTGACCCACGAGGACGGCAAGCTCGAGCACTGGACCGGGTTCTTCCCTCCCCGGATCGACGCCCTTGCGGCCCAGAAACAGGCAGCCTAGGCCAGCCTTCACCCAAGAGCACACGACCCCGCCGAACAATGTTCTGCGGGGTCGTTCTCTTTTATGGTAAAAATTGCTACAAAAAATAGAAACACCCCCGGGGAAGGGGGGTGTTCCAGCACCTGTTTGTTTGACTCCAGTATAGGGTCAAACCGCTTACGGTGCAATAGTTTTTTTAAGACTATTTTTTCTTTGAAACAGTTAGGAAACCGTTTCGTGGGTTTTCTTTAACAATTCGGTCTTCAGGTAGATCTACTGGTTGACCTTTTGCGTTCTTCTCAACTTTAGCGAAGAAGTAGATAGTTTGTGGTTTTCCACCACGAAGTGTTACTTCTGTGCTGTGTAGGTAGTAAGTAACGCCCTTTGAGTTAGTGTGACTGTAAGCCATGATAAGTATTTATACCTCCTATTAATGCTATACGAGAGTAAGAGTACAGCTTCACTAGGGGTACTGTCAATATCAAATACTTTTATAATGCTTACGGAGGAGCAACGCGAGAACACCAAGGCTAATAAATCGGATAATAATGAGCCCTAAAATAACTACAAAAAGGATGGACGCCCACCCTGCAAAATCAGGGCTCCAAAAGGGTGAACTAAAGGCATGAATGTACGCCTCTTGCCGGGGCTTACTTGTGTCGGTTGCCGGGTCGGCTGCAGCTGGATATTTTGCCAATTCACTAGTGGTACACTGCAGGTAAGCGACCGAATAATTACTAAACTTAGGGGCACAAACCTCTTGAGCTTTTTTATAAATATTTCCATTCGGATTGGAATCACCGTACTGCGAAGATTGCCACTCTTGGATGTCACGAGCATAGCTTGATTCAAGGTATACGCCCCTTCCCAATTCGGTGTTCATATGGCTGCTGACATGCCGCTGTAAATCATACAACCTTTGGATGATAACTTCTTCGTTCCCCTCCTTGTCAGCGTTCATAACGGCCGTGCGGCGCTCGACCATTCCAATGTTATTAAGGCGCAAGAAAGTAGCCGCCACGAAACCAACAATGATAAGCAATACAATAAGCTGCCACGTTTTAATACGTTGCAAGTCTTTAATGCTTCGTTTTATTCTGCCTTTATCAGCCACAATCCTAGAGGTATCCCACCTTATGTTCTCACTTAATTGTACCACGAGCGTTATTTTTTATAGAGAGAGAAACGCGCCGTAAGAACAAGAAGTACAACAAAACCAGCAATAAAGAAGAAGTTAGTGAGCGCAACGGTTTCGCCAAAGGCTAAGAACATGCCTCCTAATAGTGCGGCGGCCAAAAATGCACCAAAGTTGCCGAGTAAGTCTACAATTCCAAGATACGTGGTTCGATGCCCTGATAGATCGGCATTATCAAATACAGCGCGCGTGTATGGCATAGTATAGCCAGTGGTTGCTACTTCGTTAGCAGCATTAATCCCAGCGACCGTGACTGGCGTCGTGATGAATGGTCGAAGGAAATGAGTCAAGGCATTAGCTACGATGCTTATTCGCATTAGGTCACCGCCCCTTTTATTGTCGATGAGCTTTCCATACACATATGAAGAAACTAACGCGGCTAATAGAACGACCGAAAGCAGAATGCCGCTGATGAGGTATACATCATTCTTTGTCGTACTTACGCCAATAACAATCACCGCAGTATATAGGGTCCAGACTGTCCCGGATGTAAAGACGTCAAACCCGGCCGCAGTTTGTGCTATCCAGTGCCTTCTAATGAGCCTCCATGGAAAACCTCGGAACGTAAGCTTTACATTCGTTTGTACTTGCTCACCCGTGCTAAGCAATGGAACGGCGGCTAAGGCAAATAAAGCCGCAGCAACAATAAGCACAACTTGTGGGCCAAATAAGAAAGCGAGAATACCACCAATAAGCGGGCTTAAGCCAGTCGTTACTTTTTCAATAATATTCATGTAGGCAATTTCTTTACCAGCATGTTCAATACTTTTTACCTTAGAAAAATCGATTGTATAGGCAATTTGGTACATACATGCCGAGACTGCCTGCAGTACAAGGATTGGCAGCAATAACCAAGGACCGACTGTTGGTAGAAGTGTAAAAAGGATCATCGCCGGGATATAAAGAATGTTTGATACAAGAATTGCGTGCTTTGGACCAACTTTAGCGACAAATGATGCAACTGGTAATGATACAAATACCTTGAATAAAAAGAATACCGACCAAAACAGTGCAATGTGTCCAATTCCGTAACCAATTTGGTAGAGGTAAATCGACATAAACGCGCCGGCCATATACAGGGCGGCGATGCGTAACATCCTTGATGTGTAAAGCTCGGCTATCTCACTAAAAGTCGCGTAGCGCCAGAAATGACGCCGCGAAAGCATTTTTTGAAATAAGTTTTTTAACATTTTTGTGTGCTGCCCAGCCTTTTTCTCTATTACATCACACCACCTCTATTGTTACAAGTGATATACTGGTCACATGAATGTTTATTTCTCTGGTCTTGGTGGAGTCGGTATTGGGCCTTTGGCGTTAATTGCACGCGATGCTGGGCTCAATGTTATAGGCTCCGATCTCGCAGAAAGTTTAGTAACCGAAGAGCTTCGTGAACAAGGAGTCATTATTAACATTGGGCAAGACGGAACCTTCTTGCAAAGTTGCCATAATGAAACCCCACTTGATTGGTTTGTATATACTGCCGCCCTCCCAGAAGATCACCCTGAACTTGCGCTTGCTCGTAAGCTCGGTATCCGGACTGGAAAACGTGACGAATTTTTAGCTGAATTTATTGCTGAATATAATTTAAAACTTATTGCGGTTTCTGGAACTCATGGCAAAACAACTACTACGGGTATGGCGGTGTGGGCTTTTAAGCAACTTGATATTCCAGTAAGTTATTCAATCGGAACTACCGTTTCTTTTGGCTCAAGCGGCGCTTACGACCCTGACAGTGAGTATTTTTTGTACGAATGCGATGAGTACGATAAAAATTTCCTACATTTTAACCCAAATATTTCCCTTATTACCTCAGTCGATTATGACCACCCAGATACGTACCCAACTGAAGAATCGTACTACGATGCATTTAATCAATTTATTGCACAATCTAAAGTAGTTATTTGTTGGAAAAAAGATATTGATGCTGACAAACTCGATACATACGGTATTCTTCATATCGCCGACCAAGAAACAAGAGACGTAAGCTTCATCAACCTACCTGGCCTGCATAACCGACAAAATGCATACCTTGTATTCACGCTCCTTGTTGATTACTTAGGCTTCAAGGGCCGTGAAGAAGAAGTTGTAAAGGCACTTGCATCATTCCCTGGAACCGATCGCCGCTTTGAAAAACTTGCTGATAATATCTACTCTGACTATGGTCACCACCCTGAAGAAATTGCCGCTACGTTACAAATGGCACGCGAAGTTGCCAACGACATCGTGTTGGTATATCAACCTCACCAAAACTGGCGACAACATTTTATTCGTGATCAATACACCAATCAGTTTGAGCTTGCTAAAACTACTTACTGGGCACCAACCTACCTTACACGCGAGAATCCAGATCAAGCAGTATTAGCCTCTGAAGAATTAACTCAGAATATTACTAATAAGGATTCTATTATCTATAGCGACCTTAATGATGCGCTATGGGATGCTATTATTGCCGCTCGTGATAATGGTGCCTTAATCTTATTCATGGGCGCTGGCACCATTGATGGCTGGGTTCGCGAAAAGCTTACTACTAGTTAGCGATTGTCGCCGCTACCCGACAACACACCTCGTTCTAATCGGCTGTCTAGCTTTTTTATATTCGCCTCACCTACGGTATTAAGTGGAATATCAAAATAACTCGCAAGTACAGCAACATGCCACAAAACGTCGCCTAATTCTTTTGTAAGGTCGTCTTTATCGAGCTTAGAAAAATCACTATCATGATCACGAATAATTTTTCGTGCCTTTTCGGCAATCTCACTTGCTTCGCCACTCAAACCAAGCAATAAGTTAAATAACTCATCTTTTTTATCTTTAGGGCTCGCCGTCTTGAGTGCTTTTTGCTGATAGTCGTTAAGATTCATACTCATCACTATACCAATCTTCATAAAACTCTTCAAAAAAGAACGGATCATTGAAAAAACTTCGAGCAATAATTTGTTCAACAGCTGGCGCCAATTTATACTGCGAAAGCTTATGTGGCTTCACCCATAAGAAATTATCTCTCAAGTCGATATCATCACGTTCAAAACGAAAAATATGAGCAAGCGTGTTTGAGAGCAACTGCCCATCGGTATTTACGTGAATATAGCAATCACCAACATGCCGCACGGCTTGATCTTTTAAAACTATCTTTTCGGTTAATTCACGCTGCACTGCCGCTTCAAGGCTAACATCTTCGGTGTGTAACTTGCCGTATGGTAACGTCCAGGCGTTAATGTAGGGCTGGCGCCTTCGTTTCCATAATAATACTTCACCTTCACTATTTTGAATTACTAACATGGTAATAATTTTAGGTTGGGTTCGAAGTTCTTTGCTTAATACACTGACTCGGTCCACATACGTTAGGCCATTAATACTCAACGAATATCCAGATGGTAGCTTTTTGACTATATTATTTTTTATCAATAACTTCAGGTGGTAAGAAAAAAGGTTTGTATCAACCTTTGGTGGTCGCAAATCACGGAATCGAGCCACTTCCTGAAACATTAATACACCAAGAATATGCTTTTGAATGTGATGTGTAATTGCAGATTGCTCAATCATATTTGACTCAAATTATACTTTCTATCTATCAACAGAATACCACGTTATAGTGACAATGTAATCAGTTAGTAACGCCAAAAGGCCATGAGGAGAATAATCATGGAAGTATTTCCTATTGCAAAAATTGACCGAAATAAAGTAACTACTCCAGAATTACTAGCAACTCCCATTAAGGAACCTACAGCAACTTCAACAGCTCTTAAGTTTGGGGCATTTATCATGAGGTTTGCTCGAGTCGAAAGAAGGCCACGGTACGATGAATATACTCGAGAAAACAATGCCGAACATAGCCACATGGTTTCAGTAGTGGCAACCGAGCTAGGGGCCATGCTGTACCGCGACAAGCTTGATCTTGGATTAGTGTCGCAATTTGGGAATGCGCACGACTTCATTGAGGCCATAGTCGGTGACACCGCAACGTTTCACCATAATCAAGAAGATATGAATTTAAAAACGCAAAGAGAGCATGCTTCTTTGCCGCAATTATTGGCCGAGTTACCTCCTTATCATGCATCTCTTGTCATTGAGTATGAGAAACAAGAAAAAATTGAAGCTATCTTCGTAAGGTGTGTCGATAAAAACTTACCAATAATTGTGGACATATTAGGTGAAGGTAAAAAAGTGATGGCCGAGGATTACGGAGTAACTACTCTTGAGCAACTCCAAGAAGCCCACAGAAAACTTCATGATCGTGTAGCAGAATGCTTTAAGCAATTCCCAGAGCTAATTGAAATGCATCGACTTCTATGCGAGCTATTTCAAGTTGAATTCGGATCTACTCCGAAACATTCGACAGACCGAACTCTAGAACCTCAGGGTTAAGCGGGTCACCGTTAAATGCGTCGACCGCCTTGGCCTTTGCCGCCTGTTCGTCATATAGCTTTGTAAACTCATCGATTGAATCTTTATTTACCGAGCCAAAGGCACTGTATTCTGTAATTTTATCGGTTTTATCAACTTGATCACTAACAGATAAATAGCCTGGACGGCTTAAATCAAGCTGCGCGGTACCGCTGGCATTATATGCAAACATACTTACTACCGTTAGAGTAAGCGCGATAAGAACGGTGAGAATGAGCAATAACGACAAGCGGTGCTTATCCCAAAAGGTCATATTTTCATCCGGTTGGAGCGTAACTGGTTCAACCATAATTATTCCGACAGCCTTTCAAAGTTTAAAAGGAAGTCACTCACAGCAGTACGATAATCATCAATGTAACGGTGGAGCTTTACAACATCTTCATGCACTTTCGCCCTAAGTATGCGCGCTTCTTCGATTTTCAGATAAAACGCTTCTGGGTCACTTGTGCAGTCGGTACGAATAGAACTAGATAGTTTTTCTTCATAATTTTTATAATCTGTTCGGAACGTGTCGAGGGAAGTACGGTAGCTAGTTAATACTACTGACGTAGCTTTATTATCAAGGCGATTATTATTTAACCGTGAATTAAACGGATCCATTAGCTTGCCCGCCATTGATTCGTACACTTGACCACGGTTAACCCTTAATAAAGCATCGCTAGCATGGAGCTGGTTTAGCGTATTTTTAATAGAAACACAGTTGCTTCGAATGTGCTCGACTTGCTCGGCAGTAAGCGCGGTAGATTGCGCATGTGCTGTTTGCGTAGCGAAACCAAACAAAGCCGTAAATGCAGCTGCAGCAATAATCGTGTAAATAGCACGTTTCATGTCTATGTATTGTACCATTTTCAGCTTAATTACATCTTAGTGCTTTAAATGAAACACTTTATCCGTTTTAGCTATTAAGCCCTCTTTTTCTAACGAAAGTAGGGCCGGTTCAAATCGCTCATCTGCGACTAGTTCTGCCCGGAGTGTTTCCTCGTCAAAATCACCAGCCGTAAGAAGTTTTAGAATCTGCCCACGAACCTCACGCACACTCCCCTTTAATGGACTTTGCTTTTTATAGTGACGGCTTTTATTATTCTGGCCAATTCCCTGTCGTTTTAAGTAACTGCCATAGTCCATTAATGCCCAGTACCATTCGCGTGGATGCTCGGTATCAACAGTTGCTTCAACAATAGCTCGCAGCTCAACATCGGTCACATCTTCTTTTTCTAGAAAGAAATGATAAAAATACACGGTTCGGACATTGGTCTCGATAAAAATAGCAGGCTGATTAAAGCTGTATGCCAACAAAGCCCCTGCTGTATTTACGCCAATACCAGGTAAACTTATCAGCTCTTTTTCGGTTTCAGGAAATATTCCATTAAACTCATTAACTATTTTTTTAGCAGCTTCATGCAAAAACTTTGCGCGTCGGTTATAACCTAAACCACTCCATAATTGCAGAACTTCGGCTAATGTTGCCTTCGATAAATCTTCAACCGTTGGAAATGCGGCTATAAAAGCTTCGAATTTGGGAACTACCCTATCAACTTGTGTTTGCTGAAGCATAATTTCGCTGACCATAACGTAATATGGCCGAGTATCGGCGCGCCAAGGCATCTCGCGATAAAGTTCACGACCTTTTTGCCAAATAATATCTTGGAATTCGAGTATATCCACGTTCACTAGTATACTAAGAGTATGAAATTAACAAAGTTCCAGCATGCTTGTTTTGTGGTCGAGAAAGATGGCGTCAGTATTGTCGTCGACCCAGGTAACTTTACCCACGACTTTATTATGCCGAAACATGTTGCAGCTGTTTTTGTTACACATAATCACCCCGACCACTGTAATAATCAACTCATAATTACTATCCTACGCGAGCACCCTAACGCTGTTCTATTAGCACATGAGAGTATTGTGCACGATTTTCCAAACGAACATACCCAAGCGATAAATGTTGGCGAAGTGGTCGAAGCAGCTGGCATGAGTTTACAGTTTGCCGGCGGGACACATGAATCAATCGACCTTGCTATTACCCCGCCAGCAAACATTGGCGTTGTTATTGAAGATCACCTATATTACCCGGGCGATTCTTTTTACGTACCAGAGCGCCCAATCAAAGAACTGGCGCTTCCGGTTAGTGCACCTTGGCTAAAAATTAGTGAATCAATGAATTTTATTCGAACCTTAAAACCTTCATTCGTCTTTCCTACTCATGACGCTATTTTGTCGGAAGAAGGCCAAGCCCTTATTGATGGCATGATAACAAATATCGTTAAAGATTTAGGCGTCAATTACCAACGTATTAACGGAAAGACTGTTGAATTATAGTGTTCGAGCTAGCTTCGCCTAAGAACTTTCAAAAAGCTGCTGATTATTTAAGCGAACGTGACCCAATTTTGGGTGAGATAATTAGAAACGCACCGTTGCCTGCCTTCACTCCGCACAAAAATTACTACCAAGAATTAGTAGAGAGTATTATTTCTCAACAACTTAGCGTTAAGGCTGCAGCGACTATCTTAAAACGATTCAAAGAACTATTTTCTGAAGATTTTCCAAGCCCAGAATCAATCCTGGCAACTGATATTGAAGAGCTGAGAGGCGTTGGACTATCCAGACAAAAAGCTGGCTACATTAAAGACTTAGCAACTCGCGTACTTGATGGTTCAGTACAATTCTCGCACCTCGATTCACTCACTAACCAAGAAGTAATTGACGAACTTGTTCAGATTAAAGGTGTTGGCGTTTGGACCGTTCACATGTTCTTATTATTCTGCATGGGGCGACTTGATGTACTGCCAACCGGTGACCTAGGAATTAAGAATGGTATTTATAAGTTGTACGCGCTACCTGAAAAACCAAGCCCAGTAGATATTGAAACTGTTTCGCTTAATAACCAATGGCATCCATACGAATCGATTGCCAGTTGGTACGTGTGGCATTCCCTCGACAATACACCTGCTTTATAAACTAATAATTAAGTTCTTGCTGTAAGTCTGTTGGCAGGCCTGTTCCATTAATACTATCGAGCCCTGGCAGGCTACCATCTTCAAACATCGTAAACAACTGGGAGATACCCAGAATAAGTAAAATACCGTTTATCAAAACAACTAACCCCAGTACAGCAGCAAAAATCAGCACCGTACGGTAGGCAAACTTCTTATACTCGGCGATCTGTAACATCTCACGGCCCTGCTTATCACGCATGTAGCCGCCCATAATCAAGATAAGGTCAACGATAACCCATATACCAAAACCACCCAGTGTAATAAGCTTCAAAAAGCCTAGACCCCAAAAGCCCATATACATCCGGTCGGCGCCAAACACACCCCACATAAAACTAATAAAAAACGCCGCTAAGAAATGCCGCTGCCGTGGAGCGTTTTTTACTATCGTTATTGGCTTCGCAACAGGTGCTGCTGTTTGTGTGTTTTCTGGTTCCATTGTTTGTATTATACGCTTATGTTTTTTGAACGGATACTATGGAGTAAGGCGGTTTATGTCCCTTGGGAACAACGTCGCTTCTTTAACGTTGTTTAAGCCAATAATCTTTTGAGTAAGGCGCTCGAGGCCCATTCCAAAACCACCATGTGTCGGCAAACCATATTTGAACGCTTGTAGGTAGTAGCGGAAGCCATCAGATTCTGGGTCACCGCCAGCAATCGTTTTAAGTTGTTCAAGCAGAACATCGTAACGGTTTTCACGCATACTAATTGTAGCGATTTCAACTCCACGGAAAATTAAGTCAGCACGTTCAGCGATTGTAGGGTCTTCAACAGAAGCACGGTGATAAAACTTCATTTCACTTACAGGCCATTTCGTAATAAAGACTGCTTCGCTTCCTAAGTTCTTTTTTGCATATTCAGTTACCCATTTTTCTTCGTCTGGGCGCATGTCTTTTTCGCCACGGCTGTCTTGGCCTGTAGCTTTGCTATATAGCTCGTGCACTTCTTCAAGGCCAAGTTGAGGAATTTCTTCCGAAAGTGTTACCGGACTAGCGTTCCATGATTTCAACTCAGCTTCACGGTCTTTCCAAACGTCTGTCGCAACAGCCTTTAGCAAGCCACCTACCGTGCTAAGAAGCTCTTGGAAGTTTACAAATCCCATCTCTGCATCAATTGTCAGGTATTCAGTCATGTGACGTGTTGTCGCAGATGGCTCGGCACGATACGTCGAACCAATTTCGTATGAACGTTCAAACACACCAACCATAATTTGTTTATAGAATTGAGCGCTTTGCGCCAAAGTAGCTTCTTTTCCAAAATAGTCGAGGGTAAATACTTCCGCTCCACCTTCGCTTGCGCCAGGAAGAAGTTTTGGAGAGTTGAACTCGGTAAAGTCTTGGCTTGCGAGGTACTGGCGAGTTGCCTCTTTGATAGTTGCTTGAATTTTAAATATGTTTTGTTCACGAAGGTTACGCAAACCAATAACTCTGTGCTCGAAAAGAGTATCTAAGTTTTCCGATTTGTGGTCGAGTGGTTTATCGATTTCAATTGGCGGTTCGTCAGTAACAGGTACCATCACTTCGACAGTTACATCATGGAGCTCAGCACCGCCTGGTGCGCGCTCGTCGGCAACAACTGTTCCGGTTAATGCGAGTACGGTTCCAATTTGTAAACCACGAAGTTTTTCGAGCTCATCTTTGTTTTCAACTTTCGTTTGCGCTAAACCAGTTCGGTCGCGAAGCGTAATAAAGTTAAGGCCGCCAAGCAAACGCTTTTTGTGAAGCCAACCTTGAATTGTAATTGTTTGCCCAACTTGCTGAGCTATATCTTTAGTAAGTACACGTGTCATATTGTGCTTATTTTACCACCTCTGGTGCTTAAGGGCTAGACGTCAACGTGACCAGCAGGCATATTGTTATGTCGACTCTCGTGTTCGGCAACGGAACGTAAGTCGGCATGATTATCATCTTCATCAACAATACGGCGCCCAAGGAGTGCTTCAATCGTATCTTCAATAGTTAAAAGCCCAACCGTTTCGCGTTGCTTATTAATAACAATAAACATGTGGTGACGGTTTTTCAAAAATGCCGCGAGTGCATGTTCGAGTGTTTGATCTTCACGTACGTAATACACGTGTGTATCCATCGCCTTCTCGGCTGTGGCTGAGCGCTTAATGTCTAGTGAAAGTAAGTCACGTAAATATAAAATACCAACAACATGGTCGAGGTCTTCATTAATAACTGGCAGGCGACTATGTCCGAGGGAATGTAATTCATCAAGTACTAATGGGCCCAAGAATTCCCCCCTTTTGATAAAATCGATAACTGACTTTGGAGTCATAATGGATGAAACTTTTTTATCATTAAAATCGAGTGCATTTATGATCACTTTGCGTTCTATGTCGGTGAGCGCAACATTTGAACGGTGGATTAATTCTTGAAGCTCTTCTTTTGAATCTACCTTTCGGTTATCATCCAGACTATTTTCACCAAGAAATGCAAAGACGCCCGGGAAATCACGAACAAAGTTAAGGAGCTTTGGTTCAATCTTTACGTAAATTATATTCGCTAACTCTGATAGACTTCGGATTCGCGCCAACGGGATGTAGAAAATGGCTACGATAACCGAAAGTATACTCCCTAATATCCAACTAAAAGTGGCTATGAGTAATACAACCGTTACAACGAGTAGAATAACTGATACTGTGCCAAGAAGCGCTTTAATTGCGGGAAGCGACTTTTCTCGCCTTAGCTCAGCCCTAATCGGCCCAGAATCTGCAGCTCTACGCTGTAGCTCTGACAAGCTTAAAGTAGAGTGGCTTGGCTTTACCCCACTCGTAAGTAACAGTGCAACAAAGACGAGTACCGTCACGATTACCAAAAACGTAAACATGTTACCCCCAATTGTACCCTATTATCTGATACAATTATAAGAGTAATTTTTGGAGGATGTAATGAATAAAGTCGGTTGGATAATTTTCAGTGTTGCAGTTGTGGCACTACTTGGTGGTTTAATTATCTGGACTCGTTTGACTAACCCAGCAGCAGACGTTTCGAGTGTAAATAATAACTCTATCTTGGCAGCAACACCTGAAAGCGGTAATATCGCCGATCATGTTGAAGGCAAAGAAGATAGCAAAGTTCTTTTTATTGAATATGGTGATTTCCAGTGCCCAAGTTGTGGCGCCGCTTACCCTAACGTTAAAACGCTCCTAGGAGAATACGGCGATCGAATTGCATTCGTATTCCGTAACTTCCCTCTTACAAGTATTCACCCGAATGCTAAAGCCGCAGCCGCTGCTGCAGAATCTGCTGGCCTACAAAACCAGTATTGGGAAATGCACGACCTCCTTTACGCTAACCAAAGCAGCTGGGAAAACCTTGGCACCAGCGAACGTACCGATGCATTCGTAAGCTTTGCAAATCAACTCGGTCTCGACACAACTAAGTTTAAAGAAGATCTTTCTAACCCTGATGTAACAAAGAAGATTAACTTCGATATGGCACTCGGAAAGACGAACGGCGTTTCAGCAACACCAACCTTCTTCCTTAATGGCGAAAAGCTTGATGAAGCCACCGCTAGCGGCATCGTACAAAGCGATCTAACGGCCATTAAAGCTAAGTTAGACAAACTACTAGCTGAATAAGCTACTGTTCAACTAAGCGCCTGAAATACGGCGCTTTTTTGATAAATTTAAAACACCCCGGTGCCTTGGGGTGTTTTGTTGTTTTCGATTTAATTATATCGCATCTTCCACGTTTTAGTGGGCGATAAAGATTCGCCATTCGGCGGGCACCACATCCACTGCTATCTTCTTGGACCTAGAAGGTACAAACTCGATGGCTATTGGCATGTGATTATTCACTCCTTGTACTATGTACAGTCCCTTGCACTCCGACCTTTAAATTATAGTTTTGGCGCAGGACACAATAACAATACTATCAATATACTGCGAAGCAGTCAAGAATACACCTTTAGTCGGTGCTTATGTTTTAATAATAAATCAAAGGGCTAGTGGTTAGCAATAAGCTATAGCAAGATTGTGTAGTAATTTAGTCTACGCTTCGCCAGGTGTAGCGCCGGGTGTGGCTGAGTGGAGCTTCTTTTCTTTCAATGTAAAGACGAGTACCGCTGCCATCCCAACCAGGCTTGCAGCTACGATGAAGATGCGTTGTAGACTTTCAGAGAACGCGTGGGTTACCTTGTTAGCAAACTCTGCCTGATTAGTCTCAAAGCTTTCACGCGCCTCTGTTTGAGCCGGCTCTGGCAATGTATCAAACTTTTCGTTGGCTGCATTTGTAATCTCGCCCTTGATGTCTGGCATATTAAGCGTGAGCAAGGTATTCGGGTCGTCAATTGAGCCTATTTGCGCTATCTGAGGGTTTTGAGCAACTGACTGAACGTAAGCCGTATCTCGCATCTCGGGAACGTGTGTAAGGATACCTGCAGTAAGCATAGCTCCAAACACTGCAGTACCAATTACTGAACCAAGGCTACGGAATAGCTGGCTTGAGCTTGTTGCCACACCAAGGTCTTTTTGCTCAACCTCGTTCTGGATTGCGAGGTTTAGTACCGGCATTGCTACACCCATACCAAGACCAAGCGCAATCATCACTACCGCTTCATACGCATATGAAAGTTCTGGGCTTAAGAACGTCAGAGCAATCATTGCAGCGGTCGCAACAAGGAACCCAACTTGCATGAAGATTTTATAACGGCCAGTCCTTGAAATAATTTGACCTGAAACAATACTCGACACCATAATTCCGGCAACCATCGGAAGAAGCATTAAGCCAGAATTAGTCGGAGAGGCGCCAAATACCTGTTGGTTAAACTGTGTAAGGTACAGAATTGAACCCATAAAAGCTGCGCCGAATAATGTGGCGATAATAAGAATCGTTACGTAATTACGGTTCTTGAAGAATTTAAGCGGCAAGATTGGTGATGAAGCCTTATGCTCAACGTATACAAAGCCAGCTGTAGCGAGTGTAACGATACTGAACATAATTACTCGAAGGCCAAGAAGTGATAGGCCTGTAGCGCTCATTAGATCAGCAAATATAGATTCGGTATTATCTACAGCCAAGATAAGCGTTGCGAGCCCTACAGACAGAAGTGCTGCACCGGCATAATCAATTTTCGATTTAGCAGCGTGACGCAATGCAGGAGTAAATATAGCGATTAATATAAAGGCGACTATACCAATTGGTACATTAATAAAGAATGTCCAACGCCAATCAGTTGTGAGGCCAAAAATAGCTTGGCCGTCAGTGAGCCATCCACCAAGAAGTGGGCCAATTACTGAAGCAAGCCCAAAGACCGCACCAATAAGCCCTTGCCATCGACCACGTTCGCGAGCTGCGAATAAGTCACCGATAATAGTAAATGCGTTGGCAGTAATAATACCACCACCGATACCCTGTACAGCTCGCCAAAGAATAAGGTCATTCATACTTCCGCTTAATCCGCTCATGAGAGAAGCGCCGACAAAGACAGCTACACCGATAAGCAGAATGTTACGACGGCCGAATATATCAGACAGCTTACCAGCAATTGGTACTGTAATTGTAGTAGTAATTAAGTATGCCGTAACAACCCAACTTAATGCGCTGAAGGCGTTAAACTCTTCAACAATGTTTCCAAGTGCCGTAGCAATAATGGTCTGATCAAGCGCAACCAAAAATAGGCTGGCCATAACAGAGAGCATAATAATAAGTTTTCTACGCAAACTTAAGTGATGATGCATAAGACATGCCTCCCTTTGTTATTATTTTTTTAAGATATCTTTATATTGCTCGATGTTATTAGTGAGGTGGTCTAACATATCTCGAAGTTGTTCTTCTTTGATAAACCCTACGAACTTTTTAGTAGGCGAACCAACAACGTACAGTTTATCGCCCGGTTGAATATTCAACGCATCGCGAGCATCAGCGGGTATTACTACCTGCCCTTTTGTGCCAACTGTTGCCGTTCCATAGAGTTGTTTATCGTGCATATTACCTTCCAGTATGCGCTGGTATGAAAAGTATGTCAAGTATTACTAGGTGGTAATAACTAGACGGAAACTTTGTTGGCTTTTTTGCGCCACTTTGGTTCTTTGTCGTAGTAATCGAGGTACATTTGAACTGCAGTAACAATGATAATCATAATGATAGGACCATATACAACACCAATGAGTCCGAAGAGTACTACACCACCAAAGGCTGAAAGTGCAGTCAAGCCAGGTGTTAGCGTGATTGTCTTTGGGATGAAGAACGGACGGATAACATCATCTAGGTTCGCTACTACGAGATAGAGCAAGAAGGCAATGAGCCCGCCCCAGAAATCGCCAAAGAACATTGCAGCAAAGGTAATTGGAATAACGATAATTCCACAACCTAATGGCACAAGGTTAAGCACGGTGAATGATACGAGCATTAGGAAGAAGTAATCGCCGAGGCCTAAACAGATTGTCAAAATGAGTGTTGATAGTAATGAGATGATGAACGAAATAACGAGCTGACCTTTAGCCATCGCAGTTGCCATTAGGCCAATACGAGCTAGGAACATACGTGTAATGTCGGGTTGGAAAGGACTTAGCGCTACAACGCTGCCATGAATCTTTTTACCGTATACAAGTGATTCATAGAATAAGAAAATGTACATAACAGTAAGAGCGATGGTTACAGGAATACCCCCTAGGAATGAACTTACGAAGCCTACAATTCCGGATAATACATCAGGTAGTGCAGTTTTTAAGAAGGTGGTTATTCCATCACCAGTCACAACGGTAGCAGTACCAAGAATAGGACCAATAGTAGTGTTCACCCAATCAATAAATGCCTGTACAGACGCAGGAACTGCCGCATTATCAGCGGTAAATGTTTCTGTAAGCCCAGCTGCTAAATTCACTAGTTGGATAAATGTAAAAATCAAAATTATAAAAATAGGCACTACTACTATAAGTACTGACCATAAAAGAGTAAGGATAGCGGCAGCACCGTTCTTCATCTTTCCAGCAAGCTTGTTATATACGCCATTAAATAAGAAGGCCATTAATAGGGCTAGAGCAATAACGCTCAAGAAAGGCCAAGCGAACCAAATTCCAACTAAAACGGCGACAAGGGCTACATACAACCAATTCTTGCTAGTTAACGGATGTGTTTTCATATGTCGATAGTGTAGCATACTTCTGCTAAATAAAATCTAAGTTACGATACAATAAGTCTATGCTAGAGCTTATCAATATACTATGGTCATTCATCGGTGCAGTCATTGCCATGGTTATTCTTGGGCTTATCGCTGGCTTTAGCCCTACACTCTACGCTACACAAGTTGGACTTGCAGCAGCTACTAAGCGGTCTCAACCATTGATGATTTCGTTGATGATAGGTGTATTGATTGGAATCATACTATTAAGTATCTTCTTTCAATTCTTTCAAGTTGAAACACTGCGCCTAATTATTGACTCAACATTAAAGGCGCTCTACGTAAGTGTCGTCTTTAATACTATTCTTGGTACAAGCTTTATACTCGGTGGTTTCTGGTATATCCACAAGAAGCCAAACCGGATCACAAAGGATGCAAAGGTAAACGCAAAATCAGGATACTGGGCACTGATATCCCTTGGGTTTTTTCGTACATTCGTAAGTATTAGCGGGGCAACAGCAACCTTTCTTGCAAGTAACCTTATTTCTGAATCTAAAGAGGACATTATCGAGCGACTCGTGTTGACGGCCATTTTCTTAGCCGCCGTTATCGCACCCTTCGCATTAATTCTTATTGTCATGAACCGTCATCCAGAAAGAATGCAAGATGTGCTGGCATGGTCAAAAACGCAACTGAAAAAAATTAACTACAAACTAATTATTGGCGTGACAGCAATTCTCGTTGGTAGCTCTATTATTATGTTCAACGTCTTAAAGGCTATTACTTTCTAGCCACTTATTCTATAGTTAATACCATGACAGATACGACAAACAGCATTATCCTTACCGGCATCAAACCTACCGGCACTCCACATATCGGAAATTATCTTGGTGCAATTGAGCCAGCTTTACGACGCGCCAGCGAATATTCAGAAGCTTTCTTTTTCATTGCCGACTACCACGCACTCAATTCAGTGCAAGATGGTGAGACTATGAAAGAGCTTACTCGCAATTTAGCTGCTACTTGGTTGGCGGCTGGGCTTGACCCATCGAAGGTTAACTTTTACCGCCAATCCGATGTACCGGAAGAGTTTGAAATTGTCACCATTCTTAATAATTTCATTCCAAAAGGCTGGATGAATAAAATGCACGCCTACAAAGCTGCCGTAGATAGGAACCGTGAGGCAGGCAAACCTGATGACTACGATGTAAATATGGGGCTATACCTCTACCCTATTCTCATGGCTTGCGACATTATTCAATTCAACGCAACTCACGTTCCGGTTGGCCGAGACCAAATTCAGCACGTTGAAATTGCCCGCGATATTGCACAGCGCTTCAACAGTCAATTCAACGAAAATGTATTTGTATTACCAGAGCATGTCATAGCCGACGGCATTGCAGAAGTTCCTGGTATTGATGGTCGTAAGATGAGTAAGAGCTATAACAACACCATACCTCTTTTTGCCGGTCATGATGCCTGGGAACAAGCCACTCGCAAAATTGTTACCGACTCAATCGATCATACCGATGAAACTGTTCGCGAAACTGTCTTATTCAATATTTATAAGAATTTAGCGACTAAAGAACAAGCTGACGACCTCGCCAGCCAAATTGTAAATAAATCTATCGGATGGAAAGATGCTAAAGATCGAGTCCTTGAAGTACTTGATGCTCGCTTTGGCGCATTTGCAACTCGTTACGAAGAGTTACTACAAGATCCTGACTATCTAGATGCTGTTCTAGCTGAAGGCGCTGCAAAAGTTCGCCCTATCGCCCAAGCGACATTGGCACGCGTGAAGCACGTACTCGGAATTTAGTTCGCAGCTGGATACCAGCCGCTGTTATCGAAAGCTTTCTGAATTATTTTCTTAAGCTGATTCCTGTCAACATCGCTGAGTCGCTTAATATAAATACACCCCTTACCTACTTGGTGCTTGCCTAAGTCTTTTAGCTCATCTGAAAGCATCTCGGCATCACAGGTAACATACAACGACATCTTCCCCTTGCGAGGGCTAAAGCCAATTTTCATCCAATCACCTTCACTTGCTTTTGATTTGTAGTGAATTGTATCGAAGCCAATAATACTTGAGCCCCACATAACTGCTGGTTCACCAGAAATGTTACTCATTATAGCAACGAGTTCTTCGCTATCAGCGCGTTGCTGTAAATCATCAAGCGAATCGATGAAGCTTTGTACCGCCTGATTGGTTGGGATAGTTTTTGGTGTTGCCATTAGCGGGCTCGCTCGAAGTGGCAAGTATACCCGCCTATGTTCTTGCGTAAATAATCTTGATGGTAATCTTCTGCTGGCCAAAAGCTCTTTAAAGGTTCTACACTGGTAATAATAGGTTGCTTCCAATATACCTGGTTGCGAGTAATTGCATCTTCAGCGGCTTTCTTTTGTTCGTCATCTGCGTAAAAGATAGTTGAACGATAACTTGAACCAATATCGTTCCCCTGTTGGTTCATGGTTGTTGGGTCGTGAATTTGGAAATGATAATCAAGAAGTTCAGCTAGGTTCGTTTTAGCTGGGTCGTAGGTAATTTCCAAAGCCTCTGCATGTCCGGGATGGTTCTCGAAAGTTGGGTTATCGTTTTCTCCACCCGCATACCCCACTTCGGTATCAACAACCCCAGGTTGTTCGCGAAACAACTCTTCAACTCCCCAGAAACATCCACCGGCAATTACTAATGTATTCATATATCTATTATAGCCTCTTCTAAGTAATCCTTAAAATATGCAGAGTATACTAAAGGTATGAAGAAGAACCCAGACCTTACCAAAGAACAAGAGGAAGTATTATTCGATAAAGCTACCGAAGTACCTTTTAGTGGAGCCTTGCTTTACACACACGATAACGGCAGCTACACATGCGCTAACTGTGGCGTAGAACTTTTCAGCTCGGATAATAAGTTTGATAGTGGCTCGGGATGGCCAAGCTTCGACGATGCTATTGAAGGTGCGGTTCTGTTTACACCAGACAACGATCACGGCATGGTGCGCACCGAAATTACCTGCGCAAATTGTGGCGGCCACCTAGGGCATATGTTCGACGATGGACCGAAAGCTACGACCGGCTTGCGATACTGCGTAAATTCGCTATCTCTTGATTTTAAGAAGAAATAAACCAAATAAAATACCCTGCCGATAAGCAGGGTATTTTTATGTCCGTCATTAGCGACGGCGCATTTTTGGCATGTGGCGCTTTTTGCGAGAGCGGATGATAAGCCAAATAGTGAGTGCGATGGCTAGTACAAGCAGTACGATAATAGCAATTGCTGTAATGATTACCCATTGAGGGATTACCCAGAAGGATTTTGTAACTTCGATGGTTTGGTTGGTTGTACCGTAGGTGAAGGTTGCAATAACGTCGTACTTACCAAAAGTACCAATATTCTCTAAAGGGACTTCCCAACGACGTGAGCTATCTGGAAGTATAACGTCACGAGGGTTTTGATCGTTAAAGTTGGTTTCGTATACAACTTTGTCACCTTGTTTAACTGAGATGTGCCCGAATGGACCCATCTGAAGGTTGCCTAGGTTTTCGAACGAGAAGGCAGCTTGAATATTATCAGGTGTACGGAAACTCGTACCATTAGCACCGTTTTGTTGAATCTCGAAGCTCTCTAGTTGTAGCTTCTCGACAATGTCGCCCGGCACTGTTAATAGAATAAGAGAGGCTACGCTAGCGCTGAGGTTAACCTGACCACCACCATCTGGGTCGCTAGGCGCGAAACGAATAGCACCAAAGTAACCACCTGCTTTAGCGTCTGATGGCACAGTAATTACAACATTGAACGTTTTGGCTTCTCTAGCTGGAATGGTAGCCGTAGAAAGAGGTGCCATAAAGCGCTTTAGACTGTGCGATGGAGCAAATTTGTCTGCATCGAGGATAAGTGCGGGAGTACCGCGATCGTCACCTGCAACGAAGTCATTAGTAACTGGTGTTACCGAAATTGGTGAATCCGTAAGATTAGAGACTGTCACTTGAACAGTTTGATTAGCACCTGGCATAATCTGAATATCAGATCGTACAGGAGTAACCTTAATTGTATTTGCAGAGTTACTCGTTGAGCTCTGGGCAAAGGTATGTGGACTTACTAATAGGGAGAGAAGCACAGCAAGCGCTAATGCAAGTACCCCTACGAATTTTACATTCATTTGTATACGTTTATTCCCCAACACACCAATATCCCCTTTACGTGATTACCTCCAATCATAACAGATACGGCCATGTATTGAAATGCTATTTACACAAAACAGCACCCTCATATTGAGGGTGCTGCAGAGGAATCGGCAATTGGTTAGAATTTACCAGTTGCAATGAGGCTTAAGTCAGCTGAGTACAAGCCTGCAGGAGTTTGGTTATTGATACTTGCAGCGAATGTAAGCTGTACATTCTTGTTTGCCGCAGGAACACCGTTAGTGTCTAGGAATGGGTCACCGTAAGTGCTTGTTACACCTGCAGTGTTACCGATGACATAGTTCATAGAGAATAGTCCACCTTCATACACGGAGCCTTGAACAGCTTGTAAGAAACCTGTTCCACCAACAACTGGGATGGCTTTAACTCCGAACTTTGCATCACCGCCGGCAACAGTGCCAGCACCTGCTGCTGCGATGTCACAGTTGGCAGCACCAGCACGGACGAGTCCGCCACAGTCTGCTGTGTCACTCTTCAAACTTACAACTGCACCGCTTGCAGAGTTTGTTGTAATTTGTGAGTAAATTGAATTTTCACTTAGTACACCAGGAGCAAGTGCAACAACGTCGCCTTGTGTTTGACCTAGCTTAATTGTAGGAGCAGTAACTCCAACACAATCATCTTCAATTTCTGAACCAGATACACAGAATGTCATGCTTTCAAGTACAGCACCAGATACACCGATCGTGTCAGTGATAATGATAGATGCACCACCTTCGTCAACAACACCAGACCCAAGAGTCTCTGCGTCAACATATGTTGCAAGGTTACCAGTTGTGTCATAAGTCACGATACGTGCATAAAACGCACCAGTGGCATCTGGGTTAGTAATGTCTTCAAGTTCAATAGTAGTTTCTTCTTCAGCTACAATTGCTTGTGTAATTTCAAGCGTGTTTGCATCGAGAGAGTCTATTGTGCCCCCATTATCTGCACCTGCTGCAGTAAAGCCTGCAGGAGTACTACATGCTTCTCCGATTACTGGAGTTTCTTCACAGAAATCGATAATTGCACCCGCAGCTCCGCTCGCAGATGTAAACTTAACTTCATATAATACGCCTTCAGCTTCTTTTGATGAGCTTGAAAGTGCAATCGAACGCTCAGTTAATTGAGCTGCTGATGCGATTACCGGTAAGATGACTGCAAGCAATAGCGCAGCCGCCACAGCAAATAGTCCAACCTTACGGTCCTTTAATATACTTAAAGAATTCATATTCTTTATTTCTCCTCTGTTCCTCTGTTTTACCTTAACTATTTGTATTTGTTGTGGTGATTGCTATCACTATATCACGTTTATGCTTGTTTTTGTCAAGGATTTTTTACAAATCTTTTCCACAATTTTAAAGTGGTCTATTTTTCTTTAGCAGCGGCGTCACGCTCTTTAAGCATTTTGTTTCGAATAGATACGATTTGGCTCCGTCGGCCTAACCAATACGCTGGGAAAAGCAGTATAACGGCTACAGCAGCAGGTATCCATACAACAGTCGTTCTTGATGCCTCGGTAGTATTAGGTGCTTCGGGTGTTGATTCAACCTTACCGCTCGATACAGCAATAACCTGCAAGAAAGCACTCACGCCATTAACATCGGTCACTTTAATGTTAACTTGATAAATTCCGGCTTTTTTATACGTGTGTGCAATGTTTACGAGTCCGGCTAATGCCTGGCTTTTGAGTTCAGTTGCAGTACCATCTCCCCAATCTAAACTAAAGGCGTAGGGGCCTGTGCCACCTGATAGTTGTAGTGGCCAGGTTAACTCACTGCCTGCAGCAGCTGAACGACGTCCATACGAGCTTGTGAGTGTAATCAACGAGCCAAAGGCTGTGAAGTTAGTATCGGTATAGTTAACTGTTACTGTATTTGAGCCTGGGCCGGGCTGATCGAGTGAATCATAGACGATGGCCGTTAGTTCGTTAGTACCTGCAAATAGGCTCACCTGCAAACTAAAGCTACCGTTTATACACATAACTGCACCGACCAGTACATTATTGTTATATACCTGCACAAGTAAATCGTTCGGACATATACCGTTCACTGTAATTGGCGAGGTATTATATGATGCGCCATTGCCAGGAGTTGTAATAGTCGCACCTTGCGTTGGCGCCTCTTGAGTCTTCGTTGCTTCAAGACCGTATGATCCTGGTTGAGGATCAGGTGTAGGAAGTGGCGTAATTGCAGCTGTTGGCCGCGCCAAAACAAATAGCGCAAGGAGGCACGAACCGATGATTATCGGAAGTACCCACTTTGCGCTTATTTGTATTTTACCTACCATAGTTGTGCTTATTGTAGCGTGCTTATGCTGCTTACAAAAGGCTTACCTTTTATTTTCGTCGACGTGAGAGTTTTTTACGTTGTGCTGCGTACTTGTGACCTTGGATTTTTCGGACGAGGCGCCATACCAAGTATGCAATGACAAGAAGTACAGCAAGGAAGGCAATTACGAACCACCAAGGAAGGTACAAGAAGGAAGAAGTGCTTGAAATTTCTTTTGTATTATTTCCATTTTGACCATAATAAAGATCGAGGGATGCAGTATAGAAACCTGGCCATAAGTTTGGCTCGGCACAAGTTGACGTTGTAGTTGTTCCGCCACCAAGCTCGACGTCCTCATCTTTAAGTTCGATACATGATACAAAGGTTCTTGTCTGACCAATTAAAGCCAACGAGTTATTTGGGTTTACTTTGCTAATTACCTTTTCATTTCCAAAGATATCTTTAATAGAAATGCTACC
This sequence comes from Patescibacteria group bacterium, assembly GCA_040386175.1. Classification (GTDB taxonomy): domain Bacteria; phylum Patescibacteriota; class Saccharimonadia; order Saccharimonadales; family Saccharimonadaceae; genus Microsaccharimonas. The sequence continues at coordinate 281,843 of JAZKFY010000001.1, forward strand.
TACAGGAGCTTCGGTTACATTACCTTCATTCTTAAGTGTATAGGCAATTGTTTGAGGCTTCTTTGCGGTCATAAATACATAACCACCCTTATCAGCTGTTGTCGGAGTATGGTAAGCACCAAACTTTTCAAGTACTAGGTTTTCATTTACTTCACCTGGGACTGAGGTAAATACCAATGTAACACCCGATGCACTTAAACCAACATTTCCACCTTCAGGAGCACCTGAAGAATAGACGATTGCACTATAAAAGCTACCCGCGCCTTGGTTAGTTGGAATTGAAACATTCAAATCAAGTGTTTTGCTTGCTCGTGGAGGAATTACTACGCTTTTAGGAATACTCAAAAATGGCTTCAACGACCAAGTTGTTTCTGGAGCATCTTCGGCTAACATAAGCTTCGGCGTACCGCCATCATCGGTATATGTGAAGTCAACAACTCTAAGATTTAATTGAAGCTCCCTTTCACTATCTAGGTTTCGAATAGTCAAAGTGTCATTAATTGATTTACCTGGCTCGATAACATAATTCTTTTTAGGCACGATACTAAGTGCTGCCGATGATTGTGCTGAAGCTGGCAATGCAGGCAAGACAGATGCAACAAAGATAAATGCCGAGAGGCCGGCAATAACAATGCTTTTAAAGCGTTTCATTTTTCTATATTCCCTCACGTTTTACTTTCTATTATACAAGTATAAGCAGTATTGTATCATTAAAATCGACCGCTGGCTATGAAGGTCAGCGTTGTTGTATACACACCAGCACGAAGGTTTGGACTAGCATTCAAAACATAGCTCACTGTGAACTTTTTCATCAAGCTAACATTTGGCGAATACGCCACAACATCGCCAGGAACATACATGTACATATTCGGAGTACTGTAATTTAGCGAGGCAACTGCATTTGCCCACTCACCTTCCGGATCCTTACCAACGCCAGGTTCTATATTTTCTACCAAATTAATTCCAAACTGATTCTTGCCCGGTGTACTTTTGGTTGGAGTCGACGGTGAATCGATAACATTTGTAGCAGCGCTCATCGAGGTGCCATTAACAGTAATTGCAAATCCACCAGTCGCGTTAGTTCCCACTGCCATTTGTGACTGTGCCGTAAGAGTGGAATTTGAATCCAGTGTTCCCATATCTGTATAAAAGGTGTCGTTTGTTCCAGCACAGTCATCCTGTACTTCTTGAGCAAGACAAAATATAAGCATTGGAGGTACTTGAGTTTCAATAAAGATACCGTTCGTTACTTGAGACCTTACCGATCCAAAGTCAATTTGCGCACCTGTTCCATCGGTTGATGCGAGGCTTTTTATGCGAATAGAAAATGCTTGGGATGTGTCTGTTGGATTAACGATGTTATCAAACTTATATGAAGATGTGCTATTTATGTTAGGGCTCGGAGATCTACTCAATACAATATGATTTGTGCTTTTAGATTGAATAGTAAACCCAGTCTCGCCTGTTTGTTCACTAAGTACAGCGTTTGAAGCATTTAACCCAGGTGGCGTTACACAATCATGGTATGGGATTGGGTCGACACAAAATAACAAGTCCAACGAGCCAACCGCCTGAGGGCTCATGTAACGAAAACCTAATGTGTACGAAGTTGTCGCACCTGGAACAGAACTATTTATATATAAGCTCCGTTCTTGTAAACGCATAGCAGCGGATGCTGGAGAAATAAATATAAATAGCACTAAGACCAAGGCAACCAACTCCTCGGTATAAAGATGTCGCCAATTGAATAAAAAGGCATGAAGGCGAACCCACGTATGTCGCATACCTGTTATTGTACTAAAGAATGAGCGTTATGCGTAGGGCTACACATAAAAACCGACCCAGGTGCGGGTCGGTTTTTATTTCTACGTTTGTAGTTCTCGACTAAGATTGAATCCTAGTATTGAGGAGCTGCAAGGTAGTTGATCTTAGTTGTGTATACACCCGCTGGTGTATCTGCTGCGATGTTAGCTACATAGCGCATCTGAGCAGTTGCACAAGTAAGTACTTGGCTATCTACACCTGTGTTTGTTGCGATTGCAACAGGTGTTAGAAGGCTAGCTCGGTCGAAGGCGAATCGTGCAGTACCTGCACCAGCGTCTCCGTCGTCGAGAGTACCATCACCATCATCGTATACAGCTTCTTTGTTCAAAGGAGCGATTGATGGAGTGTGGTATCGCAAAGGTTCAGCGGTAATTTGAGTTTGGAAGCTTGCTGAAACAGCATCGTGTGCCATGAAAGCTAGGCCAAATTGCTCTTTACCAGGTTGGCTCACTTCACCAGCAGCTGATGATGGAGCAATAACGTCACCAACAGTGTTAGCTAGTGTTTCACCTGAGTAGTACACGGTTGCACCACCAGATGAGTTGGATGACAAGCGCCAGAATGACTCTACGTCATAACCTTGGCCTGTTTCTAGTGAGAATTCAGCATTCTCGTTACCAAGTTGGAGGCGGTTTCCATTTGGAGTGTTGATCGCTTGGCAAGTACCGTGGTCGGTAGGGTCAGCTTCAACGATCGTGTCAGGGTTCTCAGTACCTACTGAGAATGACATTGTTTCCAGTACCTTGGTAGTAATGTGGATTGAGTCAGTCATCACGTTTGCAACTGTTACACCACCATCGATGATGTTGTCGTTTGTTGCAGCCGGAGATAGAGGAATGTGATCTGTAGCAAGGTGGCTATCGTAAGTATTAATCTTTACGAAGAACTCTTTAGAACCTGGGTTAGTGATGTAGTTAGTTTCAGATGCGTAGAACACAAGTTTAATTTGGTCGTTTGCAACTGGAGTTGCACCAGTACCTGTAGTCTTTTTTAGAGTAACGAAGTTTTCGCTACCGGTTAAAGCACCGACGAAAGCATCGTCTTCATGGTTAGCAGTTTCCATTACCCAGCCAGTTTGCGCGACACCGTCGACAAAAATATCGAAGTCAACACCAAGCACAGGGCTTGTGTAGTCGATTTTAAGGTCGGATGTGTCGTCGCCGTCAGCTAGAGCATCAGCGTTTGATTTACGGTCAGCTGGTCCAGGGACAGTTCGAGCGTCACCGCTGTTGTCTCCAGGTGCCTGACATAGACCCGCAGCTTTAGTACAGTACTGAAGCGTAAAGGCTTTAATATCACGTGTAACACTGCTGTCCGTACTTACACGGAAAGTAAATGTTTCACCAGACTTACGTCCGTTTGCACCAGAACCTGCTGGCGCATATGTACCAGGTACGTATCCTGGGTCTCCTGGGTTACCGAGTGCAGCTGGGTTTGGATTTTCATATGAATTTCCAGAACCGTCTGAGTCTTGGTAGCCTGGCGCCGAGCTACTTAGTAGCAAAGAACGCTCAGTCAATGGGTTCAAAGCGTCCGCGAATGCAGCAGAAGCTGGCATAATTGCAGCAACTAGCATAGCGCCCGCAGCACCTAGAAGCGACCCACGCTTTAAGATTGATTTGAGTGTATACATTATTTGTATATCTCCTGATTAGTGTTTATTTTTGAATCCTTTTATAAGGCTTACATGCGAATTTTACCATTACCAGTATGAAATGTGCAATAGATTTGTTATCCACAAGCTTAAGCTGTGTATAAGTCTCAACTAGTAAGCTGGGATAAGCATAGCTGTAAAATCGCCAGTATATTTACCAGCAGGCGTAGAGCTCGAGATATTCACTATCATACTTACTGTGTAATCGGTTCGCCCAGAGTCTGTCTGGCCACGGGCAATAACATCTTCGCCGTTATACATAAACATATTTGATTGATTGTAATTATCTTCAACTTTACCAAATTCTTGTTGATCGGCCGGCACCTGTACAGGGTTAGCGCCTACGACTGGTGTCGTATTCGCCACCACATTAATACCAAACATTTCGGTTCCCGTAACTGACGCCGTTGGGGTAGTTGGGGTGAAAAGCGTGTGACCATTGTACTTAGGTGATTCACCAAGAATTTGAAGTGTATACCCACCAGAAATCAAATAACTTCGTACTTTAATACTCGTTACCTTCGTCGCCGTTCGCTCGGTGCTTAGTACACCAAGGTTCGATTCACCTGCTTCAACAATCATATCCAGGAAGGGCTCGTTGTTCGTGATATCTTCAAAGTTTGCCGTGCTACTTTCTATAGCCTTGCCATCTGTCGCTTCACCAATAGATGCTTGCGCACAGTACTGCCCAGAACAGCTTTTTGTACTTGAGCCGAATTGTGTTTCGGTTACTTGATAGTTAGGAGAACTTGAGGTCACGGCCAGTGCTGTACCGGCACCACCAATAACAATTGACACAGTCAACCCTATAGCAAGCGCATATCCCAATAATCTCCGTTTTTGCATAAGCTTTATTTGCCTATTATCCCCTACGGATAGTAAAAACACAACCTAGCGTACAGGCGGTAAGTATAGTAAGCTATGAGTAAGCATAAACGTAAAAATTTAAGACCATGGAGCCAGACAAAAACACAACCCCAGCCGCTGATGGGCAAGCGCCGAATACCGAGGAGTCAAAAGCTCCTGTTGATGCGTTGAGCCGTACGCCAGAGGATCTTCAGGATGAACAGGCTGCGAATGCAGCGGCTAATCCAACCCCAGCCGGCCCTGGCGAGAAGAAAATTTCGCCTATAAAGCGCTTTTTCAAAAAAATTAACGTGTATCTTCTTATCTTCATTATTTTAGTGGTTATTGCTGGTGCAATCGCAGTTGTTAACTATCTAAATAGCCAAAAAGCTCCTGTCGAGCCAACTATCGCCAGTCAACAACTTACCGAAGACGCCCTTAAAGACCTCGCGAATACCGATGCTTCAGTTGGTGGTGCAGCCCAAACCCTTACCATTCAAGGTAATGCAATTATTGCCGGCCAAACATTGATGCGTGGCAACTTAAATGTAGCTGGTAACATTCAAAGCGGTGGCAGCATCCAAGGGCCAAGCCTTACTATTTCTGGTACATCAAACTTGGGTGAGGCTCAAATTAATACATTACAAGTTGCCAGCAATACTGCCATTCAAGGTACAACTACCCTACGCGACCTTAACGTTTCAGGTGCTTCATCATTCAGCGGCGCCATAACAGCTTCACAAATTACCGTTACTCGCCTTATTCTTAGCGGAAATGCAACCTTACAAATTCCTAACCACATTAGCTTCACTGGCGCATCACCTGGCCGCACAGCTAACGGTAGCGTTTTAGGAACTGGTGGCTCTGCTTCAATTAATGGTTCAGATACAACTGGTACTGTAAGTATTAATACCGGTAACAACCCGACACCTGGCTGTTTCGTACGAATCAACTTCCAGCAAAGCTTCTCAAACCAAGCACACGTTCTTATTAGCCCAGTAGGTGTAGGTGCCGGCGCAACCGACTACTACGTAGACCGTAATAATAGCGGTTTCAGTATCTGTAGTGCGAACACTGCACCAGCAAACCAAGCGTTTGCCTTCGATTACTTTGTAACTAACTAGACGTCCATAAACACAACAACACGGTTGGATTTAACGTGCATCAATGCACGGCTCACCTTGATGTTTTGTGGACCATTCGCCGATTGAATAGTAATCGTGCAGGGGACTAACATACATAAAAAGTTATGGTGCTTCGGTAAAACATCAAAAGGACCAGTTGCATTCACGGCACTCAAACTATAAGCTTCACCCTCGAAATATACCTTAAAAGGCGCGTATACTTTTACCTCGATAGTTGGCTTTCCATTCGCTTTAACTACGGGCTGTTCAGGTTCGGTCGGTGCGGCAGCTGGTGTTTCTTCGGCCATTATTTCTTCTCGGGTTCAGTTGCTTTTTCTTCAGCGGGTTTATCGTCGGTCGTTTTATCATCCGCTGGCTTGTCGTCGCCATCTTTTGTGGCCGTATCGTCACCCGGTTTAGCAGGAGCAGCTTCTGATGCCTTAGTGTCAGCTTCTTCACCTGCTTTAGCTTCTATCTTGCCGATAATCTCTTCAACACCATCAAGTGTCTTTTCACGGGTCATGTGTTCACCAGGAACGCCGGTTACTTTTTCCATCACGTTAAAGCGTTGCTTGAAGAATTCAATCAGTGCCTTGGCTTTGTTGTAATCGTCACGGTCTTCGGTTGAAAGCTCAGACTCACCAATAATGGCAATAATACCCTTAAGTGATTCGTACTTCTGCAGAATTGCTGTTGCTCGGGTGGCAAGTTCATAATGTCGCTCACCCACAACTTCTGGTGTCAAAAGGCTCGACTTAGATGCCAAAATGTTCACCGCTGGGCGAATACCCTGCGCAGCCACGGCACGGTCAAGCACAATCGTACTGTCGAGCTCGTGAGAGATCATCTGCACTGCTGGGTCAGAAAGGTCGTCGGCCGGCACGTAAATTGTTTGAAGGGCAGTAATAGAGCCGTTTGCGTTCGTTGCTAAGCGGTCTTGGAATGTTTTAACGTCACTAAACACTGTTGGTTGGTAGCCACCTTCAGCAGGGGTCTGGTCAATAATGGTCGAAACCTCATTCTTTGCCTGAATGTAACGATACATGTTGTCGGCGAAAAGCAGGACGTCCCTCTTTAAATCGTCACGGAAATATTCCGCGAGCGTAATAGCCGCTAAGCCAATAAGGCTACGTTGCACTGGGTTTTCATTCATTTGCCCGAAGAACATGGCGGTCGTCTTAAGCAAGTCGTTATCGGCGAGTGTTTTGTACAACTCGTGACCCTCACGAATACGCTCACCAATACCGGCGAACATACTAATCGCACCCGAACCTTCGGCGACGTTGTTAATAATTTCCATCGTAAGCACTGTTTTACCTACACCGGCACCGCCAACAATACCGATCTTACGCCCTTTCACAAATGGAGTGAAGAAGTCGAGCACCTTCAAGCCAGTTGTAAGTACTTCATCGGGACGGTTTTCAAGGCTTGTTTCTTTAAAGTTTGGTGAGAAGATTTGGCGCTTCACCATTTTATCTAAGACCGCTTGGTCAAGTTGTGGCTTGCCATCAATAGGCCGGCCCATCGTATCCCAAACTCGGCCAATCATTTCTTCACCAACAGGAATTTCAAGGCTGTGGCCGCTGCGTGTTACGGTATCACCTTTTTGAATACTGTAGTCACCACCAATGTTCAAACAAAGTGCGGTATCACCACCTATCATACTGTTTACAAGTAGTGGTGATTTTTTCTCGTTATCAACATACACCATTTCATTAAGTTCTGGCATATCTTCATCGAACTGGACCTTAATGACCAAGCCCTTCAAAGTACGGACGATGCCCTTTTTGTAATCAACTTTTTGTTCAGCCATTATGATGCTCCCCCAGCACGAATTTTCTTTAGTCCAGCTAACGATTCTTTCAACCTTGTGTCGACTAAATTACGCTTAGCACGGTTAAACTCAAGGTGTAATGCTGCAGCGTTCGCAATTGAACGTTCTTTGGCAGCCGACATAGCCTTAAAGCGACTTGCTACCTGCGCCAAACGACTGTCGTAAATGAACTGCGAGATAGTAAGTCGAAGAATTGAATTTTCTAGATACGCAGCCACGGCATACGAACTTGGCTCAAAGATATATGTCTTTTCTGTTACCAAGTCATCGCTAACAGTTGAAAGGTCGACCGCCCGACCCTTGCTTGATACAACTTCACTTAGGTCGACGTCTTTAATTTCTTGTTGTGAAAGCGAAATGTAATGTTGGTAAAAAATACGGCTTTTAGAGTACTTTCTTGCGATCGTCATCAATGGGTCGACGTTAATATAGTCACCTTCTGGAAGATCGAAGTAATACGTGTAGTCAACATGTGATTGTTTTAGCTTCAACGCGCCGTGGTGGCCAATAACCAATACTTCATTTTTTGTTTCGTCGTAATGTTCAAGGAACTTACGAATGAGGCGGTTGTCGATGTCACCACTCAAACCACCTTTGGCTGTAATAAGAATTAACAATTCTTTTTCAATTGGCTTTTCATCAATCGTACGGCCAAAGTTAAACAGTACATCAACACGAATTTGTTTGTAGATATTCCAAACTTCTTCGAAGAACTGGTTACTAATAAGCACCTTGTTTTTTGTTTTAGCAATTTGCATACTACTCAATGTTTCAAGTGCTGAAGTAAGGCTTACGACAGATCGTGCGTCAGCTTCTTCTGCTTTGATTTCGAGAGGGCGTCGCATTACTTTTTACCCTTCCCTTCTTCAGCAGGAGCTGGTGCAGCCTGCGCAGCATCAGCCGCGGCAGCTTCTTCACTTTGATGCTTCTTCTCAGCTTCAGCCTTAGCCGCCTTTTCAATAGCCGCCTTCTTCACTTCGTCGATAGTCATTACTTCAGCTTTCAACGCCGCTTCGAGTTCGTCGTAGTTGCCATTCATGTCTTTATCTTCAACAAGCTTCGCTGCGTATTCATGCACTTTTTCTTTTAGCTTCTCAACGTTAATGATTTCTTCAGGAGTACTTTCAAGAACAATCTTCATCAAGAATTGCTGCTCAGCAAAGCTATATGTTTCACCAATACCTTGGTTCATTAACTTAAATAGCACCTTACCCTTATCGTAGTCGGATTGAGCTTGAGGGCTTAGCTCGGTACCGAAGTGGGCGTACTCTTCGGCTGTTCGGTATCCAGCAAGTGTAAGGTTAAGTTTATCGGCAAGTCCCTTTTGTCGCTTGTTCTGGCCAACACCACCTACGCGCGTCACAGACAAAGCCGTACTCACCGCTGGGCGCATTGTATCTTTAAAGATCTTGCCGTCTAAAATCCACTGACCATCTGTAATAGACATAATATTGGTCGGTAGGTAAGCAGTAATGTCACCGCCCGGCGCATACACAATTGGAATAAGTGTTTGGGTCGCGTGGTTTGATTCAGTTTTACCACCGCGCTCAAGCAAACTAGAGTGGGTATAGAACATGTCACCTGGGTATGAGTCACGGCCTGGGCTCACACCAGCAATAAGCGAAATTTCACGATACGCCTGGGCATGGGCTGTAAGGTCGTCGTAAATCATCAACGTGTCCATATTAAGTTGATGCCAGAAATATTCACCGTGAGCAGCACCAACATACGGCGCCAAATAGGTAAGAATGAGTGATTCAAACGAGTTACTCACTACAATAATCGCTTTTTTAAGTGCATCGTTCTTTTCCAAAGTACTTACAAGTTCTGCAACGTCATGTTGACGCTTGGCAATAAGAACGTAAATCACTGTAATGTCAGTATTCTTCTGGTTAATCGCAACAGATGCTGCAAGTGCTGTTTTTCCTACTTTGCTATCGCCCAGCATAGCCATACGCTGTCCACGTGCTAATGAGTATTCAAGGTCAAGAATAGTAACACCTGTTTCTACTGGAGTATCGAGTAGCTCACGCTCATAAAGCATTGGTGCGGCATGGAAAACATCCCATTGTTGGTCTGGTTCAATTGCACCCTTACCGTCAAGTGGCTCACCGAACACGTTGACAACACGTCCGATGAAATTTTTACCAACTGGGACCATAATATCGCGATCTTCAACAACACACACCGCACCAATATGTAGCGGTGTTGAATCAAGTTTCATAACAACAACGTGATCTTCTAATACCTGGTGAACATATCCACGAGTATCGTCTTCAAACCGAACCGTAGCGTGCACGTTGGCAGGCTGAAGGCCCTTAACGTTTACCATGAACGAATCGATACCAGTGATTTCGCCTACTGGGTTTCCCTCTGCAACGAGCTTATCGAATTTCTTACTTGCTGCCACGAAGTGCCTCCAATTCATCTACCAACAAACCATGTCGGCCTTCAAGCGCACCACGCATACTAAAGTCGTGAACGTGATTTGGGGTACGTAAATACACACCTGCTACTAAGCCAGGTTGTAACCCAACATCAATCACAGCTTGTGGATGAATTGTTGAACGAACCCATCCAGTCAGTTCTTCTAAACTTTCAGCATCGGCAGTTACGGCAAATGTCATATGTAATACAGGTACTTTATCTTTTAGTAGGCGGAGTTCTTTTATAATCTTTGTCCGTTCCGAACTAGCATCGAGTTTTAACTCGTTTTGATTCAAGAAAGTGTTGAGTTGTTCTGAAAGAAGCGGCTGTGCTTGCCCTGCTTTGCCAGTTCGAGCACGAACTTCAGCAGCAGTCATTTCGTTATCAACTCGTTCAACTTCGCGCACTAAACGAGATATATCAATTCGAGTCACCACATTTGGTGGCAACACAAAGTTTTCATGTGTTTTCGCTACTTTTTCGGTCATAATTTCATATCGTCCACAATTGCTTGTTTGTTTTCTTCCATCTGTTTAATAATTGCTGGCAATTGCGCCTTAAGGTCGTATTGATCACCGAGTGCACCAAGCAAGTAGTGTTCAATAATTTTACCCATATTTTCAGTAAACGCACCAACAAGAATTGCTTCTTGGTTAGCAACGTTCTTTTCAAGCGTTGCGTTGATTTGTGCGTATTGATTCTTCAAAGCCTCGGCGCTGTCGTTCAATGATTTCAAAGCGAGGTCTTGCGCTTCTTTCATCTCAGCAATACGAACTTTATTTTCTTCGAATACATTCGTAAGAGTAACCTTTTGGTCGGCAACGTTCTTTTGTAACATTGTACGAAGGTCGTTGTATTCCGCCTGTAACTGTTCTGAGTTATCAGTTAAGGATTTTAACGCGAGGTCTTGAGCGTCTTTCATCTCCCTGTTGTAAGCGGCAAATTGTCCTTCAATTTGCTTCTTAACGTTATCCTTCAATTCAACATTTACTTGCGCGATGGCAACGTCGAGCTGTTTAGTAACGTGATCCTGGAGTTGGACGTTTACTTGACCAATTGTCGTGTTAAGATCTTGCTTAAATAAAGCACCCGCTTCGTTAAGAATGGTTTCAAAGTAGTTACGCCCGAAGGTAAGTAGTTCCTTTTGGAAGTTTTCATCAATTAAAGCAACAACAGCATCAGTCGCCTGGTCTTGAGGCGACTTGTCTTCCTGTTTTTTATGTTGAAATAATCCCATGATCCCCACCAATCTTCTCTATAGTCTTAGTAATAAATATACTGCAAATAGACCAATTATTAAAATCAATATGCTTGTTAATATGATCTCGAGTAGCGCCCTGAAAATCGATTTCCTCGACATCGGGTTACGACCGATTGAGATAATACTATTGCGTATACCCGCGTAGATGATAACAATCGCCGCAATAATACTAATAGCCGTGATTCCCAAACTTAAGTAAATACGGATTGGGTTCACTTCTTTTTCAGCAATGGCTTGCCCAATTCGTTCCAAGAATTCTGGAACCTCAACCTTTGTACTCTTCTCGTTCGGGTTTTTCTTAATGTCGATGGTAACTGGTATTGAGCCGAGGGTGACTGTTTGATTAACATTCCCGTCGGTATCTTTCAGCGTAGTAGTGCCATATACCACCCCTTTACCATCGAATGCAGCGTTTGCACGGCCAAATACCGTCTTTTCTTCAGTCCCTGCCTTCATTGCTACGCCATTAACCGATGACAATGTTACATAATCACCAGATGCAATAGAGCCGCCTTGTGTACTTACTAATACATTGTATGTACCAGAGGAAGCCACAAATACTTCGTTCTCAAGAGCTTCACTTGATAACGTTACTGATAACGAATTACGGTCAACCGTAACACCGAACATGTTCTGCAGTTCCGCTTGAGTAGCAATCTTTACCTTCTTACCGCTAAGCTGGACGATCGTTCCGTTGTCGAGAGGCGCTTCGGCTGAATAACCTTGGACACTTCCACCACCGTAAGATTGAGCAGCAACAGGCAAAACAACGGCCGAAGCCGCCACGATGATAACTGCCACACTAAGGACAATTCGTGATACTCTCACTGTTTGTTTATGCTCCCTCACCTCTATTATGCGCTGACTTGATTATAGCATAAGAACGATACAATTTTAGTCGTGCAAACGTAGGTAATTTTAAACATTCGACCCCAACAAAATATTTGCTAATTAATTGCTAATTTCATTACGATTATGTTAAAATGACACCAAGCTTTAGATGAACCACCACTAGTCACGAGTGATACAAACATTTACTACGCCCTAAAGGGTAAAAAAGAGTAAAAAACAAAAATGACTACGTGGTGGCACCATCCCACTATTTTAAATATGCCTGTGAATAGGCGTCTCGCAACACGCGTTTCGTGTATCCTCTTGCTATGTATTGCGTTAATTACAACGTTATTCTTCAATGTTGTCACGCATGCGGCACCTGGCGTAAACCAGACTATCGGCTTCCAAGGCCGACTTCTTGATGCTAATGGCGACATTGTCAGTGATGGCTACTACAACATCCAGTTCAAGATCTACCAAGGTGGTAGCGGCGATGAAGCTGGCAACCCAGACGGAACTTTGAAATGGACCGAGACCTACATCAACAATGGAAGCGCTACTGGTGCTGTTGAAGTAAAGAATGGATTTATGTCAGTCAACCTCGGATCGCTCAATCCATTCGGAACAAACGTCGACTGGAACCAAGACACTCTCTGGCTCTCCATGAACATTGCCGGCGCTTCAACTGCTTGTACCACTTTCGGAAGTGGTACTTGTGACGATGACGGCGAAATGCTTCCAATGAAACGATTGACTGCGACCCCATACGCGCTCAACGCTGGCCAACTTGGTGGGCGTGATGCAAACGGCTTTATCCAAAACGGCACCGATGAACAAACTGGTGACTTTAACATTTCCGGCACCGGTGCGGCAAATATCTTGCAAGGTAACTCTGGCGTGCTTTCTCCTTACCTTGATAGCCTAGACAACGACACACTCACTATCGGTTCGGTAAATGCTTCTTCAATCTCAATGGGGTCAATATCTGGCGATCAGACAATTAGCATCGGTACCGGCAGTGGCGATAACGAAGTAACCATCGGCTCAAATGCCGGAACCTCATCTACCCTTATTCAAGGTGGCTCAGGCGGTGTAGCCGTAAAGATTGCTGATGGTTCAGACTTTACCGTTACCAACGCTAGTGACGAATCCCTTCTTTCAATCAATGATAGCGGTGCAAGCTTCTCGGGTCCTGTTCTTAGCACTGGAACGATCGGTGCAACAAATGCTGCGAATACTCAGTCAACCAACCTTGGCTTTGATGGCACAGGCCAAGCTACCTTAGGAACTACAACCAACTCACTTGTACTTCAAGGCGGTGGCACAAACCTTATTACTGCAATTAACAATGGTGGCCAAGCTAATATCGGTATCGGCAATAGTGCATCTGCAGGATACGCGCTTGATGTCACCGGCTCAGTGAACACTTCAAGTAGCTATTCACTTAACGGTGTTAGTACGCTCAGTAACTCTAGCCTTACCTTTAGTGGCACCGGCGCATCGACCATTACCTCATCAGACGGCCAAATCCTTCAACTATCAAGCGACACTGGTATTCAAATTGGTGACGGTGAAGATACTGGCGAACCTACATTGTTGACTGTCGACAAGGGAGCTACAACACCAACCGCGACTGGCGATGCTTTCCTAGGAAGTATGTACTACGACACAACACTCGGATACCTACAATGCTACGAGGCAGACGGTTGGGGTGCTTGTAGTTCTCGCCCAGATAGCTTTATCTCACTGAGCCCTGAATACAGCAACACAGTCATGAACGGTAGCGCCCTCGGTCAAATCACTTCAGACCTCTGTTCTGATACGCTCGATATTAACGACGGTACTTCAAGCCAACCAACAATATGTGACGAAGATGAAACATATAACTACTACAACTGGACTTCAAGCCAAGTTACTTCACAAACAAAGAGCCTCTTCGTTACTCATAAGCTTTCGGCTGACTTTAAAGAATTCATTCCTGGCTCAACCTCACTCATGAGTCGCGTCGATAGCACCGATGCAACTGTTACCTACCAGGTATACAAAAACTCTGACGGTGTGCTCACTGCCTGTGGGTCTACTGTTCCAGCACCAACTAGTACGCTCTCCGCTTGGCAAAAAGCTACCACTGCGGGCAGTGCCGACCCATCAACATGTAGCTTTGCTGCTGGTGATAGCATTGTATTCAAGATAAACGTCGCCTCTTCAAATGACGCAAATGCATACATTAGTACTCTCGACTTTGCCTACAGTAATAATTAGCCTCTATTGGTAGCCCATCCCTGTTATGCTAAAATAACAGTAGTAATGTCAGGTGTTAAAAACGTCTTATCAAACAAGAAAGCTCTTATTATTGGCGGCATTGTTTTAGTTGTCGTGGGTATCTTGGTGACGGTGTTCATCGTAAACCAACAGAATAGCAGTAACGGCACAAATAAAAAATCGAACGAAAGCCCGAGCTACAGCACAGTTCTCCCCAACGGAAAATCTATTGAAGTACTTGGTGGCTGGGAACGTATTAGCCCTGACGGAACCGAACCGGTATTTGCTTTTGCCGACACGATCGATGGGGTTTCAATAAGTGTAAGCCAGCAGCCTCTTCCTGAAGCCTTTAAGAATGATGTCGAGAATAAAGTAACCGAACTTGCCAAAAAGTTTAACGCTACAAAAACCTTAGACGCAGACGGAACTAAAGTATTCATAGGGACGTCTGCAAAAGGCCCGCAGTCAGTTATCTTCACCCGTGAAGGCCTCCTTATCCTCATCAAATCACAGGGAAAAATAAAGGATGCAGCTTGGGAAAGCTACATCCAATCTCTGATAACTCCGCTCAATGCTAGTTTCTAGTTAGCCTTTTTGTATTGCTCAATGGTTTGCGCAACCTTACTGTCATCTTTAATGTTTTCGTAATAAAGAACTTGGTCCTTTGAAATTACCATTAAATCTTCTGGAGCGTGAAGTTCTTTTTCACCAAGCTTAATAAGCTGAACTTTCGACTGATCACTGGTTGCTTCTTGCGTACCCTCGGTTTCCGTACCGTCCTCAGTTTGTGTTTGCAGATAGTAGACATCTGTTAACTTCATGTAATCACCGCTTGGTAATTCGAGTTTTCCAAAGTAAATTTGGCCGTTAGCAAGAAAAACAGCTTGGTACTTATTAGTATCAATTGCCGTACCCCTATTTTGAGTACTTGACCATAATAACCAGCCCCCAATAGCGAGAACAAGAACAATAATACCAATTACAAGAGGTGTTTTTGAACTCTTTTGAGCTTTTTTGTCTTTTGTAGCACGGTGTGTAGTTGCTGGCTTATCCGCTGGTTGCGGCTCAGAAACCCGTACTGGCTGTGACTGCTCAGGCTGGCGTTGCGCCTCTGGCCTTACAGCTCTTCTATCTGCCGGTCGCGACACACGAAACGGTCCCTCATCCATGTCTGTTTCTCCAATTTACCTATTCTTACTCGATCTATCATAGCATAAGGGGTATAGGCGCGACAATTGGATACAATTCCTAGAAATCGGCTATTACAATCTTCTTCATGTTCATCATTTTTTCATAAGCGCCTGGTTTGCTCATTAATGAGCCCATATCAGCCGGAACAACCTGCCAGCTTAGCCCGAACTGATCTTTGCACCAACCGCATTGCTCGGCTTCGGGAACGGTTGAAAGTTTTTCCCAGTAATAATCAATTTCTTCTTGGTCTTTACAATCAATTGAAAAAGAAATCGCCTCGTCGAATTTAAATTCAGGTCCAGCATTTATAGCTACGAATCGCTCGCCTTCTAGCTCGTATTCAATCGATAATTCCTTACCGGCCAAATGCTTTTGAAAATCAAGAAGACCTTCGGTTGGATAGTAAGCAGTCGTGATAACACTACTGTTCGGGAATACCGATACGTAGTAATCGACTGCCTCTTTTGCGTTTCCGTCGAACCATAGATTAGGTGTAATTTTTTGGGACATAGTGTACCTCCTTTTTACTCCATTGAACTACTCTTAGTATACTCTCGTTAAGAGTCCTTGTCTTTTGAAACCAAGCTAAGCAAATCGAGTTTTTCACGAATGAGGCGAACTTCGGTTTGTAACTCTTCAATATATGCATCACCCTCAGTTTTGCTTTCATCCTTTTTTTCACTTGTACTAGGCAGGAACTTGTTAGCCAAGAACCCAGTCACCACTGCGAATAATCCAACACCGACAAACATTACTATCATACCCACAAGCCTACCGCCATTTGTAGTTGGGTATCGATCTCCATATCCTACAGTAGTAATAGTTACATATACCCACCAAATAGCATCACTAGCTGTTTTAATATTTGCCGCTGGATTGTTATCTTCAAAATACAGTACAGCGATACTACCGAACTCAAGAAGAAGAATGATTAAGAAAAAGATCAAATATAAGGCTCCGCTCGCCCTATCCGAAATTAATCCTTTTAATACTTTTCTTCCACCAGCACGTTTCATAGATACATATGCTTTGAAAAGTCGAAAAATACGGAAGATTTTAAATACTGGCCAAGGCAACGCCGCAAGTAAATCTGCCCAACCATATCCAAATACAAAATAGCGATATTTACTTTTTGCTTTAAACAAAAGCCTAAAAAAGTCGAATAAGAAAACGAAGCTTGCAACAAGATCTATAACAGAAATAACATGTAGTACGGCGTCGTTTTTTATAAATAGATACAATACTAAATTGAAAATTGAAAGAACTGTTAACCCAATGATAAACACATCATATGCTGTTATCTTGGATCCGCGATTTTCCGTGTATGCGCTCATAGTGTCACTATAGTACTACATAAGGGGCTAATCGTGGCGTCTATCAATATATTTGTGCAATCTCTCAACATATAACACATATGTATTACGCGATCGAACAAGCAATTTTTTTACTTCCAATTTCTTCAACATAATGCCGGCTGTTTCACGAGTTAAGCCTAAAGAGTTAGCGATCTCTTGTTGAGTAATGGATAGCTTTCGGATCGTTTTATTAGGAAACGTAGAGCCCAAGGTCTCTGCCATATATAGAAGCGTTCGAGCAACTTTATCGCTTGCCTTCGATTGTTCAAGTGCTTCAATGTGTCGCAGATTTGTTAATAATATCTTTGTGATTCGAATATGGCGTTTATACAGGCTATCGGGATTTTCACCCAAGTGCTTTAAATAATCGTTGCACGGTACTATTCGCACCGTGCAACGAGTGTATGCTTTATAGAAATATTGGCAGCGATCGATTAAACCAACCGTGAATCCAATGGGAATATCCTCACCTTTCGAATCAATCGATACAATCCGCTCTTCGCCAGCCTCATTAATTGTATAGGTTTTAATAATTCCAGATTCGATGATATAGGTACCCTTAGGTACTTCATCTTTAAGTAATACCGTCTGTCCTTTCTCAAATACGAGCGACGGATAAGAAGCTATGAATTGCTCAAATACTTGTGCCATTACAGTGACTCCTTGGTGGAGACAGAGCAATTTTACAGCTTATCTCCTATATTAAGGTTACTCCCATTTTTTTACTCCTGCAACTTACCCCTTAAGATATCTAACTAAACAGACGCTTAAGCCCGAGGAGCGATAGCCCAACCGCAAGCAGTGAACCGGCTACAAGGAAGAGTCGGAAGTCGACACCCGTATCGAATGGGCTTGCTTCCTTATCATTACCAGTACTCTCTCCCAGTGTAGACATAACTTCAGAGCTCGATTCTGAAAGTGCTGTCGTATCATTCACTGTTTGTTGTTGTGTAGCTTCCATATTTACATATGCAAGAGCGTTATTGTTATAGACCCGTGACGAAGATTCCTGTGTTATCTCTTCTTTAGGCACAAATTGTATCGGGCCAGAAGGTGCTTCTACAGACTCTTCTTCAATGTCTCCATAAAATGTATCAATACCGAAACTTCCATACCAGTTTTGGAAGACATTTATGAACAATACTCCGAACCAATCCGTCACCCCAATTTGGCTATTAGATAGGTTAGCCACATTCGCCAAGGCTGTAGCTTGCCCAGAAGTCGCGTTACCACCAGTTGTATTACCCGAAACAACCGCATCACCCGATGCAGCATTTACAGATATTGTGTTTGTAATTCCATGATTAGATTCAGAGTTTACCATTAGGTCAGGGCTATACTTATTCTCTGTAACTCCATTCCCTATCATCGCAGAAGTTGCTCCTTCAGGTGCATCAACAATTACTCCGACCCATTTTCCAAGGACGTTCACAAATACAAGTAAACTATTCTTGGCAACAATTTGATGGCCCGTTAGGTTAAATATAACAACTCCCGTATCCGCACCACCAGAAGTCGCGTTACCACCAGTGGTATTACCGAATACAGCAGCCGCTCCGCTTTCTGCTACTGTGGAAATGTTATTCACTATGTCAGTTGTATCTTTTGTGGATAGTTGCGTATCGGATGAACCGTCGTCTTTGTTGCTTGCAAGCATTTGTGGAATAAAGTCAGGAGCAATAAGAATGTCTCCTTCCAAGTTTCCGTAGATATTGATCGTACCAATGAACGACTGTTGAGTTGAGATCATCGAGTTCAAAATATTAACTACATTTGCAACCGCCATCGCAGAGCCACTTGTAGCATCGCCGGCAGTTGTATTTCCAGTTACGGCCGCATCACCACTCGTCGCGGCAAGATTGAGATTATTATCGATTTCAAAATTATTCTTTACGTCGATTGTTGAACTTGTATTTGCACCAGCTTGAGCTTCAAGCATTGCCTTAAGTAGCATTGGGTATAGAATAATATCACCTTTTACATCACCGAGAACATCTTGCGTAAAGGTAGCTACTTTTTGGTTATCTCCAGTAGTAACGGATGAGTTTACAATATTCAAAAGTGTTGCCATTGCCGCTGCATCACCTGTTGTCGCATTGCCTGCGGTGGTGTTATTAGCTACAGTGCTATCACCCGAGGTAGCGTCTGAATTAATATCGTTTTCAAGTGTTACTGTGGTATCAACCGTTTTTTCTTCTTCATTTGACATTTTTTCAACTGGTTCAACAACTATAGGAGTAGGTGGTGCTTGGTAGGTCCCTGTAGATGGGTCATAGAACCACTTTTCACTATCCCAATGTCCTGTCTCCGGGTTGAGCGTATAGTTCAGCTTAGGTTCTTCGGGTGTTTCCTGAGGAGTTTGTTCAACCGTTTCAACGGGTGGCGTCGTTGGCTCTTGTGTCTCGGCCATCGCAGACAATGGATAGCCGGCCACAAGAACTAACGCAGTAAAATATGCTAAAAGTTTGCGAGTAAGTTTAGTGAATGATTGCATATTTTCTCCCTTATATTTTTAACTTTTTTCTTGGGAGAGAGTGGTGATAGAACACCACTCTCTCAAAGCTCCTTACCAGCACCTAAGTGCTAGTTAGTCACACGAATTGTGAAGGTAGACGAGCTAGTGTTAGATACGCTACCACTAGTGGCACTACCACCAGTTGTGTTGTGGCTAACTTCTGCATCGCCAGACTTAGCAGTTTGGTCGTTGTTGTTGTAAACGTGGATATTGTTATCGTTGTCTACGTCAACTTCAACCTTACTCTCGTACTTGATCTCGTTTTCTGAGTCAGGACCAGTGTTTGTAATGCTTCCGGTGTTATCGCCAGCATCACCACCAACTCCCGCCCATGCACCAGCTGCTCCAGAGTTATCAAACTCTACTGTTGCATCGACCATATTACTATTGTCGCCATCACCGCTAGTAGCGTCACCACCAGTTGTGTTGTCTTCCGTTTCAGCGTCGCCGCTTGAAGCATATTGATCATTCTTATTAGTAAGTCTTAGATCGTTGTCATTTTCAACATCAATCTCTGTAGTTGATTTACTGCTAATTTCGTTTTCTGAGTCAGGTCCAGTTGTTCCAATTGTGCCTGATGCTGCTCCCGCGAATCCCGCGAGTCCAACAACAAGTCCAAGCGATAGAACGCCGGCGCCAAGTGCTTTTTTAACTTTCATAGCTTTCCTCCTTTGATTGTTATTCCTCGGGTGACCGCCCGACTTCGCCTAACTATTTTGCGGGTCGAATGGCCACGTTGAGTGCGTAAAACAACCTCCTCCTTTCTACATTCCTCGCATCTCTAAGACAAGAATAGCTCAGAGCATATTAAGGCGTATATGAGAATTCTCACATAAAAATTACATTCTGGAACGAGACTGAGAAATAGCCTGTATACAACTTGAAACAGGTAATAAAAACAATGCTGATACTGCTGAGAAACTGAGCTTTAACTTTGTATTTAACCCTTCAGAGTTCAACCAAATAACCGCAACCAAGTAACTTGTGACAATTATCCAGCTGTACCAAATGATAATTGCTTCCTTTGTAAGAATGCTTACAGAAACGATGCCGATTAATAATAAAACTGCAATAAAATCAGGCCGAACTTCAAGTTTAGTTAACGTAATATTTTTTGGATCACTCACTATAGCTTTGTTGGTCTGAAGCCATAAAAAGTTACTGAGTGTATTTGCAATCCCGCCAAGTGTTGTGGTTGAAGAGGATTCGCGTAAACGTAACGTAACTTGTTGATGAGTGTTCTTCACGGCAACTGCACGCTTTATAAAGCCAGGGCTAACAATCGTCGTTGCTCGGAGCGAAATAACAATTTTGCCATGCTTACTTTTTCTATACCCAGCATCGAGTGCGGATTGGGCAGTATCTTTTTTTCGGCGGTTCACTACAGTAATAGGTATTTTTGAACGTCCTTCAAGAAAACTGTTTATACGTTCGAGTGTTCTATCTTTCGAGCGGTCATTCACGACGACGATATCGTAATTGTAATATTTGTTTTTTACCAACGCATTAAGTGCGGCCTCAATTGTCGCTTCATTATCGCGCGCGTACAGAAGCACTGTAATCCAAGGCTGCACTGGTTTACGCAATTGTTGCATTCGTTTTTCAATGGCAGGTTCTTCAAAAATTTCGTATAAGTTCATAAAAATGAGCACCATTACTAGCACGAGCATTGCAAGTATAACACCTAAAAATACCGTCATTATGCTGTCGTTCACGACGATACTCCCGATAGGTAAAACGATACTAGCGTTCTGTAAACATCGTATGGGCCGGAACATGTTTGCAAAATAAGCATCGGAGGACCAGTATTCACAAAGATACTTGTGTCATCTGGGGTAACCTCGCGAGATGACTGAAACGTATACGAAAAGACCTTACCGGTATCGGTATACACTTCTGCCGTAGCACCCTCGCGAATTTCTGGTACCCGAGAGAATAAACCATATTGCGCATGGCCATATATCAACGTTGATCCATTGCTATCGTTTACTGGTACCGTTCGATCTGCATAAAATGCCGATTGTGTATCAACTGTCCATGTTTGTGTTGAAGGATCGTATGACCCCATTTGAACAGGTAGGTCAATACCAACACTTGAAACAACTATTCGCGTAGGCAAGCCAAGTTGAATTTTTGCTAAAGCCGGCTCTGGCATTTTTTTTCTTACAACCGTTGCAACCGGCTCCCTTACAATAGGAGCCGGTTCTGGATACAGAATAGTTATGAACATCCCCACAACGAATAGGTTCATCAATGCGATAGCGCTATAGACCATTCGGTCATTTTTTAAGCGCTGTTTTTTCATAGTCTATTGCCTACAAAGATTTGTAGTAACGATACAAAGCAATGCCACTAACGCCAAGTACTGAGAGTACCGCCAATGAAGCCGCAACTGTCAAAAGTACAGGAGTTACAGTATCACCACTTGTATTTGGTAAGACCGCAGCGGCAGCACCGCCTCCATGTGTTGGCTGAACGGGAGTTGCAGGTGTATCAGGTGTTACTGGGGTTGCCGGGTTTACTGGTGTTGCAGGAATCACTGTTGATGCGAAACAAGTTCCCTCACCCACCTGTGGATTAGTAATGACAACATTGAAAGTTGTTCCATTGCTGTTTGTTACAGTACCAGAAGTTGCATTACCCGTTCCGGTATTTCCGCTATTATCAACATTTCCTGATGTTGCCTGTTGTTCACCATCGACATCGATAACGATATCGGTATTATTTTCAATATCACATGAATATTGTGTTTTTGATATACATTTATTATTTGAATCGGGCCCGGTGTAGCCGATTTCGCAAGTAAATGACTGCGCCGAAGCTGTTGCTCCGCTAAATATAAATGGTGTTAATGTAAGAACTGCCACCGCTACTATCTTCTTAAGTCGTTTGTTCATAAATACCTCCTTATGATTACAACTATCCGTTCCAGTACGCTGTCTATTTGTATTAATCATAAATCTGAGTAATTCATTTGTAAAGAATGAGCTTCATATTACCTCTTAATATAGGTATGATGATGCTATGCGAGTTTTTTTAAAAAAATACTTAAAACTTTTGACTGTTAGCTTAGCGATAGCCATTTCTATTCTTACTGTTGTTCTCATAAACCAGCAAATTTTATATCAATCCATTGATGATGCAGCTAAAGCTCGGCCACTTAATGAAGTTGCGAATATTAATAATGATATTGCGTACTGCTCAACAGACAATAAATCACAAACGCTAGATCTTATTACGCCAAAGGAAAAAATTTACGAAACGAACCCTTTGATTATTTATGTTCATGGTGGCGGCTGGAACGCGGGCGATAAAGAAAATAGTATTACCGATGAGTACGCTGCCCAAATGGCCGAACTTGGGATTGTTGCCGCAAGCCTAGACTACCGACTTTCTTCAGAAGCAATTTATCCTGCTCAAAACGAAGACATCACCTGTGCCATTAACTTCCTTGTTACCAACGCGCATACGTACGAGTTCGATGTTTCAAAAATGATAATCATGGGTGATAGCGCCGGTGGACAACTTGCTGCGATGGAAGCTATTGCTGGCAATCACGAATATCTTGGCGTAATTATGGCCTACGGAGTAAGTGACTTAAACAAACAGATCACTGAAGAAAAGGATAAAAACGCCGTCGAATATTTAGGCTCAAAAGCTACTGAGCTTGCCGAAAGCGACAGCCCAGCTTTTGCAAAGTCTTACCCTGATACTTCGTTCTTGCTTATACACGGTACGGGAGACTCTGTTGTTCCGGCTCAAGAATCAAAAGACTTTGCGAATATACTTAGAAAAAATGGAGTAAATGTTGAATATGTTCCGATTCCAAATGCCTCCCACGCATTTCTGGGAAGCGGCGACGCCAGTGATAGATTAGCCCGAAAAGCGATGCTTCATTTTATTGCGAATCTTCTAAATAGTTAAGTAGTTAATTCAGCAAGTTTCTTTGTGGTGTTTGCATTACGAATAGTAATAGATTGATACGCCTTCGTACCCACAATTTTGCTATACCGCGTTCGTCCAAAAGTTTTTAACGGGGCACTCCAAAAAATAATCGGTTCATGCATAGCAATCGTTTCGTATTCCGGCTTTGCTTCACCAACCTCTTCAACAATGTCTTTTGCAGTTGCGGGTGCGATCACAAAAAGTGCATTGTGTTTATCGTCGTTCTTACCCCACCAAGCTGGAGCATTCTTCAAGGCAGCATATAATTCTTTTGCGGTAATTACCGAACATACAACGTGAAAGCCAAACTGCTTTTCGATCACTTCTTCGCATTCTTTTACCAATTCAACTTTATCCGTTTTATCTGATTCGAAAATAACGTTTCCCGAATTTATATACGTCAGCACATTTAAATGCCCTACGTTTTCAAAACAGGTTTTTAGTTCGGCCATAGAGACTTTATTGTTTCCGCCAACATTAATACCACGAAGCAACGCTATGTATTTCATATATCTATTATATTACTTGGCTGTATTCACCGCGAGAAAAATGGTAAATAGTTTAGTTTTCTAGTAACGTACTGAGGTTTTCATCAATAAGTTGTTCGATAGTAGTACCTTCAGCAACATTAATATTGAAGTTTGAATTAAAGATTCGCCTGCCGTCTTCGCCACTTTCAACACCCTCAACAATATCAATACCCTTGTGAGTCAATTGAATACCGACGTAAACACGCGCTTCAGTGGTAGCACGCTCTTTAGATTCAATAAATCCTTTATCTATCAAAAATATAAATGCATTAAGAATGTCGATAGAAGCCGGGTTGATATCAAGCAAGTTGTTAGTAAGCCATTTTTTATCGCTTGTTAAGAAAAGGCCACCATTTTTACGGTCAATAAACCCAAGTTGCCGATAGCGCATAGTTAAAGGAACAGTTCGTTGCAACTGGTAGAAATAAAGTAGGGTTTTCCCTGCAGTTTCTTTAATTGTCACCGTATAACTCCTTAATACTCGTGCTCACATCCTGCAGTACCCTCAGTAAAGACAAAGGGCGCGTCATTATAGATCTATTATACCCTAGCGCTGAATATTTAGATGATTAAATATTTCGCATTACCCGTGCGTGCTCATTGCTATAATCGTACTATGCCGTTTAACCACTACGCAAAAATGAAACGCATCCTTGATGAACAACCGAGGGGCTGGATTATTAAACGGATCGATGAGCCAACTAGTTCGAAAAACTTCAAAGGCGAAACGGTTGAGTTTGACCATTATTACCGCATCTACGACACATCAGGCGAACCAATTAAATACTGTAAATTTCAACAAATTGAGCGCCTAGCTGCAATACTTGAAGTTCCCGTTGAAGCGCTTCCGATTATTACTTAATTCGTAAAAATCGCTTTACTCGTTTTTCAGAAATTTTTCCACCCGAGAAACGAGGCAACTTAGAGAATGGAAGGTTCAATATAAACACGACGTTATTTGCGAGGTTTGGCTTTTTTAACGCAAAAAGTGCCCGCTGTGCAAATCGTAATGAACCGTATATAAACCGCCCTGATAGGCCTTTGTAGCGAAGCTGGGAAATTGTGTCGTCATACGTTAATTTTGCTTTACGATCCCATAACGCAGGAGGTAGTGGACGCCCGAGTAATGCTTCGAACGCAGTATCAGAAACATCTTTAACTTGGCCGGAATAATATGCAGCCAATACCGTTTTATCATACGCACTTGCGACTGTTGGTGTAGCGACGGACACTTTCGTTTGAAGCCGTATATCTTGCACAGAAGCAGAGACTTCTATCGTATACTCGCCGGGCTCAACAACCCATCCATGTGTTACTTCGTTGTAATGCGCAAAACTATGTTCGTCAAAATTAACTGTTACCTGCCTTGATTCACCGGGGAATAATGATACTTTTATGAAACCTTTGAGTTCTCGAACAGGACGAAATATATCCGTCTTCGGTGGATGAATATATACCTGTGCGATCTCTGCCCCAACCATATTTCCAGTATTCGTAATGGTGAATGTCGCGCCTGTCGGGTTTACCAATAAATTGCTATACGTAAAAGTTGTATACGAAAGTCCATGCCCAAATGGATAGCGCACAGGTACGCCCGCGGTCTCATAATATCGATATCCGACGTACAAACCTTCACGATGCTCGGCGGTTAATTCTTTGCCAGGAAAATACTTTGCTGTTGGCGTATCGCTGTATACCAATGGGTAAGACACTGCCAACTTTCCGCTAGGATTGCGGCGCCCAGTAATAATATCTACTACTGCCTTTCCAACACCTTGGCCACTTAACGACCCGTGCACAATCGCAGCTACATCATCAGCAAATGGCATTTCAATAGCACCGCCAGCAGCCAACACAACAATAACTTTGTCGTTCACCGCACATACTTCTTTTAGAAGTGATAGTTGATTTGCGGGCAACTGCATTGTTTTCCTATCAATGCCTTCCGACTCTTTTGCCTCGTCTAATCCAAGGAATACAATTGCAAACTCAGCCTGTTGAGCAATAGTCACCGCCTTCTTTGTAAGTTGAGTACTTTTTCCACCGCCGCGCTTAAAGCCCGGTTCAAAACCAGTTAGTTCGATAGCATCACTGTGGCTAAATGCGGTCAATGCACTCACTAGTTGGGTCGGGTTCACCAATGAGCTACCGGCACCTTGATAACGCGGCGTTTGAGCAAAGTCACCAATGACTGCAATTTTTGCTGCTTTAATAATCGGTAGTATATTGGCATCGTTCTTCAAAAGCACAATTGAACTCAGGGCCGCATCCACGGCTAACTCATGGTGAGCATCGAGGTTAGCGGGTGGCGCACCATCAACAATCTCTGAGGTTTTAAATACGAGTTGTAATAACCTATTTACCTGCTCATCAACTATCGCTTCATCAAGAGTTCCTGCTTTTACAGCTTGGAGAATTTCATTGTCAGTAATACCATTCGTAGAAGGCATTTCTAAGGTGCTGCCTGCAAGCAACCCGGCAATACGATCATGGTTGCCGCCCCAATCAGTTACAAGTGCGTTCGAATAACCCCATTCTTTAGTTAAAATATCTTTCAATAAATGTGCATGTTCATTTGCATACGCGCCATTTACTTTATTGTATGAAGTCATAATAAGCTTAGGGTCAGATTCTTTTACGACTCTGCGAAATCCCTCGAGGTATATCTCGCGCATTGTTCGCTCATCAACCACTTCATCAATTGACATTCGCATATGTTCTTGGCTATTTACAGCAAAGTGTTTTGGAGTTGCCGCTACCCCATTTTGTTGAATTCCACGCACCATTGCGGCTGCTAACTTTCCAGCAACGTAGGGATCTTCTGAAAAATATTCGAAGGCTCGTCCAGCCAGTGGGTCGCGCACAATATTAAGGCCAGGGCCTAACAATACGGCTACATCATTTGCAGCTGCTTCAGCGCCAATTGCTTGGCCGACACGTTCAATTAACTGCTCGTCCCAACTATTTGCTAACGCAGCAGCAGTCGGAAAACAAGTCGCGGCGACGCTCGCCCCTAAACCAAGATGGTCGGCTGCTCCTGCTTGTTTACGTAGCCCATGAGGGCCATCAGTTAACATAATTGAAGGAATACTTAGATGTTCGATTGATTTCGTATTCCAAAAGTTAGCACCAGAAAGCAATGACGTTTTTTCTTCAAGCGTCATTGCGTTAATATGTTTCTGATACTCAAGCGACATGAGCTACTTTTTGTCTGCTTTTTTCATTTTCCACCCCTTTGTATTTATGATATCACGGAACAAACCTCTCCTATACAAACCATGAGCAAAAAGACCCGTTTAGCGGGTCTTTTTAAAACAAGGTGCTTTTGCGACTAGAATTGCATTTCAATATTTAGTGCAGTTCGTTTGTAAGCAGGTCGCTTTGTTCGACCCCACTTTTTAATATGACGAATTGTTCGCGACATACTTTACCCCTACGAATGAATTCGTTGTGCCCAAAGGCTATTAAGGTTTTCTAGCGCTGCAAAGAAGTTTGAGTCACGGTGGCTCCGAACCGTAATTTTGTGAACCGGTTTTAACTCGTAAGTATCAAGTTCAGGATATTTTTGAAATTTTTTTCCTAGAAAAGTGTGGATTTTATTTGTTAATTCAGTTTCTGTGTACTGGTTCATACAACTTTCTCCTCCTTAGTTATCCTCGCCTGATCGGTGTACCTATATTATGCGCTTCTTCCCCTTAAATGAATGTATGATTTCTCACATAAAAACGATTAATTTTTTCACAATAATGAAATACGCTTTATACTAGAATAATAGAACTATTATGAAATCTTTTATCGAGGACCTACGAGACGTTAGTCAAATAAGATCTTTTAAAAAGGGATCAGCTATTTTGTTTCAAGGTGAAATTCCTCGTAAGGCGTTTATTGTTCGAGATGGCGTTGTTCGGGCTTACACCGTAAAAACATCAGGCGAAGAGTCTACGGTGGCATTATTCACTAAAGACGATATTCTACCGCTCACATGGCTACTCGAGACAACAAGCAACAGTATCTTCTACTACGAAGCGCTGAGTGATGTTCGAACCTTATGTGTATCAAAAGAAGATTTTCATAAAGTAATGTCGTCAGATAAAGAACATCTTGGTAAAATGTTACGCTACATTAACAAACAGTATACGGCTATGCTCGTTCGTATTACTGGCTTAAGTCAGTCGAGGGCAATAGAGAAGATTTGCTTTACGTTTTACTATTTGCTGTTTCGATATGGAATTGAACAAGCGGATGGTATCCACAAAATAGACCTTAACCTGAGCCACCTCATGATCGCTAACCTCACCGGGCTTACTCGCGAAAGTACTACGACGAATTTGAGAGTGTTAAAAGAAAAAGGCATAATCTCTTATACCCGTTCTTCTTTTTCGGTGAATAAACGAAAGCTTGAAAATTTTATTGGTGAAGACAGCTTTAGAGAAGTTAGTCTTTAGGCTTTTCGCTAAGCGTTGACTCAACAATACGCAATAGTTCTTTTGGCGAAGCGAGTGACTTTAGAATATAACGCTCGGCACCAAGCTCAAAGGCTTCATCAACTTCCTTTTGTGCTTCGTAATTACTAAACAAGATAATAGAGGTGTTAGGATGACTAGAAGAATCATACTCTTCTAAAAAACCGATGCCATCTAATACGGGCATACGCAAATCAAGTAAGATGAGTGCCGGGTCACCTTCTTTTTTTATGTATTCCAGAGCTTCTTTCCCATTCAAAGCAGCACCAACCGTATATCCAGCCGAGCTCAGAATAGTCTGATATGCATCATTCAAATCTTTTTCATCTTCAACCACTAATATTTTTGCATTCGTCATCGATTCACCTTCTTTAAGTATCATAAGATTATATCTGTAAACATACCAATAGTACATTCCCGAATCTTACGAGTATGTAAAAATTTATACAGTTTTGTCTTCTTTAGGCAATAATATACTAAAGACCGATCCTTCTCCAAGGGTCGATGTTACGGTTATTTCCCCGCCGTGTAAATCAACTACCTTCTTTGCCCAATACAGCCCAAGCCCAGTTCCGCCTACCTGGTTTGATAAATGGTTATGTATTCGATTGAATTTCTCGAATAGCTTGTCCATATCGTCCGCACCAATACCAACTCCATTATCTTTTACAGTAATGGTAACCGAATTATCACTCTCCGAGACACTCACTATAATTTCCTTGCCTGTATCCGAATACTTGCTAGCATTATTAACAACGTTTTCTAACACCATCCTGATTTTATCCGAGTCTACAAATGCCATTGGGTCAACTTTTGGAACATCAAATAGTATTGCTTGCTGACGCATTGCGAATACATCTTTTTGTTCTTTAATTACATCGAGCAATAAATCGCTAATATTTGTTGTTTGTTGACGCAGAATAACTTTACCCGCATCGACTTGAGCTACTTTTAGCAAATCAGAAACAATTGTTAATTGACGCTCATTACCTTCGTAGGCCTTACTTAAATATGCCCGTTGCGTTTCAGTGATGTCACCGGCCATTCCTTCAAGTATCATGCCAAGGTATTGCTTAACACCTGTTGCCGGCGTTCGTAACTGGTGAGATGCCAATGAAATAAACTCATCTTTGGTTTTATTCAAATCAATATAGTGTTGCACGCGTTGATTCTCGAGCTTATGTCGCCGCTTAATTTCTTGTTGTAAACCTTTGTTAGTATCTTGGAGTTGCAGAGTACGCTCTTTTACGTGGTCTTCAAGTGCGGAATTGAATTGCTCTAATTCATGTTGAAGCTTTTTTCTTTCTTCAATCTCAGCTTGCGCTCCCTGAAATAAGTTAGCATTATATACCGCAAGCGATGCACGATTAGCAAGCGCCTGGGCAATTTCAACATCATTTTTATCGTAGTGTCGGTGAGAATCTGTTGATATAAATGAGATTGCTCCAATTGTTTTTCCATCGATTTTAAGCGGCACAGTGATTGCTGAATGAAAACCGATGCCACGTAGGAGTTTATATTCTTTGTCGTTTTTCGACACCGCTTTAAGCATGTCATCAGTGATCATTGGAATATGCTCTACCTTACCGGTTCGAATCACCCAAGCCGAGCCATTAGAGGCATTTTGGTCAACTAACCCTTGCCTTGCTCGTAGCTTTTTTGCCCATTCAACCTTCTTTGGATCTTTATGTGCAATTGCAACCTGTTCAATTTTTCCATCCTCAAGAATATCAATAGAACACCAGTCGGCAACACTTGGAACAATCATAGAAGCAATTGCATCAAGCGTCTGCCTGTATCCCAGAGAGGCCGAGAACTGCGTATTTGCCTTTGAAAGAATATGGAGTCCATTCTCGGCTAACTTTCGTTCGGTGATGTCGACAACAAGCCCAACAAAACGAATTGCTTCATCGTCTTCATCAACGTCAACGTGACCTCGAGCTAATAACCATCGAATGTTACCAGTGTAGTCAAAGGTACGATATTCACTTTCGTATGAATCCAACTTATTAGCTACCGCATCGGCAATTGATTTATTTACGCGTACAACATCATCAGGGTGAATAGATTTTGTTAATTCACGAAGTGGTACTTCTAGTTGTCTTGACCCATCACCAATACCAAATAATTTCGCAAGGTTTCTATCTGCAACAACAACGTCTTCGTCAAGGTTCCACATCCAAGTTCCGACTTCACTATAGGCAAGCGCCTGTTCAAGTTGATCTTGAGCAATAGTAAGTTTGCGACGAGTAAGAATCGTATCGGTAATATCAGTAGTTTGCTGACACACGGCTCGCACCTGTTTTCCTTCAAATAGAGGATAGTGAGTTACTTTCCAAAATTTAGTTGTCAGTACTCCATTTTGGTCTTTTAAGTCGTAGCTTAAATTATTCATCGTATCCGGCTTACCCGTTTCAATTACTTTGTGAATAGATTTAAGTAATCTGCTTTCACCTTTAGTCGTATACTCTTCTGAATTATCCGGGAATGCTTCAAGTAGTGGCTTGCCAATAACATCTTCTCGAACAACCATCGCAATATCAGCGTGCGCTTGATTCTCTTCAATAATGTTAAGATCGGGGCTATACGCATCAAAAATAATATAAGCTATTCCAAGTGAACGGAATAGGTTTTCATAATCTAATGTAAGTTCTAATGATTGGTTCATATAGTTCCCGCCTTATTATATACACCTTAAATGAATAAGAGGTCAATGAAGACCTCCTATCCATACAGGGTGAGGGTTATTGAACGTTGTGCGCTCGACGACCCGTGAACGCTTTTACGATTGCAAGTAAGATTACCGCACCGATAATGGCGACAATCAAGCTCGTGAGGTTGAAGCCACCTACTGGAGTACCAGTAATCATCTGGAAGAGAAATCCACCAACAAATGCACCGATAATACCGACAACGATATTTGCTAAAGCTCCCATTTGCCCGTCAGTTTTCATAATCATTGATGCGATCCATCCAGCTAATGCACCGAACAAAATCCATAGTACTATATCTAAAAACATTTTCTTTTCCTTTCGTTAATACTGCTCATAGAATAACGAAAGATGAAAACAAAGCCTGTGAAAAATTTTACCAAAAAATACATTTAGTATAATAAGATATACAAACAAAGAGGAGACGTACTATGGCCAATTGGGGCAAACTTTCCAGTAGGGGTAACGTACAAGACCGTCGAGGTGCGGGTGCTGCTATTGGTGGAGGTATTGGCGCAGTTGTCGTAATTGCAGGTATTATATTCAGCCTATTAAGTGGTGGTGAGGTTAACATCAATGACCTTTTGAGTCTTGTCCCTGATGAATCGCAAACCAGTTTAACATCAAGTGATTTTGAAGGTGCCGACCAGTACGAAGTATTTGCCTCGACAGTGCTTGGCTCTACTAACGATTACTGGCATACTCAGTTTTCCGAATCCGGTCAACAATACACAGAACCCTCACTGGTACTGTTCCGGTCAGCAACACAGTCGGCCTGTGGAATTGCCACATCTGACGTCGGGCCCCATTATTGTCCCCTCGATCAAACAATATATATTGATGAAACATTCTTTATTGAGCTACAGCAACGATTCAAGGCAAAGGGCGGAGATGTTGCCGAGGCATACGTGATTGCTCATGAAGTAGGCCATCATGTTCAAAATCAATTAGGTAATCTTGAGAAAGCTCAACAGAATGGCACACAAGCCGCTGCAATATCTATCGAGCTTCAAGCTGACTGCTACGCCGGTTCATGGGCCAATTCCCTATCTGACCTAGGCGTATTTGAGCCGAACGAGATTAGTGAAGCTATCGATGCCGCAGCAGCCGTGGGTGACGATCGTATTCAACAATCAGTAAATGGCCAAGTATCGCCTGAAACTTGGACTCATGGCTCGTCTGCTGACAGGGTTAAATGGTTTACTACCGGTTTTAATAGTGGTAATCCAGAGGTATGTAACGACGCAGCTTAAGGTTATCCTTATTTAGGAGTCGGCGTTTCGCTATCCAAAATCTTTTCAACTGCTTCATCATCAGCGCGGTCTCTAGCTGTTTCGGTTTTGTCCCTTAAGAATGCGACGACGAGTAGTGTTAATAGGAATGAAATAAACCACGAAAGGATTAAGAAGATAAAGAAGCTATAGCCTTTTTTTTGCGCCCAACGTGCTGGCCAAAACGCGATAATGATCCATGCAATAATTCCTAATACTAACCAAAAAGACATATTTAACTCCTTATTCTATTAGTGTAACTTTCGCACACATCCTATGGGAAGGCAAGATGTTATTTTTCTGCCTCTAGTATTGATTACTTCCTACTTTACCATCTCTTACTATTCTTCCTCGTTTCTTACTCAGTTGCAAATTCAACGAAAAAATGTTTAAATATAAACTGTATCAACCCTGGTACATGTACACGAGAGGAGTGCCGAATGGCACCAAAACGCAGCTTGACCGATGTGATGAAAGAGGAAAACCTCAACATCCGTGGTCTCGCTGATAAGAGTGGCCTATCTGAACCCACCGTACGACGTGCGGTGCGCGGTGACGATCGAGGCCGGCTGAACACTACCTCAGCAACGGCAATCGCCAAAACAGTCGGCTTAAATGTCGGAGACATCAATTGGCCTGGCGGCCTTGCCAACGGCGGCCGACCCGCTCGATCGGGAGGCACGTACACCCGTCGTTCCGGCTAAACCCTCGTACACCCTTGCGGACCCCTTCTTATTTTGACGGAAGGGGTTCGCGAGGGCTTATTTATTTGTTTGCTAAAATAGAAGTAGAAACTAAATATTCACCCAGGGGGAATCATTTATGACAACTATCAATCCTTACATCAACTTCAATGGAAATGCCGAAGAAGCTTTCAACTTTTACAAATCTGTATTTGGTGGAGAGTTCACTGCCCTTGTGCGTTTTAAAGACGTAGCGAGCGATGAATTTCCTATACCAGAAGCTGAGGCGAATAATATCATGCGTATTGTTTTGCCTATTGGTGGAAATACTTTAATAGCCAACGATGTTCCTGAAGCATTAGGCCCAGTGAATGAGGCTGAAAACAGATCTAAAATATCAGTGAGTGCGGAGAGTCGCGAAGAAGCTGCGAATATATTCACAAAACTTTCTTTAGACGGAACGGTTGAAATGCCTATGGACGAAAGCCCTTGGGGCACATACTTTGGAATGTTTAGGGATAGGTATGGAATTGAATGGACAGTGGAGTTCGATCCAAATAAAGATGGCCAATAATAAATTTATATATTATTTATTGCCGTTACGTTCAATGTTCCCGTCGGTTCAATAATAGAGTTGTTCTTCTTTACTACATTGTACCCAGGAGTCTTCTTGACCACTTTTTCTATAGGATCTACTTGATGATCAGGTAAAACAATAAAGTTATTTCTGTCGGCATGAATCTTTTGATATTCAACGAGTAGCATTGGTATACGAACAGCACAATTCTCGTCAGAACATTCACACTTGAAGTGAATTTCGAGTTCTTCATCCTTCATCAAATCAAAGTTGCCATCTTCACTATGCATTGCATCTAATGTCTCTAGGGCATTGGCGACATTCTCGTTAGAACGTCTAAAAATCATTTCATTTTCAATTTGACGACGCTCTGCGTATGAAATACTCATACAACAATTGTAGCACTCCCCCATTCTAACTTAGTAGTAATAGCGACGTTCCCGCAAGAACAATCACAATCGAAACTATCTTTTGCACCATATGCTTACGGGATATATTTTCTTTTCCATACTTCGGAATGAAGAACGCGAGCAGTGTGCCGATTATAAGCACGAATATCGCCTGTGTACCTTGAACCAGCTGAACCATTACTAGCGGCGCCAACAAGAGTGCGTAGTTGAACGCCATGCGGCCACCCATATTTATCATTGCACTCAGTGTCGCACCAGCAAATAACTTAATGCCGCCCTTCTTCGACACTTTCTTAAAGTCGGCCCGATAACCTCGACTCATCACAAACGCACATACACCTGCAACCGCCGTGCCTAGGTATTGATAGAAAGATGCGTCCCAAAAACCATAGTTTCCACCAACGAACTTAAACGTAGCCGACTCTATCATATAAAACAGGCACGACAGTGCTACCAAACCAAACACTATTGCTTTAAATTTTCGACGGTTGTCCAGATCTAGGTTTATGAGCAATGCACCAGCGACGATAATAACACCTGCAAGAATTTGCGGTAGCGAGAGCGTTTCACTGAAAAAGACCACTCCAAAAATATACGCAAATACTGGTTGTATCTGAAATATTGGGATTACCCGCGACGCCTCTTCTATATTAAGTGCCTTAATAAATGGCATGATTGCAAAATAGTAGATAATTCCCGCAGCAAACATAAGCCCAGCATCAAACAACGGAATAGTAAGAACGCTTGGTTTAAAACAAACTATGCCAATAGCAATAACAGCACTGGCCATAACAGTGTAAAACAATAGTGTCGTTGCTTTTACGTGAGTGAAGTATCGTGAAAGCAGAATCTTATCTATGTGATTAGTAAGGGCAAAAAGAAAAGGAGCAAGCAACGCAAAGAATAGCCAGGTCATACAATTAAACTACTTCGTCTCTTGATTTCATCCAGATTTTTCCCAGTGTATTTTCACCATTCATGGTAATAGTATACACAAAACAAAAAAACGGTATCCGTTGTTAAAGTGTTAGATTAATAGTAAAATACCTCTATAAAGCATAAGCGCCGAAGAGAGGGAAACGTAATGAACGCACCGAAACGGATCACCGTTCTGACATTAGCTTTTTTGCTTATCTTTTCTTCGGTAACTGCAGTCCTTTCAACGCCAAATAGCGTTGGTGCACTTAGTCCAATAGTTAATACACTATCTCCGCAAACAAACCTCGATGTGAATGGTGGACAGACAATAACCATACAGGGTCAGAACCTCACTAATATTTTACAGGTTGAAGGCGGCGACGGTTCGGCAATCGCTCTTACACAATCAGGCGTCGTCTATACCTGGGGTGCAAACAGCGAGGGTCAATTAGGCCGCGGTACTATTGCTTCAAGCTGGAGCGACCCCTATCCAGATCCCCTCCCACTACCGACTGAAGGTACGCCGATGGAAGGCAAAAAAATCATTCAGATCTCTGCTGGTGGATATTTTAACCTAGCGCTGGCAGATGATGGCAGTATGTTTGGCTGGGGCGCAAACTGGGATGGTGAACTTGGAAATGGCACTACCGATAGCGCATTAAGTCCAACTCAAGTCGTCACAGACGGAACTCCTTTGGAAGGCAAGAAGGTTACAAAAATTTCAGCCAGTGATGGCCACTCAATGGCACTCACTAGTGAAGGAAAGGTGTATACCTGGGGAGCTAATAATTACGGACAACTTGGCAATAATACTACCGATAGCAGCGTAAGTGTTGTTGAGGTTGCGGCAAGTGGTACGCCTATGCAAAATAAGCACATTGTAGCAATTAACGCAGGTGACAGTCTTTCGCTCGTTCTCGACTCTGAAGGAAAGATGTATACATGGGGAAATAATTATTCTGGGTCTCTTGGGAATGGCACGACAACCAACTCATTAGTGCCGGTTGCAGTTGATACGTCTGGTGTACTGGCCAATAAAACAATTACCAGCATTGACACGAATGGTTACAATGTATTGGCAATCGATACCGACGGCAAGGTCTACTCGTGGGGAGCAAGGAGCGAAGTAGGAATCGATAGTAATGAAAGCATAAAAACACCGATCTCTTTGTCAGAAACAGGTATGCCACTAGCAGGAAAAAATGTCATACAAGTGAATACCGGTCTATGGGGCGACGGGCTTGCTATTACCTCAGATGGCGAAATGTACATGTGGGGATACAACTATTCTGGGCAGCTTATCGATGGTACGAATAGTAACCACGCAGTTCCCTTTTTGGTTGAAAAAGCTAACACTTCATTTGCAGGCAAAAAAATCACCTATGCCTACCAAGCGGCCGAATATGCATTTGCGCTCACTGAAGATGGTCAACTTCACGGATGGGGCGACGGGCAATATGGTCAGCTTGCAGTAGAGCCGGCTACAATAACCCAAGGATACAACTCAGACACTACTAGTACAACATCGACACATGGTGAATACAGTCCGGTAGCAGTCCCTACGGTTGGCACTGCTGTGGATGGAAAAACCATTGTTGCCATTGCTGCCGGCTACATGCATACATTAGCAATCGACAGTGATGGAAAAGTCTACTCTTGGGGGCTTAACGAATCTGGCCAACTTGGAAATAGCTCTTCTGGTGGCTTCACGGCAACACCAACACTCGTCACGACAGCCGGAACCCCAATGGCTGGTAAAACTATCGTTGCTATCGACGCCGGTTTCTTCCACTCGAGTGCCGTTGCTTCGGACGGCACTATCTTTACTTGGGGTAAGAACAATCTTGGACAACTTGGCGATGGAACAAACACGCAGCGCGTTGTGCCCGTAGCAGTAAACACAACCGGCACTCCAATGGCTGGAAAAGTAATCACAGAAGTTGCATCAGGATACGACACAACGATAGCCCGTGCTAGTGATGGAAGTGTTTATTCATGGGGCACTAATGCCAATGGTGAGCTTGGAGACGGAACCACTACAAACCGCAATAAACCCGTCGCTGTAAACACAACCGGCACTCCGATGGCTGGAAAATCAATTACGCATGTTTCATCGAATACCAACCATGCAGTTGCAGTTGACTCGAACGGAGCGGTATACACCTGGGGGTATAACTATTATGGCCAGCTCGGTAATGGAGCTACTCTAGCCAGCCAAACAAAACCTGTTGCCGTTATAACTGCTAACACCCCAATGTCAGGCAAGTTTATTACTTCAGTAATCAGTGCTGATAATCATTCCGTAGCTCTTGATGCAAATGGCAAGGTCTATGCATGGGGACTTAACACAATGGGGGTACTAGGCAACGACGCTAATGTAAATAGCTCTGTTCCTGTTAGTGTTAGTGAAACTAATAATTCACTCAGTACAAAAACTATTTCTAAAATTAGCGCAGCATCAATGCATACATTCGCCCTAGCTTCAGATGGAACGCTTTATGCATGGGGATACGCTAGTCAAGGGGAGCTCGGCGTAGGTTCAATCGTGGTAACAAGCGGCCAGGGAACACCACAAATTATTCCTCAAGCTAATACGGGCCTTGCGAATAAAACCGTTTCAGCAATCTCCGCCGGTGGCAGCTTCTCGGTAGCCTTAGACTCAACAGGAAAACTTTATACTTGGGGAACTAATAACTATGGCGAACTTGGAAATGGCTATCCTTTGCAAAAAAAGACTGCCGCTGCAGTGACTACGAGCGGCACTGCGCTCCAAGGCAAAACCGTTACTTTAGTAACAACAGGCGACTACCATTCCTTGGCAGTTACCTCTGATGGTGGGGTATATAGCTGGGGCAAAAATGATACAGGACAGCTCGGAGACGGTACTTTTGTCTCGCATGATCTTCCCGCACAGGTTGCCACCTCAGGCACGCCAATGGCAGGTAAAACTATAACCAGCGTGAGCACGAGTGGCACACATTCTCTTGCGCTTGCTTCTGACGGTACTCTTTACACATGGGGTTCACTCTGGCTGAGTCAAGTCACAGGCACTGCACAAAGCCCATCGCTCCCTGCAGCTGTAAATACATCCGGTACTCCAATGGCAGGTAAAACTATCATAGCCGTTGAAGCTGGTGCAAACTTTTCAGTCGCGCTAGCATCGGATGGAACGGTCTATGCCTGGGGGTATAACAATTATGGCCAAATTGGTAATGGAACCCAAGACACTGCTGCGACACCTACTTTAGTGGATACATCAGGCACTCCAATGGCAGGTAAAACAATCACTGCTATTTCAGCTGGAAATGGGTCTGTACTTGCAATTGACTCTAATGGGGCTGCGTACGCCTGGGGAGCGAATAGTTATGGCCAGCTTGGTGATGGTACAAATACACAACGCCTCAAACCCGTAGCTGTCTCTATAGCAGGCACGCCAATGGCCGGTAAAACGATCACAAAAATTTCGACAGGTGATTTTCACTCCCTCGCCTTGGCGTCAGATGGAACAGTCTATGGTTGGGGGTATAACTCTTCAGGCACACTTGGTGATGGTACAAATGCACACCGCAACAAACCTGTTGCCGTTTCAACAACCGGATCGCCAATGGCCGGTAAGACGATCGCATCCATTTCAGCTGGCAATTACACTTCATCAGCCATCGCCTCAGACAACTCTGTATACACCTGGGGTGATAATTACACTGCTCAGCTTGGGGATGGTACAAATTCAGTTCGTACACGGCCCGTCGCCATAGTTACCGCAGGTACACCACTCGTAGGTAAAACCGTTACAAAGATATCAGCTGGCCACTCACATTCACTAGTAATTGACAGTACTGGCGCGGTCTACGCTTGGGGGTCTAATTACTACGGGCAGCTTGGCACAGCATCCGGTATTTATCATAAAACTATTACACAGCGTTATGTTAACTATTTAGCACAGCTTAGAGTGCCTCGGGTTATGAATAATTCGGCGTTCACGCCACTGTACGCACTCCCTCAAGTTCAGGTTGATGCCACAGAAGCTTCTGACGTAGCCCTTGTATCACCCCAGTCACTCACTTTTGTAACCCCCGCAAAAACAAACGGAGCACACGATCTGAGTCTCACTTTTGCCGATGGCCGAACAATCACGCTTACTGGTGCGCTCTATTTTGGAAGTCCGCCAACGCCACCAGCACCCGCAACTGCTACACCACCACCAACAACGCCACCAGCTCCGACAAAGCCAACGGTCACACCTCAAACACCTACTCAAAACCCAAGCGTCTCCCCTGCACCAGTCGCTCCGGTTGTTGTTGAAGATACTGGCATCACCCTTAACGATTTCGAGCAATATTTAATAGTAAAAGACCCTGTAACCGGCGAGGCGCTTCCGCAAGCCGAACAACCGGGCAAAACAATCGCTCTTTCACTGGGTCAACTTATTCACTTTAAGAAAAAAGACGAAGCCCACACAGTCACGGTAAAATCGATAACCGAGAACTCGGTAGTAGTAACTATCGCCTCAACCCCACAAGACGTCGCGCTGATGGTTGGTCAAACGAAACAGGTAGATATCGATGCCGATGGTGAAAACGACCTCCAGGTCACTCTCAATGCCATTGCGGGCGGAGTTGCAGACCTAACCTTTAAACAGCTCTCGGTTGTTAAGGCTGCTCCTGTTGAACAAGAAACGGCAGAAGAGACTACTTCACCGTCTCCGTTTAACATTTATCTTCTTATTGGCGGAGCTCTGTTACTTGCTTTAATAATAACTGTCATTGCAATAACAAAACGAGCACACAAGAACAGCAATGAAAAATAAGTGGAAATATTTAATATTAGGCGTCGTAATTGCCATTTCCGCAACTGCATTTATTTTGGCCTATCAAAAACAGCAAGCTGCAAACAATACCCCAAAGCCAGCAGAAAATATTCAAACTTACGAATGGCCAGCTGCGAAAAAATCTGTTGAATATACTGACACATGGAAACAGGATAGTAGCAATAACGGAAATACTATCGACTATAAAAGCCCTGTCGTTCGAGCAGGCAGCCCAAATGAATACTTCTGCGTCACCTTTAAAATTGTTGATGAACAGCAAATAATACTTACCGCAAACCAACTTGAAGACTTAGGAAATGGCTTAGGTATCTACCGTCAAGACAATGGCGATCAATTATCTGCTGCCCTTGGATATGGTGATGGCAAACTACTGAGAGTAACTGGTGAAGATAAATATGTATCAGCAACGATAAAATTTGCCTGCAATGCACCCGACCCATCAAAAATTCGTTCGCCTTATCAAAAGCAGCTTCGTTCTGAAGAATATCGACAGGCAGTAGAAACCGTACGTTCATTTAGCCTTTAAGATTTTAGCCATTCAGCATACGCTTAACAATAGAAAAATACAATTAAACTAGTAAATTTTACATCATATTTTTGTATCTGTTCTTTACGTAGCGTAGGCAGTCATTGTATTGACGCTATTGGCATATAAACATAAGCTTAGATTTGTGTTTAAAAAAGTTATGAGAGACTTATGTTAAAACACAACCCACATCGAAAACTAATATTTATAATAAGCCCGATGTGTTTATAAGGAGATAAATGGAACCAAAATTAATTTTTGCGACGCTTGGCGTCGCAGCTACGCTGATGCTTGGAAACGGTGCACCTACCGTTGCAACGAGCAACAAAACAGAGACGAAGTCTCAAGTAACAACAGCCACAACTACAAAGGCAGAGGTAAAAACTACTGAGCCAGAAGTAAAAGCTGAAGAGGTAAAGGCCGAAGAAGTCATTACTGTACAAAGCGGCGATACTCTCGAGTCTATCGCTACCGCACACAACACTACCTATGTGCGTTTGTTTAATGCAAACCCAGGAATTGCTAACCCGGACATGATTGATGTTGGTAATCAAATTACCATCCCTGCAGCAGAGAAGGAGCTTGAAGATCGTTTCGCACAAATTGCTCCAGTAGCTACGGCAGCGACAGCTACCTATACTACTCAGCAATATTCAAGTGCACCGGTTAACTCTAGTAGCTACTATGTCGGTAACGGCATGTGGTGTACCGACTACGTACACTCTAAGCGCCCAGATGTTGCAATCTATGGCAACGCTGGTTACAACTGGATCGGCTCAGCCCAAGCAGCAGGTAAGTCAACTGGCTCTGCTCCACAAGCAGGCGCAGTTGCCGTCATGGACGGACACGTTGCCTACGTTGAGAGTGTTAACGGCGATGGCAGTTATGTCGTTTCTGAAATGGGTTGGAACTACCAACCTGGTAATTACAACCAACGAACTGTACAACCAGGTGCATTCGGCAGCTTTATCTATTAGATAGGCACCT
The DNA here is from genome assembly GCA_040386175.1 of Patescibacteria group bacterium. GTDB lineage: Bacteria > Patescibacteriota > Saccharimonadia > Saccharimonadales > Saccharimonadaceae > Microsaccharimonas. Next base: position 322,819 of record JAZKFY010000001.1, read on the forward strand.
GAATCATCTTATAGCTCACTCTTTATATAGAGTGAGCTTTTGTTTTGGTAGCATTCCTTGCAAGGACAGGTGATTCAATAGATTCAAGTGCAAATATAATTGCGATCTCGATATAGATCAATGCATCAAGTGCGGCCATATAATTCTGTGAAAGTGTAATAGCGACACCAACCGACAGAATTGCCGATGCCACACTCAGCGCTGAACGAAACTCAATGCTTCGTGGTTGTGATGATAGCAATAGTGTTGCAAGAAGCCCAATAAGGACCACGCGCACCGCTTGTGACACTGCGTCATTTGATATAAATACTTGTAATAACCCGTCTTGCCCAATTGTAGCTGTTACTATAACTGCAACCAAAAGAGCGATTGTACCGGCGATAATAATTCGTTTCATACTGCCCTCCTGTCTTAATTTCTAAGTTTGTATACATAGAATACTAAGTGCAGGTTTTTAAGGCTGTAAGATATTTTACTATTTTCGCTTTTTCTTGGCTCTCGCTATGACAACAGCTTCAACTCTCCATAAACCATGTGCATATAAGTATCATTGGCTGACTTTGCTTTTTCCAAGAAAGCATCTCTATCGAGCCATTCGTACAAGAAATGTTCCCAGCTCATAATAATTTCTGGCCTGTATTTCAGTTTTGTAACATATAAAGAGTAGTGGTCATTATGCAATGAGTAATCGGTGCCTTCATATATTTTTTGCACTGTATCTCCATCTATTACCACCCCAGCCTCTTCGATAACCTCGCGGATCATCGTATCTAAGGGCTCTTCGCCATCCTCTAATGTTCCTCCCGGGAGATCCGGATCATTGCCAAAAGTAGGATGTGCACTTCTGTACATCATCAAGTACTTGTCCTGATGATCAATAATTACTAATTTTGCCACTTTATACATGCCGTTAAGTATAGCAGGCCCCTACTCAACTTGACATATAACCATTACTGTGTTAAAGTTTAACTAACAACGTACAAAAAGTTAAAACAAAAAAATGGAACAAATACATACTCACACCGAAACGACTGATAGTACCCAAGAAGGTATTGAACATGACGCCGATACGATCGACGGTATTGAACAAGCTTCACTTGATGCGGAAATTGCAGAAATTGAAAATTACGCAAACGAGTTAGGCCTCCCTCCCGAAGAAACAGCCGAAGCTATTGCGGATTTTGTTGAATCTAAAAGTATTGAAACCGGAAAACCGCAATCGGACCCCGAGAGTATCTCTGAAGGATTAGATTTAATTGCAAATAAACTTGAAAAGATAGATGCTGATTTAGGTGATATTGGCGTTGAACTTGGCAACATCGGTGAAACGCTTACCAATCTTGTAGAGATCCTTATGGTTATTGAAGCGTATGTTAATAAAATTGCCAACGAGGAAGATCCTGAAGAAAAAGTACGATTAGCTCACGAACTACAGGAAAAGATTAACGAATTCGGTGCAGCTTACTAGCGTGTTTCATTTCGTACCTGTACAGAAGAATCAATGTCGACATTGAGCGATGAACGAGTACGAGAATCACCAGAAGAGCTATTAGACTGTGTGGAAATATCAATGCTTGTTGAGCCATCTTCAGTATTTATCACTTTGTGTACCGATCCGCTTTCGGGTACGTTAATCGGTGTACCATCAACTCGCACTTCTACGTTTGGACTTGTCTCTTCTTGTTGATTGCTGCTCGGCGCGACATTATCTGACTCAGTAGCACTTGTTACACTCTGAGGTTCCGCCAATCCATTGTCCACTTTTACATCAACACGCATATCCGCCTCCCCCGGCGCCGATACGCCATTCGACAACTGATTCGCATCCGCACGATACGTTGTGTATATGCCAATAATAATCATTGCGACAACACACGCAAGCACGCCGACTCCAACCATTACTTTCTTCTTCCAGTTTCTTACTACAATACCTTCCACGCAAGCCTCCTCTATGCCAATTCCATATGAGCTCATCATACGTCAGGGCTTGTGCGGGCGTATATTAGAATTCTCATATAGGGTGAATATGGGCATAAACGTACCTTGAACTATTACACCAGAATCTCTCTCACAAACGGCGCAAGATTCTTTCCTAGACTTTGCTGCGATTCCCCGCTAATATGTACGCCATCTTCACCATCCTGAGGGGCGTAAACCGAACTGTCAAAATAAAATACTCCTTGATCATTGGCTACTTTTTCAAACTCTTGAGCAAAATTCTGGCTCTTAGAAGTTGCACCTTCAAACATTGAGTTTTCTTTCAAGCGAGTATCATCAATCAAAGGTGGAGATATAACCAAGATCCTTGGCTTGCTGACCTGAAACTCAGTTACCCATTTGTTGATTTCCTGAAAATAATTATAAAGTCCTCTGGCGATTTCATCTGTAGACTTATTTGCCTTTGAGTTCGTATCATTTGTTCCGAGCATTATTATTACAAGATCAAGCGGAAAATGACTTGCAAGGATAGGGCCAAACTGTGCAAGACCATCACGGTTTGGAACAAACGGATTTTCTCCAGCTAGAAATCTACCCCTCAATCCTTCTTCGATAACGTCATAATCATCGCCTAATTCACTCTGTAAAACGCCAGTCCAACGCGTATCAACATCATACCTTTCAAATTGATTAGCTATTCTTCCCCAGGTAAGTGAGTCTCCGTAGGCTAGGATTCGTTTACTGTCTTTATTGGTGTTCATATTAGATAAGTATAACAAAACAAAAAAAGACCTTCGTATTGAAGGCTTCTTTTATAATCTCGTGGCTCCTAATAGTGGAGAAGCTTCCCAATTCGAGTAATAAGTTCGTTTTTGAGTTCTTCCCTATTCTCTAGCGTCACTTCGATGATTTCTATATCATCACGTTCCCTTAACTGATCAGTAAACTCATCGCTATAGATCTTTGATAAAGTTCCAACGAGTACGTTGGGTAAATCAAGGTAGTTAGTAATGAGGTTTTTATACAACTCTGAATAAAGTTGCATTTGACCAATTTCGTCAACATAGATAAGCGTATCTGGCTCTATGTCAGGAAGTTTCTCGACAAAGGAATTTAGCTCCTCTACATTTACCCCGTATCGCGACACTCGTATATTGCTCGGTGAACTCACACTGCACAACTCAAAGCTTTGACCACTCGATGCAGTCATGTCAAAACTAGTACGTATCCCGTCTGTACGATTTTCCGTCGTAATAAAACCTTGTTTCTGTACGAAGGCATCAATAACAAGGCTTAATAAAGTTGATTTTCCAACGCCGGGTTCACCAGTCAATAATATCTTTCTCATTGCTACTTATCATAGCAAACAAAAACACCAGGACTTTCATTATAGTGATGTGCTTGTCTCCCGCTAATGGACATACCAGCAACTGAAAGTTGAAGCGGGGCACCCTCGAAAGGGCGCCCCGCGGCTGCTAAGGCTCAACTGTCGCATCAACAAGACGTGCGTGGACGACATACCGCTCGTGAGCTGAATACATCGGATGGCATGTGGTTATCGTGAGGTAGGCTTCGCTCGGCTTCACACCAGGCTGACCGGGAACGGCTGCGATAACCGACACCTCGCTGGGGTCGACAATCTCAAAGCTCTCCACGACATACGTGCAGTTCACTAGCTGGGTCTTGACGAAGATCTCGTCACCCTCCTTCAACTGCTCGACGTCACGGAACGCTGCCCCGTACGTAGTGCGGTGTGCGGCAATCGCGAAATTACCTATCTGGCACGGGCCAGCTGTACCGATGTAATGCCCGACTCCTTGCTTCAGCGTCGCCTCATCGGTCGCTTCGAGCAGCGGCTTGGCATAGTCGTCGCCAAACCGTGGAATCCGCAGCTCGCCAAACATTTCACCGTAGTGCAGATCAACGGCAGGAACCGTGTCGGCACCTTCTTCGGACAATTCGCCCGTGACAGGCGCGTCGACCATAGCGGTTTCCGACTCAAAAGTTTTCACGAGCGAGTCCTGTTCTGGACCAGCTACTATATTCGTGCCGTACAGTTCCCAAGCAGGTCCGCTCAACAGGCAGATGGCTGCAATGATGCAAGCACAGCCCAGCAGGAACCCCAACAAGTTAATAATCCGACGCATCTTCAAAGCACCACCTTCGTCTATCGATATGGACAGGAGCGTAGTCCCTAAGGATTACTAATGTGTATTATACAATAAATTCGTTTCAAAATCAATTACAGGACAGAAAAAACACTGTGGTTTACATCGTAGTGCCTTTGCTTGGCTCCGACGGCTGGACTACTTCGTAACATCGTCGCATCCATAAAAGTAAACTTTTATGTCTTGCTCCTCGTTTTCGAACCGCAACCAAGCATCGCTCCGCGCTGCGGTTGCTGGTCCCAGTCAAGCAACAGGGCAAGAAAAAACACTATGATATGAATCATAGTGCATTTTCTTGGCTCCGACGGCTGGACTCGAACCAGCAACCTCGAAGTTAACAGCTTCTTGCTCCACCATTGAGCTACGTCGGAATACAGAGGTTATTATACCCTGACCCCCATTAGTGAGTCAATGGGAATAAGTCTTCGTCAAGAATAGTGCTGTATCGTCAAAACTATGGCTGTATCAGTAGTAATGTAGTAAGTTTAACAATAGTAAGTTTACCCTAAAAGCACTACTATTATAGAGAGGGTTATATGAGTAAAGTAGCAGCTGGGCAGCATTTAAAAGAACTGCGAACACGATTATTGATCGTGGCGCTCTTTTTTATTGTTGGTGCTTGTTTGGCCTATGCTTTTCAGCCACAGGTTGTTGATGCTGTTTTGGCTCCTCTAAAGGGTGAAACGCTCATATACCTAAACCCAGCTGGTGGGTTTAACTTCATCTTCTTGATATCTATTTATGCTGGTTTGGCGTTGGCAATTCCAATTCTCATTCAACAGCTCTATGCTTTTATTCGTCCGGCACTTCCACCTAAGGGCCAGAAGCGGTCTTCAACTCTCATTATCGGGTCGTTCATTTTACTACTTGCTGGTATTCTTTTTGGCTACTTTGTTGCTGTTCCAAATGCACTTACCTTCCTGTATAGTTTCGCCGATTCTTATATCGATGCATCGCTTACTGCCGAATCATACCTAAACTTCATCATCGCCTACACTATCGGTATTGGCCTGGTATTCCAAATCCCTCTCTTACTTCTTCTTGTCAACTCAATCAAACCCCTCACACCGGGTGGCCTTATGAAGTCAGAGAAATGGGTTCTATTAATAAGCGTTGTTATTGCAGCGATCATTACCCCAACACCAGATCCGGTTAACCAGCTACTCATTGCTGGCCCGGTTATAATTGTGTACCAAATTGGTGTAGTTATTATTCTGATGTCACTTCATAAAAAGTATCGTGCCAACAAGCGCGAATTAAAACAAGCTGCACGAACCAAAGTGAAGGCAACACCCATCGAGAAGCCTACGCAAGCTCCAGAGCCAAAAAAAGCACCACAACCAGTGCTACACACAGCCGCAACCACTCATCCCGTTAAGCCACAGCCCCAACAAGTAGTGAAACCGCGTCAATCACTTGGCATGGACGGCTTTGTTCGTGCGCCTCGTCCAGCGGTTCAACCAATCGTCATCCCTAAACGCGAAGCGCCTAAAACACAACCTGCCGTTCGAACAGTACCTCGCCCACCAAGTCCAAACCAACGCAACTTCACAATAGATGGCATGCACCGTCCAATGTACAACTCTTAGTTAAGAAAGATTTATTCGTTTCCGTTAATAACCGGAATAGATTTTGTCATTGAATCAGCTGCGCCTTTAACATCCTGAACGGCGGTAGATGCATCGTCGCTAATAGCAGTAGCCTGTCCAGTAAGATCTGAGGCTATCCCTGTAATAGTGTCGCGGAGTTCGCCAGTAGGATCCACTACAGATGAAATAAATTCATCTTTAATACCTTGGAGTTCATTGCCAAGTTCTTTAAGCTCTGGCGCTAAATCGCCAAATAAATCAAATAATCCCATGTATCTATATTACCATGACCAGATTACTTAAAAGTAGGTGTTAACTTTTCTGCTTCTTAGTTTTTCGCAAAATTGCGTATGTAATTACTGTTGCGACTAATACAACGGCAACAAAGCCTGTCACAAGAATTGGCGTATTAGATGCGGAGAAGAAACCAGTATTCGGCGCTTGAGTCGTTTGACAGGCGACATCACCGTCAGTACAGCTATAGGTTTGCGTACCATATGAATCACTCCCGTATACGCCGGAAGATTGTGCAACATATTTGTAAGTGAATTCCATAGTTAAATAGCCTGATTCCTAGAGTGTTATTTATTTTAGTTAACCGTAACCAGCATATAAAAGCAAGTGCTCTGTACATTTTATTGACTTAGTTTCTTATATTGTATATGCTTATGGTACTAAACGTTAAATATACAAAAAGGTAACTACCATGATTAAACAAAGTATCGCACGTGTTCTTGCTGTAGAGCTTGATCGTAAAGACTTCCTAAAAGCTTTAGGTATTGGTGTTATCGCAGCTACTGGTGTAACTGCTGCTGTAAATAGCGTTGTTAAGCAAACTTCTTCAAAACCTACCTCTGGCAAAACTGCTTTCACTTACGGTGATGCAGCCTACGGTGGAAAAGCTATCACTAAATAGCCCGCCTCTTTAAGCAATTCAAATAACGCTTGCCTTTATTACCATTGCACGCTAACATTAAGTTAGTCAGTTTATCTATTTAGGGAGTATACACATGTTCGGATTAGGCGCACCAGAACTCATCATCATTTTAATTGTTATCCTTGTTATCTTTGGTGGTTCGCAACTACCTAAGCTTGCTCGTAATATTGGCTCATCTGCTAAAGAACTACGCAACGGCTTGAAAGAAGATCCAAAGGAAAAGAAAACAACAACTGCAAAAAAAGATGATGACAAAAAAGCTTAGTTAATAAGCTTCTCAAAAAAATACGTACCATGTTGGTGCGTATTTTTTATTTAATAATACTAGCGAGTTCAGAGCGCATGGATTGATACGCCCCTTCAAACCCAAGTACCTTTAAGGCACCGATAAGAACATATAACTCATCTACCGTTGAGGGCTCTTTAGTCTTGGAATATGCCTCAAAACGATCTCGGACCGCATCAACAAGCCATTTCTCTTTCGCCGCATTCTTTGGGTTTGCAGCTGCAGCACTTGGGCCAGCCCCGCTACCGTAATTGGCTGAGATTACTTCGAGTGAACGGGCTGAATTATCCCTTTTACGTAAGTACCCTTTAGAAATAAGCCCTTCGATATGAATTGCGACAGTTGATACAGATTTATACCCCAAAGCCGACATCACTTCGCGGTAGCTTGGGCCATAGCCGTGCTCTTTTATAAAGCCATCAACAAAATCGAGTAATTCTTTTTGTCGCTTCGTCGAGCGTTCAGCCATTACGATACCCTTTCGGTATACACAATCACTCGCTTATCATAGGTATCTTGGTCGGCAATCCATTTTCCAGTACAGGTCATGAGGTTAAGGCCTTCGGCAGCACCGCCGTATACGGCAAGCGCCTTGTTCATATCAACTGCATCGCGTGCAACGGTTTCAATGTGAACAACCTTATAGTTAAAGACCGCACCGTCCCCCTGTTCAATGCTTACAGAATCACCATTCTTGAGTGTATCGAGGTAGGCAAATAAGCCTTGGCGAGTTGAGCCACTTGCATGACCATCGATAAAGGCAGCGCCAGCAGTACCTGGCCTCGCGCTCCCTGTATACCAACCACTGTCATAAATATTTACCGGCGCTTGCACTGCACCAACTGAGTTTATTCCCATTGGTTGAACACGAGCTTTCATATCGAGCTTTTCAATTTTAAGGAACCTCGGCATCGTTGGGGCAACCGTATAACTATCTATTGTGCTTACGGGGACTTCAGTTTCATCGGTAGCTTCAATAGCAGCATCAGGTGCATCAGAATTTGTCGTTTTGGTTGCGACTGCAGGCTTTGGCTGAAGGCTGCTATAAATTGTTGCAACGGCAATGTAACTAACGCCGGCTCCAACAAAAATTGCTACAAAAATGAGTGCAGTTTTTAAGCGATTATTTTTTCTTTTTTGGTTTATCATCAGCCTTAAGTATATCATTGCTTCTTGACCGAGCCAAAGCAATGGCCGCTAGCCCCCACCATATTAATGCAACGGTTTCATCTACCCAAACCGGTTGTATAAGGCCAATAACTACCAGGCCAATACCACTTGCAAATACCCCTAATACAAACCAGTCTTTGCGGCCTCGCCATAGTTTCGTAAACAGCAGCCACAAGATTGCCACAAATAGCCCTAGCCCAAGCCAGCCAGTTTCATGAGCAATAAATAAGTATTGGTTTTCAATAATAACCGGTGAATCGGTAAGTAATGATGCCGAGCCGGTACTCCCAATACCACCACCCAGCGGTTGCCGCACTAAACGCAGAGTGCCATCAACCAATGATTCAGCATGACCATCATTTGAATTTATTTCATTACCTTCACTTGGGTTCTCGTGCAGAATAACATTCGATACAAAGTCGGTATCGCGGAAGGCGACTAAACTACCGCCAATTACCAAAGCAGTAACAGCTAACGCAACCCAGATAGTTTTAGATAGCTTTCGACCAAACAATACAAATAGCAAGATGCCGACAGCAATCACCACACCAAGCACGGCGCTACGGGAATAGCTTGCCCATAATGCAATAACACTCCCCGCTCCTAATATCGCCACAATCGCCATTGGTCGGCGAACTCGTTGGTGATTGCCTCGCAACCAGTAGGCAAGCAGTAACACAAGGACAATCATTGCGTATGCCCCTAATGGGTTCGGGCCGCGAAGCGTACTGTTAATACGAATGAAATTAATATTCTGATCAACTGTTAAGTACGGCATGATAGTTGTTTCGCCATACCCGATGTATTTCAAAATATCGTGCGGCAATACGGTCACCTGCAAGATTGCAAACACCAACACCACCAATGCACCAGCAATAAACACCTTAATAAATAACCGTATGTACTGCGGGTATATAGTGAGTGCTACATACACCAGTACAAAGAACAGTAGATAACGAAGGTTAATCAAAATACCGGCAAGGGTAGCGTCTAAACCGGTGAAAAACAAAGGAATAAGCGCTATATTTAAGGCTGCGAAGCCTGCGATAAGAAGGAATAATGGTTCTTTTAAAATACCCCAACGCTTATTTACCGTCAGGATTACAGGCAATAACAACACCGCCAAGCCAAGTAAAATTTCTTTCCATGACTTAATTAGTAGCCCATAATCTAGCCATAAAGTTGAGAAGCCGACTGAAAGTGGGGCGTGCAAGACAATACCGGCAAAAATTACCAACAGTAAGCCAACATATACCTTTTTCAACATACGCTCTTAGTGTAACCCAGAAAATGATACAATAGTACCACTTATGACCCGTCGTAATTCCAAACTCTACAGCCTTATTCTTATGCTCGTTGACGCCCTGGTATTAATTGCCGCTTTTGTACTTGCCTATATTGCTCGTGTGCAATACGACCCCCGCCCACTCGTTCAAAACATTTACGCCTACGACTATCTCTTCGCCTTCTTGCTCATTGTTCCAGCCTGGATAGCCGTTTTTGGCCTAATTGGCTTATACCAACCAAAAACCTACAACCGCCGCTTAGTCGAGTGGAGCAAGATCGCCATTGGTTCTTTCATCGGTATCCTACTTGTTATTGGCTTTGAGTATGTCAGCGATAAAGACGTCTTCCCTGCCCGTTTAGTGGCTGCCTATGCCTTGATTGGCTCGTTCTTGCTCATTGTGATTGAGCGCGAAATCATGCGCCTCATTCGCAACATCAGTTTTAGATACGGACGGGGGATTAAGCGAGTACTACTTATCGGTTCATCTGGCGCAACGAGCGATATCGCCTTTAACTTATCTGATACCAAGCGAAGTGGGTATGAAATCGTTGCCGTAGCTGCACCAAAACGAATTATGCCCGCTAGCTCAACTGCGATTCATTATTCAACACCCGAATTAGCCTTAAAGCAAATTCAAGAACTTGGCATTTCAGCAATCATCCAAACCGACATATACGAAAACCCAGATCGAAACCAAAAAATACTTTCGGCTGCGCAAACACATCATATTGATTACAGTTTTATTCCAGGCGAATCTGAATTCTACTCAGGTAAAAACACCGTCGATGTATTCCTTGGCTACCCTATGATTACTGTGTACCAAACACCACTCGTTGGGTGGGGTGCAATCGTGAAACGAATCTTCGATCTCATCGTAAGCACTGTACTAATTATCATCCTATCGCCTTTCTTGCTCATTATTTACCTTATTAAAAAACTTCGCGACCCAGGACCAGCCTTTTATATTAGTCGGCGTCTGAGCCGATTCTCTGAACCTATAGGAATGATTAAATTCCGCAGTATGGGTGCGCAATACGGTGGCAAGGATGCTGCCGATGAATTCCTTGCCATGGGCCGTGAAGATCTTGCCAAAGAATACGAGAAAGACCGTAAGGTTGAAAACGATCCTCGCATTACCCCATTCGGTGCCTGGCTTCGAAAAACATCTATCGACGAGCTCCCACAAATATTTAACGTATTCATGGGGGATATTAGCTTAGTTGGCCCTCGCCCAATTCTTCCCCAAGAAGTAAAAATGAACCAAGGACGAACCGCCCTGCTTCATAGTGTGAAATCGGGTATGACTGGGTTATGGCAAGTATCTGGGCGAAGTGAACTTAGCTTTGAAGACCGCATTGAACTTGAACTTTTCTATGCACAAAACTGGACCTTCTGGTTAGACATTAAGATTCTATTTAAAACGTTTTGGGTCGTGGTTCGAGGCCGAGGGGCAAAGTAATGCCAGTTAAATCACCCAAAGTTGTTCTTGTTACCGATTGGCTCACGAACATGGGTGGTGCTGAACCTGTACTTCTTGATATTCACAAACTATTTCCAAAGGCTCCAATTTATACTTCTGTATACGATGCCGAAAACATGCCAGCCTTCCAAAAGATTGATATTCGCACAACCGACCTTCAAACCAAACTTCCTAAATCACTTCGCTACAAACACGTATTATGGCCGACCTTCCGCGCTAAGGCCTTTCGCAAACTAGACCTTTCAGCATTTGATATCATTATTAGTACTTCAAGCGCCGAAGCCAAGGCGGTACGAAAAACTCGCCCAGGCCAAGTGCACATCGCTTACATCCACACACCTATCCGTTATTACTGGAGCCACTACGAAGAGTTCCGCAAAGAATTTAACTTCGGAAAGCTTACTCCAGTTATTCGCCCATTCATCCCCGCTTTAGTAAAACAACAACGCAAACTCGACCTTGAATCTATAGAAGACATTGATGTGTTTATCGCCAACTCTACCGTTACTCAAGAACGTATTAAACAATACTACGGAAAACCAAGTACTATTATTCACCCCGGTGTTGATGTTGGTCGATTCACCCCACCACCAAAAGGGGAGCGAAGCGGCTACATATTATGGGGAAGGCACGTCCCCTACAAACGCTTTGACCTCGCCATAGAGGCTTGCAATAAGCTAAAGGTTCCACTTACCGTTATTGGCAGCGGACCCGACACAGAGCGCCTTAAAAAGCTTGCAGGGCCAACCATTACCTTCACTGGCCGCATTAGCGACGAAGCATTAGTAAAGGCGGCGCAAAAAGCCAAAGCCTTCCTATTCCCTAACGAAGAAGATTTCGGCATCTCAGCTGTTGAAGCGTTAGCGGCCGGAACCCCAGTTATCGCCTACGCCAAAGGTGGTGCGCTTGATATTGTTCAGGACGGCGAAACCGGAGTATTATTCAAGGAGCAAACCGTCGACAGTTTAATCGAAGCTATCGAAAAAGCGGACAAGATTGATTTCTTGCCAGCAACATTGCACCGAAAAGCAAAACGTTTTGATAAAAGTTTATTTGCGACAAAGATGAAAAAAATTATTAGCGACGCAGGAGGTTACTATGAACGATGATTCCGATATCAACAAGGATGAACTAGCGACAATCGATATTGAAACCCCTATTGGAGAGCCTGAGACACCTCAACCAGAGACTCCTATTGTTCCTGAGCCAAAGAAATCTAAGAAGAAGATTTGGATACTGCTTTCAATTATTATCGCCCTATTGTTAATTGGCGCTGGCGCATTTTATTATTGGTTCTTTATAAAAGAAGCACCACCAATCGATAATACGGCTATTACTCAGACGGTTACTGAACCTGAAGTAGTCGAAGATACAACTGATTATGCAAAGGAACTCATTGAAAAGATTCGTACCGCTGAAGCTGCATTAGTAACTACCTACCCTGAAATTAAGGTTGAAAACTCTGACTACAACTCACCAGCCTATCAACCCGAGAAACAGGTGTATTATATCGCCGGTAAGATTGGATATGGAATTCTCGTAACGGATTCGTCAAAATTTTCTTCCCCTGAAGGATTTAATTCAGAAACAGAATCCGTAGCAACGACCATATTAGATGCCGATAAAACACTAACAAAAACCGGTTTAGAGACCACCATTCGCTACGAAAGTGCCAATGTGTTGTGTAGTATCTCGCACGAATCATACCCCTTCTATGCATCCTGCGCGAACGTCCGTGATTACGCGACACTCGCAGCCGAGATCACCCCTTTCGCTGAAGCATTCAAAAAAGGCGAGAATGCCCAATACTTAGCAAGTTCGATCTTTAGTGTACCGACAATAGTTCAAGGCCAAGATGGCTATAAAAACGCTACCGTTTCTACAGGCGCATACGAGAGTATTGGTGGATACGCAGGGTTGTACTACGGAAAAGATACCTGGACCTTTTGGCGAGGCACACAAAGCCAGATTCCTTGTGTGGATTTCAACACTGTAGAATTACAGAAATCTTTTGTAGGGACGAGCTGTTATAAAGAGAATGATTTAAATGCGAAGGTGAAGGTTACACTTTAATATTTATTTTCGTTTGCGCAAAATCTTCGTAGATTTTTCTGTAGTTTTAGACTCATCAAATAACCATCTTGAAAAAAGGCTTGAAATCCTTATCGCTGGGCTATCAACATATCGTTCGAACAGGTACGCAGCCGGTACGAGAATTATAAGACTAGTTAATATAGATAATGCCGCAGCCCAGTGAAATCCTATGATTGGGTTTAGCCATAAGAAAACTCCCGCTCCAGCAGTAAACAATACAGCCATATGCACTAAGTAAATCGAAAAGCTATATTTACCAAGCATACTAATATATTTCGAACCAAAGAACTTCGAAAGAGGTTTTAGACATATAACAGAAACTAGAATCAATCCAGCTGCAATAGAAAGGTAAAGTGAATTGTTCTCAAGAGGATATAGCCATGGAAGCTGCAATACTGCATACACACTCCCATTCGGAACATAGTATGGATAGCCTCCCAAGAATATACCTATAATTAACAGTAAAGTTAACCAACCGTATCGCTTACTTTCCGTAAAGAAGGGATATTTCCTATGCGCATATAAATCGGCAAGTATCATTCCGATAATAAATGCGAGGTACCAGGTTTTAAAGGTTGCGATAATAAGCAGTACGTAGATTATCCATCGATGCTTTGCCTTACCAAACAGTAGAGCAATTGCAAAAACCAGTAACGAACCGAGAAGTTCAAACTTCATCGTCCAAAGAACAGGGTTATAAGAAGTCTCTGCTACAGAAGAGAAAAATACACCCCAAACTCCTTGACTGAGAGCATTCATAAGCGAAGGTTCGGCGGGTTGCCACAAATTCTTCAACCACAATGACCCAGTGATATCTGCCACAAGTGGCTTCATCCAATCCAACCCAATAGCTAATATAAACAAGGTAACAAGAATGGAACTAAGCGCGGGTATCATTAATCGCAAATACCTTTTACCCGCAATTCTCATAATGCTCTTCTCATCACCAGAATTAAAGAAGCTTACAGTTAAAACAAAACCACTTAGAACAAAGAATATTGCCACCGCAAAAGCACCGGAGAATATAACACTAACTGGATTGCCATAAAGATTATCCTCAAACCTTGAGTTCTGAATCAAACCAAGCCCAGACAATGCTCCATAAAGGAATATAGGATAGAACATACTCAGCCCATGGAAAATAACAACAGCGACTGCTGCAACACCTCTTAGTCCCTCAAGGGCTAATAAGCGACCTTCGTTAGAATTTTGCATTAACCTATTCTACAGTATGACCATGAATTTATAAACAGCGCAAGCTCTAATCATGAATTACTGCAAGTATTGTTTCAAGCCGATTTACGGTATCTTCCCACTTATCAACATCAAGGCAGTCAATACCCATTGCTCTTACAGGGTAGTCGTTACCGCCTTCTTGCAACTTATCACCAAAGAATAGAATGTCATCTTTACTAATATCGAGCGCTTCAATAAGTTTTTGCATTCCATATGCCTTATCGATACCCTCACGAGTGACGTCAATGGATGTGGTACCACCTGCACGAACTTCTAGGCCAAGCAGTGATTCTGCCGCTAAATCACGTAGGGCAAACTTCTTAGTACTTTCTGGGTCCCAAGCGTATTTATCTTCTGCTGTCGCTTTCTGTCCGAGTGCAGAATAGGTAATTTGACTACCGCGATCTTCAATAATTTCACCGGCAGGGTTTTCTTCCCAAAGCCCTAACTCTCTTGCAGAAGCCTCGAGTACTTCGGTGATCTGCTTCTTCTGATCTTCGGTTAAATCCTCGGCGTATTGTTGCTTCCACTCACTAGCAAGCTCGTCATAGCGATAATAACGAGTTCCACATGTAGGCATAAGGTGCAGGCGATTAAGGATGTGCGGGTTCACATGCAGGCGATCGATAATCTGTAGTTGAAATTGCTCAAAACGACCGCCAGAAATAACACAAACATCAAATTTCTCTAAGATTTTAGAGAGAACTTCAACCATTTCGTCACTGATTGGTGACTTAGTGATCGCTAAGGTGTCATCGAGGTCAAAGGCTAAAACTTGTTTCATATTATTTTGCCGTGTCCAACGCTTGATTAATTCGGGTTGAAGAATCCGCCTTCACCGTGCCACCAACCCCAAAAACCATTTCAATTCCTTTTTCGCGACACATTTCTGCTTCAGGTCCAGGAAGATCATCACTCTTAGACCTATCGTCTCCACCGTTACAAAAGATGAGTTCATCATTTGGATATTTATCAGCAATCACTTCTAGTGTCTTAGTAGTTGGCCATGTTGGATGTTCAGGATCTACACCTATAATAACTTCATCAACTACCCTTAAGGCACCTACTAAACGAGCTCGATTTTGCTCATCAAGAATGATTTTTCCCTTTTTTGTAACCTGATGTATGTCGTTGTTTACAATCACAATGAGATAATCTCCCATTGCCTTTGCCGCTTCAATAAGATCAAGGTGACCGCCATGAAGCGGATTAAAAAAGCCGCTCACAATAATTCTTTTCATTTCTTTATTATATCGTAGGTTACGCTTATCATATAAGTTGTTAGGAAAAATACACTAAGTCACCGTCATCAAGTCGGAAAAGTCCTTCGTCATTTCGACGTTGATCAAGATAATGACCAAGAAAGCCGACCGACCTTCCAATAATAAACAATGAGTTGAAGAACTCGATCGACACCAACTCTCTTAGTTGCTCTGTTGAATAGTCGAGTTCACTCGAAAGTAAATCAAGCATGACAGCAGCTATAGCACCGTCAACGTTCAAAATTAAATTAGATTTCTTACCCGTAGTAACTATTTCTACAGATCGAGCAAAGTCTAGATAGCGCATGCTGCTTGAGTGCATAAAATCTAGCAAAGCTTGAACTCGTGGGTCTGGGTTGTCTAAACCGTATTTCTTGTGTCCAATTCCCGGTATAATACCATTTTTTTTCGAAAGTTCCTCGACAAAGTCCCCGACATCAATACCTCTCTCAACCCCATCCAGCCAGACTTCAGCGGCACCATTAATCGCACCGCCAAATCGTGGACCGATGGTTAGCAAGCCTGCAGTTAAACTTGAGACCATGTCTTTCCCCGCACGAGTAGTAATCATTGTGTTTACGGCTCCAGACACATTAGGGCTATGGTCTATAAGTAGCTTTAAGACGAAATCAGTAAAGTTGATTAAGCGTTCTGAAGTCACCTTATGACCAAGTGTAACTGAGAGTACAAGCGAGGCGAGTGTGTTGTCTTGCACTAAATCCAACAAATCACTTCCTAGAAGCTGTATGTTGCCATTGTGTTCGCCTGACAAATGACTCATAAAATAGGCCCTGTGTCGGCGCTCGATAAACTGTGGTGTTGGCTCTAATTCTTGTAATGGTTGCTTATTAATAGATTCAGAAACCTCATCGAACCTATCACAAACAATTGCACCCGCAAGTTTCAGTGCATCTTTTTTAGATCTCGCCGACTCGTTTGGCGATTGCGCCAATGCCTTTGCATGGCCAAATTGAGGAGGAGTTGAAAAAAGCTCAGCGACGACACCTGCAATATAAATGATGACTCTTTTAGTTATCTTTCCTTGCTGAATTAAGCGGGCAATTTCATGTTCGTCGGTTCCACCTAATTCACCAAAGTAGATTATCTCCTTTGTTTCGGGGTCGTCTTCAGCAATGAGCATTGCTGCTATAGGGTCAAAAGCAGGGTATCTGTCTCCTCCCATTGCAACAGCAAATGAAACTCTTCTTCCTTTGCTTGTTACAACACGGATAAGTTCATTGACCATGCCTCCTGAAGTGGTGATAATAGCCACATCACCAGGTTTGTCTATGCGAGCTTCTATGAGCTGGTCGTATGTGGTTCCGCCAATTGCGCCCAGTTTAATTACACCTGGTATCAGTACACCGACAGATGAGGGACCTACGACGACGACGCCCTTCCCTTTTGCCTTTTTAGCAACATATTGTGAATGGATTTCGGGTGTGCCTTCTGCAAAAATAACTGCTAATTTAAGTTTAGGTACTTGCTCAAGCGCTTCCTGAATCGAGGCCTTTATATTCCTCGATGACTGAACATTAACTATAAACGTAACTTGATTTACTAACTTTTCTTCAATCTCTGAAATAGATACATAAACTGGCAGTCCAATCTCCGCTCCTCCCCAAAAGAATCGCTCCTTTTTACGTCCCTTGGCGATCACTCCAATAATACTTGGTTTCTTTCTTCCTAATATAAAATCATAATCAAGCATCGACTGTATAATACCCCGATGCATTCCCTGTACGATAACCGTTGGCCCTAGCTCTCTTAGTGTTGTTACTCTCATTGTTCAGTACCTTTCAAAAGTTTCTGAACTACTTCAGGAATTGACTCTGATGGTCCATAGACATCCCCGAGTAATCCAATTTCTTTAAGCGTATTCCTCATTAATTCAAGTCCAACATTTTGATTTGGGCCCCCTCTTCGTACATAGATCTTTACGCCTTGATCAAAAAGTTCTTTCCTGTATTTTTCGAGTGCACTTGCAATACCACTAAGTGTTGAGGCGATATCAGTAAAGTTAGCTACGGCGCCGCCAATAAATAAAACTTTTTTAGGCGCGTTCGACTTTAGAAGTAATCTAATGACTTGTTCGGCATAAATTTTTGTTTCTTCCTCATTAGGATTTCCGCTGTATTCACCATAATTTGCAAGTTCTTTTCCTTTACCAAGAATAAATATTTCATCCGCGATTACAACGCTAGCGCCACCGCCCGACAAAAGAAGAAATATTGAGCCGTTTGGATTAATAACTTCAAGACTAAAGGATGCTCGTGAATCTTTCTCTAGCTGTTTCACAATAATCTCTTCATTCGTAAGACTTGTTGCAGGCATTCTAATATCGCCTTCGTCCCAATCATGTGCAATTGTGCCTGCAGCTGAATCAACCTCAATCGCAATATCTAAGACATTGACCTTACCTCCAGAAGCTACATATGGATTGATTTCCAACATAGACATATAAAGGTCGTCAAACGCCATTCGAAGTAACTCTAGTTGTTTAATAGATAAACCAGTATTTTTCGAAAGTTGTCCTATCTCAAACTTCTCAAAATAATCAGACTGTACGGTGCCTAAATTTTGTTCGATATCAACGCCGCCGTCTCGGCTATAACTAAACACAACGCCGTCTTTCTCTCGCCTAAAGCTAAGGTATCTCTCTTCCTTAATAGAATGAGGAAAATAAGGTTCAATCAGCAAGTAACGGTACCCTTTGTCAATCAACTCCCGGCACTTAGTCGTCAAATCAACCTTAGATACATTGATAAAAATAAGGCCTCTTTTAAAACGTTGCTTTATTGCCTGATCAACCTTAACTACAAAAAGCTCTGTAGCGCCAAAATCTTCTTTTTTTTCGACATTAGAATCCATTGCCCATCCTTGGTAGGGCATGTCTAGCAGCTTATTAACAATAAGTTTTGCTCGATATTCAGAAATTTTTTTTCGTGACACCTTAACCCTCTCAACAAATTACCCTTCAACTTTTAGTATATTGTAATAGATTACAGAATAACTGCTTTACTAACTATTCTACATCAAAGCAAAGCACTCAACATATCCACCATCTATTGATATACTAAGAAGGCATGAAAATTATCGTCACAGGCGGTGCGGGGTTTATCGGCTCGAACTTCGTACATCACGTCTATACACAGCGCCCTGATTGGAAAATTACTGTACTTGATGCTCTTACCTACGCTGGTAATCGCGCTAATCTTGATGGCCTCGACCCTGAGAGAGTTACGTTAGTTGAAGGAAACATTACTGACGCCGAATTAGTTGAAAAACTTGTAAGCGAACATGACGCAATTGTTCATTATGCAGCAGAATCCCATAACGATAACTCACTAAAGAACCCTCGCCCATTCCTTGATACCAATATTATTGGTACGTACACAATTTTGGAAGCGGTTCGTAAGCACGGTAAACGCCTTCACCATATCTCTACTGATGAAGTATATGGTGACCTTGAACTCGATGACCCAGATAGGTTTACTGAAAATACTCCCTACAACCCTTCGAGTCCTTATTCTTCTACTAAGGCCGGTTCAGACCTTTTGGTTCGAGCTTGGGTGCGAAGCTTCGGTGTTGAAGCGACAATTAGCAACTGCTCTAACAACTATGGTCCCTACCAACATGTTGAGAAGTTTATTCCACGCCAAATTACCGAAGTACTTGAAGGCCGCAAGCCAAAACTTTATGGAGCTGGTGAAAACGTTCGTGACTGGATTCACACCGAGGACCACAGCTCTGCAGTGCTCACTATCCTTGAAAAGGGTACCTTGGGTGAAACCTATCTGATTGGCGCTGATGGCGAGAAAGACAACAAGACTGTTATCGAGTTGATCCTTCGACTTATGGGCAAAGACTCAAAAGATTACGAGCACGTTGCTGACCGCCCAGGTCATGACATGCGCTATGCAATCGATTCGAGCAAGCTTCGCAATGAACTTGGCTGGGAACCGCAATTTACTGATTTTGAAGCAGGATTAAAGGATACTATTGATTGGTATACCGCCAACAAAGACTGGTGGAAGCCGCAAAAAGAGGAAACAGAAGCAAAATATGCCAAATAATAACCTAGAGTTCAGCAAGTCATTGGAGATGCATGAAACCGACATACCAGGCCTTATCTGGTTCGACATGCCTGTACACGGCGATAATCGAGGTTGGTTCAAAGAGAATTGGCAACGAGAGAAAATGGTAGCGTTGGGATTACCCGATTTTCATCCAGTTCAAAATAACATGTCTTTCAATACTACTCTTGGAGTCACTCGTGGGATTCACGCCGAGCCTTGGGATAAATACGTTTCAGTCGGCACGGGTCGCGTGTTTGGCGCATGGGTTGATTTACGTGAAGGTAATTCTTTTGGTAAGGTATTCACTCTCGAAATTGATCCAACAAAATCGATTTTTGTACCAAAAGGTGTTGGAAATGCTTTCCAGGTACTTGAAGATAACACTCTTTACTCCTACTTAGTGAACGATCACTGGTCGGCAAGCGCAGAGTATGTTTTTCTAAATCTTGCAGACGCTAGTCTCGCGATTGAGTGGCCGATTCCTATCGAAAACACAGAGCTTTCTGACAAAGACAAGAATCACCCTCTTCTCGCTGACGTTATACCAATGAAAATGTAACTTACGATCGGTTAGCTTTAACCCACTCGTAAAGAGACTCGAGACCTCTTTTGACCGGCCATTCCGGAGAGTAATTAATTGTCTTCTGAGCTTCAGTTATGTCGCTTATTGCGGCACGAACGTCACCATCCCGATATTTGCCCGTAACTACTGGTTGCGGAGCATCTCCAATTTCAGCCAAATTATTTGCAACATCTTCTACAGTGCAGACATCACCCGAACCTATATCAAGCATTCTTATCGAAGAAGGTGGGTTTGATATAGACTTGACGATACCTTGAACAACATCATCGATGTATACGAAGTCACGAATAATAGCACCATCCTCATAAACTTGGATTGCCTGCTTCTCGTACGCTAGTCGACTAAAAAGCGCCACTATTCCCGTGTAGCTATTCTCCAGTGACTGCCCTGGACCATATACATTTTGGAAACGAAGAATCGAAAGTGGTATACCATATGCCAAAGTCCACGCCTGGAGTATATGCTCTTGGGCTAGCTTTGTTGCTGCGTACACATTAGTTGGACGAGGCTCAGTTGTGCCTGCTTTGCTTGGAAGCGGCTTCATAGCACCACCGTTGCTATCCAGATAGTTCCACTCTCTCTTTTCTAGCATCGAGTGTGGGCGCGAACCTACATAAACGTTTCCATCAACCAAAGATTGCCATACACCATCACCATAAACAGCTCGAGAGGATGCCAGTACAATATGCTTAGGTTGAATATTATTTCTAGTAAAGGAGTCGATCATCTCAGTTGTCCCTACTACATTAACCATGCCGTGTCGGGTTGCTTCGGTTAGCGACTGTCCGGTTCCCGTTTCAGCGGCCAAGTGAATAATAATCTCTGGAGTATGGGACTGTAGAAACTTATCCCAATCCTCTTTGTTGCTCACATCTCCTTTAAATAAGCTCGCAGATGGAGGTAAATGAGCTGGCCAACCTTCTTGATGGTGAACCTGTGGATGTAAGTTATCAAAAATGCTAACTTCGTATTCGTCGAAGTTTTTTATAAGTTGGTTCGCAAGATTACTTCCAATAAACCCTGCGCCGCCTGTAATAAGTACTTGTGTCATTTCCCTATTATACCTCTGTGAAAGGCTCTCGTATATGAAAAACTGTTTAATTTTGCTAAAATAGGAACATTTTGGAGGAACGATGAAAGGTATTATTTTAGCAGGTGGGTCTGGTACGAGGCTTTATCCCATCACAAAGGCAATTAGTAAGCAGCTCATGCCTATTTACGACAAGCCGATGGTATACTACCCACTAACCACACTTATGTCTGCGGGCATTAAAGACATTCTTATTATTACAACCCCTGAGGACCAGTCACAATTCAAACGTCTTCTTGGAAACGGATCCGAATGGGGGATCAAGTTGTCATACGAAGTTCAGCCCTCACCAGATGGCCTTGCCCAGGCATTTATAATTGGTGAAGAGTTTATTGGGGATGATAAAGTTGCGCTCGTGCTTGGAGATAACATCTTCCACGGAAGCCGCTTAAATGAATCGCTCAAACAATGTACAGACCCGGATGGCGGTATTGTCTTTGCGTATCAAGTGCGTGACCCTGAGCGTTATGGTGTTGTTGAATTTAACGATCAGATGCAGGCTCTTTCTATCGAAGAAAAACCAACAAAACCAAAATCTGATTATGCCGTGGTGGGTCTCTATTTCTACGACAACGATGTTATTGAGATCGCTAAGAATGTTCAACCAAGTAGCCGCGGAGAGCTAGAAATTACCACTATAAATGAAGAATACCTAAAACGAGGAAAATTAGCAGTTACTCTCCTTGACGATGGTGATGTGTGGCTTGATACCGGAACAATAAATTCACTCGTTGAGGCATCTGACTATGTGCGCGTACTACAACAGCGTACCGGCCAAGTTATCGGTAGTCCTGAGAATATCGCTTTCGAAGAAAAATTCATTAGCAAAGAAGAGCTATCAGAACTTGCTGCTCCCCTGCAAAAATCTGGGTACGGAAACTACTTTGCCCGTCATATCGACAAAGCTTAATCTCAGCTCTTCTACCCCCGATATTTTCTTGGAAATTTAACTCGTTTATGGTTAAATAGGTATTAGATAGGTAATTATTATTAACACCAACAGAATTATGAAAAGTCTTAACACAAAGAATAAAGCCCCACTCGTTATTATGGTATGCGCTGCCGTGATTGTCCTCGCTGTGGGTAGTTATTTTGTGCTTGCTTACACTACTAAACAATTCTGGCCTTTTGTAGCAGCAAACAGCTCAAACACTACGTCACTCGATACTAGTTCAGACTCAGATACAGAAGACACCGACAGTTCACTTGATGCAAAAGAGCGATCAACCGAGCAAGATAAACAAAATTCTAATAGCGACAACACTTCCACAAGCCCAGATGGACTAAAGGTGGTTGAAATTGGCGTCACGTATGCTGGTATTTACGGGCAAAATGTCGAAGTTAGAGCCTTTGCTTCTGGAGTTATCGAAGGTAACGGCAAATGTAAGGCGATATTCACACAGGGCCCCCAGACGGTTACGAGGTCTTCAGATGCATTCATTGATGCTACAACAACACAATGTGGTGTTATTAATATCCCGCTTTCAGAATTTCCCACAAAAGGAACTTGGAAGTTGACCGTAACATACGCGTCCCCTACAAGCACCGGAAGTTATGTTGCTGGAGATATAGCACTATGATCAACATCTCAGCGATCAAGAACCTCAAAGCAAAGAAACAGTTTATTGTCATAAGCCTAGTTTTAGTTGTACTGGTTGGGTTTCTTGTTGCTTTTACAGCGCACACATTGAAAACCGAGCGAGCATTGGCTGCATCAAACGGTGCAAACTTTAATCCTGGCCGCATTATCGACGATTCAACTTTCTATAACGCGGGTTCCATGAGCACCCCAGCCATTCAAAGCTTCCTAAACGAGAGAGTTCCTATTTGTGACACGTATGGTACAAGCCCATCTGGTTATGGTAATACTCGCGCTCAGTATGCGGCAAGTCGTGGCTGGCAAGCCCCTCCCTACACATGTCTTCGCGGATATAGCCAGAATACGCCACAAATGGAAGCAGCAAGTAGATATTGTAATGCGATATCAGCAAGAACAAGCTCATCTGGTGCGCAAATTATATATGATGTAGCAAATGCTTGTGGAATTAATCCCCAGGTACTTATTGTGTTGCTCGAAAAAGAACAAAGCCTCATTACAGACACATGGCCGCTCGATTCTCAATTTAAAAACGCAACCGGGTTTGCCTGTCCAGACACCGCACCATGCGACCCTGCCTATGCTGGTTTCTTTTATCAGGTTTATCACGCCGCTCGCCAATTTAAGGTTTACCAGCTAAACCAAACAAGTTATAACTATGTCGCAGGGCGCAATAATAGAATTTATTGGCAAACTAACCTCGGAAACTTCGTTAACCCAAGTGGTAACGTTGGAGACGCAAACAGAGTTGATGCTCTCAACCGTGGCCTTACAGGTTGTGGATATTCAGACGTGTTTATCCAGAATCAAGCTACCGCGGCACTTTATGCCTACACACCTTACCAACCAAACCAGAGTGCCTTAGGTAACATTTATGGGCTCGGTGACGGTTGTAGCGCATACGGAAACAGAAATTTCTGGCGTATATTTAGTGACTGGTTTGGAAGCCCAACCGGGGCATCCCCAAGCAACCTACTTCTTCCTAACGGTGCCTACGAGTTTGTAAACCTTGGGTCATACAGGGCGATCGATGTTGCAGGAGGATCTACAGCTAGTGGCGCTGGGATTCAAATATATGACCGTAACCATAGTTCAGCGCAACGGTGGCAACTTGTACGTGATAACGATGGCTATTATTCAGTTATAAGCTCTGCGTCCGGCAAGTATCTCGATGTCGCAGGAGGTAGCCAGTCTAATGGTGCGCGGTTGCAACTATGGGACGGTAATGGTTCTTGTGCGCAGAAATGGTCAATTACCTCATTCTATCAAGGTGCTGTTTTGCTTAATAAGTGCTCGGGTCTCTCAGTTGATATTATGGGTGGAAACATGAACAACGGGACCTCTCTACAGACATGGGCGGCAAATGGCTCTGTCTCTCAAGCATGGATGCCGGTAGCTGTTGATGCGCCCCCTGTTGCTGAAGGATTTTATACAATTAACTCTGCCTCAAACCTTGCTCTTGATATAAAAGATGCAAGCACAAGCTATGGTGCACGTGTTCAGCTCTGGAACCCTAACTCTTCAGATGCTCAATACTGGCAATTCAACAGACTTGAAAATGGCTTTTACACTATTCGTAACCCAATTAGCCACACCTTCCTCGATGTAGCGAACGCAAGCCAGGTACCAGGAACATATGTACAAATATGGGGCTCTACGGGCTCGTGTGCACAACAATGGGCAATCGCGAAGAATAGCGACAACTCATTTAGTATTCGTTCTGCATGTTCAGATTTAGTGTTAGATATACAAGATGGAGCTACGTCATTAGCAGGTGCAAATATTCAGATATATACAGCCAACGGTTCAGCTGCACAAAAGTGGTCGCTTACAGCCCTACCAAATAACATAATACCGATCGGTACCTACTCCCTCAAAACCAAACGAGGAACCGTTCTCGATATTAGCGGTGGTTCAACAGCAAATAGCACCCCCCTTCAGATATATACAGCCAACGGTTCAGCTGCACAACAATGGCAGTTACTTAAGCAGGCCGACTCAAGTTCATTTATATACAACCCGAGCAGTGGAAAATACATAGATATTCGTGGTGGAAACCTCACTGTTGGAAGTACCGCTCAAATCTACACAGGCAACGGCTCATGTGCACAAAAATGGCACCCCGTGCGCAACACAAACGACGGCACATATACTCTCGCTTCTGCTTGTTCATCACAACTTGCGCTTGATGTTAATGGTGGGGAAATAGGTACCTTAGGCGCAAATCTACAGCTATATAACCGCAATGGTTCAGGCGCTCAGTCCTGGGTATTTGGTACGCCATAAACTTAGCTTAGTTAAGTGGCATAATGTACTGTTTGAACAAGAAGAGACTATTAAAACCATATAGCAGTATAAAGATACTCAAAGCAGCTATTTGATACCTCTTAACAAAGATTTTGTTGAACGCAAAGATAAGTCCGTAGAATCCAAAGACTATCAACGGTGCTAGTAGGTAAATGATGTAACGGCCTTGAGGTTGATAATCTATTGCAAGCGTATAGTAAATACTTAACCCTATAGTTGTTATAGATCCTAGTAGAATAAAGATTCCGTAGAATAATTTCTGACGATTAGCCTGAGTTAGTATCTTCTTTCGATACGCAAACAACATCCAGAGAAGCCCTAGACCACCAACAATAATAAAGATTTCGTAAATGAGTATTTGACTATTTGATGGCCTAATATTCATAGCTCCAAATCGTGCAATAAATGACTCGCTTTGGTTAGTGATATACTGCTTATCAACAAAGATTGTCGCTGAGCTCCTTTTAACGACTTCTGCGTAGGTTTGTTGTGAATTACCACCATTGTCTCTCTCGCCCTCTATCGAGCGCTCTTTGAAGGTTCTCATACCCAAGAAGTCACCGTTATAAATGACGGCGTTACGAATAAAGAAAGGCCCTGCGACAACGAGAGTTGTAATAGCCACCACCCCGATCATAATCCATATTTTTTTCACAGCCTGATTTTGCATTACTAGTGATGCGATGAAGAAAAGCCCACCGAACAACACAAACCCATATGAGTTTACGTAGCCGAGTATACATACAATAAAGCCCACGGCTAACAAAAGGGAGTTCTTGTAGTTCCAATTGTCTTTCAACCCAAGCAAACAGGCGTAGATAATCACACTAACACCAAACAGCGCTATTATGTCATTATTAACATACCCAGCAAGGAACGCAAATTGCGGCCATGCAGCAACAAGTATCATGGCTGCATACATATAAATCTCTTTGTATGAATTCTTCTCAAAAAGTTTGCGTGTTATGAGCCCGACAACAGCAACCGTACCGACCGCAAACAAGACGCTCGTCAGACGCGCGGCAAGGTCGAGCGCATGAGGAGTATTATGAACAAGCCCTACTATTCCCATAAATAAAGCACTTATTATCGGGCCTAGGAATTGGGGATAGAAGGCATAAGACCAGTAATATGTACCGTAAATAGCCTCACTGTCGTAACCCGTTGGTAGCGTTCCATGATTATGTATGTATTGTGGAACCAAAAGCCTCATAAGTTCGTCTGGACCACCCATAACGCCACCGACCGGAACCGACCACACCCAAGCCAAAAACCACCCCGTCACCAAGAAGAAAAATATCAACAAAGTGATTATCTTTCGATGTATTTTTACCCAACTAAGCATAATTCAACTCACTATAGCATATGCCTTAAAGCCATGTCTATGAAGCGAGCCTACCCTTATTTCTCATAAATAATTCAATTGCCTGCTTGCTGTTAGCCCTTCGAATCTTATTGATACGAAACCTGTCAGAAATATACATAACAGAGCGGAACACACCAACAACTCTGCCCTTTATGTGCGCTCTTTGAGTCTTAGCTCCGTATAGGCGTTTAAGGTGGCGTATAAACCGATACTCGAAAATGAGCGCTTTTCCGAAAGATCTAAAAAGTGTTTTTGTAGGAATGTTTTTTATCATTAAGCCGAATTGATTTCGGGCTGTGTAGTAAAGAGAGAAGTCGGATGATCGCTTGTTTGAGCTTGCAGATCCCATATGATACGCTTTTGCGCCAGCAACGAAATAATTATCCCAACCAAGAGCAACTGCCCGTAGTGACACGTCGACATCCTCAAGATACATGAAGAATTTTTCATCGAAGAACGTCTCAAAAGGCTGGCTTTCGATGTAGTCGCGCGTATATACTGCAGCCGCCGCATTTACGCCCATAACTTTTTCAGTAAAGTAAGCTTCTTCAATGAAGTACTCTCTATATCCATGCTGAACACTCTGAAGATTTTCAGAAACATATATATGGTGTGAATCAACTAAGTGCCTGTTGTTGTAGTCTATTGTAATACCTTGTGCGGCAGCAACGTTCTTGTGCTTCTTGATTTCCTGAACAAGTGTATCCGTCCATTCTTCATCAAGCACTGCGTCAGTATTTATTAAAGCAAAATACTTTATGCCAGCGTCATCTCTAAGCGCCTTATTTATAAGAAGATTATTACCTCTTGCAAATCCGTTGTTCTTTTTAGACCTTACTAAATGAACTTTTGGATAATTTTGCGCCACAAACTGAGCCGAACCATCCGAAGAATTATTATCTATAAGATACACCTCTTTATGTTGGTAGGTTTGATCATAGATTGCATCAAGGCACTCTTTTAATAGGTCCTTGTTGTTCCAACAAACAATAATATAGGCAACTGATTCATTCATACAGAACTACCTACCGTTTTCATCTTGGTATAAATTTTCGTTGTATTGGCCGTTCGCGACTTTAATTGGCGCTTGGAATACAACCTCAACAGGAGACCATATGGTAACGTATGTGTCTTTTGTCGGGGTAATTCGAATATCTTTACGATCATAATCTTTAACACGACACGCAAAGAATGTAGTATGAAGCGCATCAACATCGCGAATCCACTCTGTGTGTCCGTACTCAGTATCGTCATATACAGAAAGGCCTTTGAATAAATCTTTGTAGTTCCCCTGGATATCAATAACCATGCCCATATCCCATATTTTTTCATCCGGCGTGACGATACGAGGAGCGACCGCCTTAATATCATCCATTTCAAGCGCGCCCAAAAGACGGATCAACCAGTCTGGGCTCTTCGGAATAATATTGTCCTTTATTTGAACCAAAAAATCGGTTGGCCTTAACTTTTTAATATTTTCGTCAGCATCCTTAGAAGTCACAAACTTTACGTCAGATATGCCCGTTGTGTCGGTTAAAGCCTGGTACTTATCTCGAAGCATGATACTAGCAAGTGGGTCCGCATCCTCACCTAACACGACGAGTGTCTTGCGGCCACTCTTTGGCTTTATGTAGGGGTCATAAAATCCCGGACGATCCTTAATTGAAGAAACGGTTGCTTCAAGCCCTTTAGCAAGTAAGTATTCTTGCAGTGCATTTTGTCCTGCCTGAAGTGCGTATTCTTTTACAGAAAAGTTACCGGCTGTTGAACCCTCTGCTATGCGCCAGTGATAGAGAATTTTTGGTATGTGGGCAACCTTACGCGTACCTTCTAGGCCGTGAACTCGAAGCAAAAAGTCATAATCCTGTGCGCCGTTATATTCTGTGCGCAAACCACCAACCTTATTCACTAATGATCTCTTCACTGCAGATATATGGTTTGTGTAATTACAGGTAAGAAACTGGTGAGGCGACCATCCAGCTTTAAAATGCGGCTGAAGCCTAAATCGGCCATCGTCACTAAGTTTGTCTTCATCGCTATATATAATTTCTGTGTCAGGGTTTTGAGAAATAACAGCCGCCAACTCGTTGAGTGCATGTACGCTTAGGGTGTCATCATGGTCTGAGAAAATGACATACTTACCCTCGGCCTTCTCAATAGCCCTGTTTGTATTTTCCGATATACCTTCGTTTTTCTCTAGTTTAAAAAGACGAATTCGTTGATCGGTCGCAGCCATTTCTCGAATAGCGGCAATCCGGTCAGGTTCTGTTGACCCATCGGCCAGAACAAGCTCCCAATCTGTAAACGACTGATTGGTGATTGATTCTATAAGAGGGAAAAGATATTTATCTTTCGTGTTATACATTGGTATTACGATACTAAATAGCGGCGCTGATTCTTTTTTGTATGGAATCGGCAAAAGAAAACGCGCATCTTCAACACCATCAAGAAGTGCCTGATAACGATGACTGTAAACGTATGGTTGCGCAAGTCCAAAACGCGCAGCAACTCGTTTAACAAATACTCCTCTTTTTGTATTAGGTGGAAATAAGACAAGAACAATTTTCTTTAACATACTTCCCTAGTATATCACGCTGTTTCTCGAGAAAGTATCTTTTCAACCTTGGTTGCATCGCCGTAAACAACGGGTGATTCGTATGGTCGGTCAGGGAATACACCGTACTCAAGTTTTATGTTTAAGTTGTTTTCTGTAATAAACTGTTCGACTCTGTCAGCAAGTCGCATTGGTACACCACTACAGCAGTTAATTATTCCGTTAACCTCACCTTGAGAAGCAACAGCAACAATTTGACGAGCAAGTTCTTTTACGTCTATAAAGTCGTATTGTTTATCTCCCGTTACAAACGGAAAGGTTGCGTCGCCTCGTGCAGAGGCTTCAAGTATTTTGCCAAACACCGATTGGCTCCTTGCGTCATCTCCTGTAATGTAGTAAGCGCGAATATGTTGAAACGTAACATCTTGTTTAGCCGCTAGAAGCTCTGAAAACTGACGCATAGTATTCTTGGCAATTCCATAAGGAGACTCTGGATTCACAGGGGTGTTCTGATCAACTGCACCTTCGTGATATCCCACTTCGTGTATAGTTCCCATTGTTACAAGGTGCTGAAGCCCCCCATCCAGCATGTCGCGAATAAAATGATAGTGGTTCGGAAGGTTATCTATATGACTATCGGAGTTATGCTTAAATCCATCTCTCCAGGCAAGATGCACGAGTATGTCGGGGGCTCCAATCTTTTCAAAGATATCACTCTCACCACTGAATATATCCTGGTCAACAACTGTAACATTTTCGTGTTTAGAAACGTATTTTGAGTCGGCCACTAAGACATCGAAGCCTTGGTTAGCAAATTCATCAACGACGAACCGTCCAATATAGCCACCACCACCGGTTACTAAAACTTTTTTCACCATAACTTCCTTTTGTATCGAGAAATTCTTCCCTCACTAGTTTTTTGCAAGAAGGCACCGACAGGACCACCAAACTCGTGAACACTCTTGCTTGAAGGTGCTGGAACAAAGTCTAGATAGGTGAAAGGCTCTAGACTGTCAAAAGAAATACTCACCTCATCGCCTTTATTAATCTTATGGTGAATTATGTATTGAGGGTCATCAGTAACAAACAGGTCACCTTTTTCGTTTTGAACAGAGGCATTTAATGGTGTTATTGGTACCTTTGAGCCATTAATTAATGCTCGGACACCAGAACAAACGACACCCTTATTATTAACTGGATCAAAGCGAATACTATTAGAAGACTTGGTTATATTAAACGTGTAGGTGATTCTCTTTGCTTCTCCTACATGACTTGGGTTTACTTCTAGTTTTGAATTTTCGCTAAATCCTTCATCTACTCCGATATAAACAATACCCGGCTCAAGGCTGTCTTTTTGTTTTCGAGCCTGAGGTATATCGTCTACGTTAACAGTCAGGTTTAGCCTTTTGTACTCCATGATTACCATGTTATTGCGTGCTACTTTATCACTCATACCATAGGCAGCTACTAACCCTCGGTGTTGTACAAGATAAGGAATAGACAAGGCAAACACGTTCTGAGCCACCTTAGTGCTCAAACTCGCGAGCAAACCTTTGATCTTCTTCCAGGGTAATTCACGCAGGACGTCCGAACGAATAAGGTATACCCCGTTTGGAGACTCCAGAGGAGGATACTTTACATCAACACTCACGCGACTACCTATAGCGTCCATAAAAGTTTTTACCCTCTTATAAAGCTGTTCCCAATAAGTCCAGCGCTTATCGTATCCGTTATGGACAGCTCTCGGAGCAACAAAAGCACCATACACAGGGTTATTGATTAACTCATTTACTGATTTATCAATAAGCTGCTTTGACTGGAAAAGAGCTTCTAATCCATAACGAACATATTCTAGTTCACTTAGTCCCTTTTCACTGCCAACAGGGTCTGAGAAAATAGCAGTTCCAACAACTTCTGTTGTTTGGCTCAGCTTATTAACTGAATCAAGAAAAGTAGAAAAATCACCACGGATTATTTTGACTCCGTATCGACTAAACTTCTCCAGTTGTTGCTCAATTGCATCAGATTCTTTACCAAAAACAATTAAGTCTACTTCACCAACGCTATTAATAATTGCCGGCAAATACATTTCCAGCGCAAAGCTATGTAGTTTATCGGTCAAGAAAGCTGAAAACGCAATACTGTCCTTTGGCATAATCTTACCAACAGGGGTGGTACTATCAAATATACTTACCGCATTAAGCGCCTGGCGAATGTCGTATTGATTAGCTGAGCGAGTAATGTTTGGTATAACTTTTGACAAATCGTAGCCAATTTCCTGAACACAATCAACCGTTTCGGCAGCAGGCATTCCAGAGGTAACACCCATGTACTCCGTCGTTGGGAGAAAAAGTGCCTTACGCTTAAAGAACGGCGCGCGCTGGTTGATAATAACTTCACGTGGCATAAACATGAGCGGATATGAGACCAGTTTTTCAAGATACTGCGTATCTACATAACTACTCCATTTAAAACCTGCGTCACTAAATGTTTTTGTAAAAATTGCCTCGTGATACCCAATCGCCTGCTGATATGAAACTATTGGCCTCATTGAATCCCAGTAGTTTTGAAATATCTCACTCTTGAGCATCTCACTACGAACAGCAAGGAAGTGTGACTGAAGATGCCGTGGTATATAACCTTCAGGCATAATTCCCCATGGATCAAACTTCTCACCAGCATGTACATTTATGCCCCAGAAATCAATGTTTCTACTATCCATTTCATCAAACATTTCGCTTAGCGGATAGATTGGCCCGACAATCGTAAAGTTCATAAATATAACTTCATCGAACGTTTCAAGTTTTTTCCAGCCAACTTTGTTTATACCGTGCTTATATGCCCAAACATCAAAACCTTCGTTAGATCTTTGCTCTACCTGTACACTCGAGAGTGCCTTCAGGCTCTTAAGCGATTCTGGTGTAAGCTTTGAATTGCTCACAAATACAGTCTTTTCTACATGCTCAGATAACTGCCTTAAACAATCCAGTACATATTCATCTACGATTCCATCCTGCTCATAAAAGAAATATATGCAGAGACGCTTTACGTTGTTCTTTAATTTTCCCATATTTTACCCCAATACCTTAAGCAATCCAGTGCCCTTTTTCTTTCAATAAACCAGTGTCCTTCTTTTCTCCACGAATTGCAAATCGTGCATTATCAGCCTCGGCAGTGTAGGCAATTTGCCTAACCTCTTTATCGTTTACCTCAAAGAGCCCTGCGGACACGATAATATCTGCGTCATTAAACCTCGAAAGCGGTATTGAATAGCGGAATTTGTAATTTCCTTTTTTTGTTGATGAAAGTATTTGGTTGCCGCTATCATCTTTCAATTGATCATCAAATATTGAAGAAGCTCCTCCAGATTTTTCATCAATCACTGACAAGCCAAGCCATACAGGGGTGTCTTCTGTTATTTTGTACTCAATTTCAAGCTCAAAAGACTCATCGTTTTTCAGTACTTTCTTTGATAGTGCACTTATTCTAAACTTCGGAACCAACTCTGTGAGTCCTGAACGGTTATTGCGAGATTTTGAAGATTTGCTATTTGCACTAGGCTCAAAGTTCTCAAGCGTATACTGATTCGCAACAACTTCAGGACTTCCGCTTTCAGTAACATAACCTCCATCAACTAAAATCGCTTTGTTACAAAATTGCTTAACCGCATCCATTGAGTGGGTAACGAGAATAATCGTCTTTGTTTTATCTTTTTTTACTTTCATGAAGAATTCATTACATTTTCGCTGGAAAGCTTCGTCACCAACCGCAAGCACCTCGTCTAAAACAAGGATGTCTGTATTAGCACGAATTGCAATTGAGAAGGCTAGCCTTACCTGCATTCCGCTTGAATAGTTCTTGAGCTTTTGATCCATGAAACGACCGAGCTCTGCAAAATCAACAATGTCATCGTACATCGCTGTCACCTCTTTATGACTAAAGCCTAAGAGTGCCCCATTCAAATACACATTCTCCCTACCGCTCAGCTCGGGATTGAAGCCAACTCCTAGTTCGATAAAAGGCGTGAGAGAACCATTAACAGTGATGTTTCCGGCATCTGGTGTATAGATTCCAGCAAGAAGCTTTAATAAAGTACTTTTACCACTTCCGTTTCGTCCCACAATTCCAAAGAAGTCACCTTTCTCAACTTCAAAAGATACGTCCTTTATGGCGTGTTGGAGAGTATAACCTTTCTTTCCTTTTAAGGTATTGACAAGGGACTGCTTAATACCACTACTTGATTCATTTGGAAGCCTGAATGACTTTTTAACAGACTCTACTTTAATCATTACTTCTGAAGTAGTCATTAAATATT
Organism: Patescibacteria group bacterium; assembly: GCA_040386175.1. Classification (GTDB taxonomy): domain Bacteria; phylum Patescibacteriota; class Saccharimonadia; order Saccharimonadales; family Saccharimonadaceae; genus Microsaccharimonas. The sequence goes on from JAZKFY010000001.1 coordinate 356,158, forward strand.
CTCCGCAAAGAAGCGTGATCTCTTCTTAAAATAAAAAATACCGATTAGGAAAATTACGACAACAATTGATAGAGGTATAAGTGTATAAATCCAACTACCAAAAACACTAGTAATAGTTTCTGTCTGCTGGGTTACTAGGCTGTAACGTGCATCTTGGATTGCTTGCGCAACAGGGTTTAATAACAGGATTTTGGCAGCAATCTCGCTCTTCTCCAAAACAATCGAGAGCGGGTAAAGGATTGGTGTTGCATAAAAGGCGGCTTGCATAATAATTTCCCATATATGACTCGTGTCTCGATATTTCACATTTAATGATGCGAGTAGAAAAGCAAGCCCAAGTGCTAGAACGTAGAGTTCCAATATATAGACAGGCACAAGCAAGACGGAGAAGGAAAGCTCAACACCGTTAAATAGCATAAAGATTCCAACAATCACTAGGTTGAGACCTAGGTTAATTAATGCCGATATAGTGGTTGCAAGAACCAGAATATACTTCGGGAAGTTAATTTTTCTTAGCAAGTCTCCCCGTTCAACAATAGACATCATCCCCTGGTTTGTTGCTTCTGAGAAGAATGTCCACAAAACAATACCCAGCAATAGGTAAACGGCATAGTGTTCAATCGTTCCAAGCTTAACAAGCAGCCCGAACACCACATACATAATCGCAAAAAGAAACAGGGGCTTTAAAAGCGACCAGGCATAGCCCAAGGCTGACCCTTGATAGCGCAACTTAAAATCAGTTACAACAAGCTCTCGAAGCAGGACGCGGTTCCGCTTACTAAATACGTTAGAAAGTTTCATAAGTTCAAAATTAATTATAAGATAGATGAAGTATTATGACTAGCGTTCTTATCGTTGTATTAAATTGGAATGGCTCAGAAGACACAATCGACTGTGTTGGCTCCCTTACGGGTCAAACTTTTAAAGACTTTGAAATACTCGTTGTAGATAATGGTTCTAAACTTGATGATTACGAGAAAGTCTCCGTATTAAAAGATACTCAAGGTGTTACGCTAGTTCGAAATGATAAAAACCTTGGATTTGCCGGTGGTGTTAATACCGGTATTCGTTATGCAATCAAAAACAATTACGAATACGTTGCGTTGTTTAATAATGATGCAACCGCCGATAAAGACTGGCTTAATAATCTAGTAAGAGGCTTTGATCAAGATAAGTCTATTTCCGCGGTAACGGGGCTTTTGCTACACGAAGATGGTAAAACAATCGACTCTACTGGAGATTACTATTCAATCTGGGGTATGCCTTTCCCTCGCTCTCGAAATGACCAAACATCATCGGCTCCAGACTCAGGTTATGTATTTAGTGGATCTGGTGGCGCAACACTGTACAAAACAAGTCTATTTAAAGAAATTGGCCTTTTTGATGAATCGTTCTTTGCTTATTACGAGGATGTAGATGTAAGTTTCCGAGCACAACTAGCTGGCCATAAAATCTACTACACCAATGATGCAATCGCGTATCACAAACAAGGCGCAACAAGTAATAAAATTCCTGGCTTCGCTATCTATCAAACCTTTAAAAACATCCCCCTTCTATTTATTAAAGATGTGCCCGCTGGATTATTGATCCCTACTGGTTTTCGACTATTTATCCTCTATTGGCTTATTTTTGGGAATGCAATAAAAAATCGGGCAGGCAAAGCAGCTTTTAAGGGCTGGTTGGCGAGTATTTGGTATTTCTGGACAAAATCATTATGGAACCGATTTAGTATTCAATCTAGTAAAAAAGTCCCAACCAGCTATATAAAATCTCTTATCTACCATGATCTACCGCCAGACCAAACTGGTATGCGTAAACTCCGCAAAAAGTTAACAGGTAAGTAGGCTTGAACCTCTGCTAATGGTATACTATTCACAGTGAAAACCATCTCAATTCTTATCCCAGCCTACAACGAAGAACTCGTTCTTGATAAACTCTTTACGCGTCTTGCAAACCTAGCAAATGACAATAAAGAATATGGTTTCGAGTTTCTATTCGTTAATGACGGTAGTAAAGATAAAACTCTTGATATCATTAAAGATTTTGCTGATAAAGATGCTCGGGTAAGCTTTATAAACCTTTCTCGTAACTTCGGTAAAGAAATTGGTATGATTGCTGGCCTCGACCACGTTACCGGTGATGCGACCGTTATTATTGATGCCGACTTACAAGATCCACCTGAACTTATTCCAAAAATGATCAAACTTTGGGAAGAGGGTTACGATGATGTGTATGCGAAACGACAATCTCGTGATGGTGAGAGTTGGTTAAAGAAGTTTACGTCTAAGATGTACTATCGAACACTTCAAAAGGCTACCCATATCCCAATCCAACAAGATACTGGTGACTTCCGACTACTCGACCGCCGCGTTGTTGAAGCCTTGAAGCTATTCCGTGAATCGCAGCGAAATACCAAAGCTATGTTTAGTTGGGTTGGTTTTCATAAAAAGGAAATTCTCTACGACCGCGATGCGCGTGCTGCTGGCGAAACAAACTGGAACTATATTAAGCTTGTTGAACTAGCTATTGATGGTATTACTTCATTCACAACAGCACCTCTTCGCATTTCAACATATGCCGGTATTATTGTTTCACTTGCGACCTTTATTTATCTCGTTATTCTTATCATCCGCACCATCTTCTTCGGCACCGACCTCGCTGGCTACCCCTCAACAATGGCCGTTATCCTCTTCCTTGGTGGTGTTCAGCTTCTTTCCCTTGGTATCATCGGCGAGTACATCGGCCGTATTTTTAACGAAACCAAACAACGTCCGCTATATTTAATCGAGGAGTATCACAATGGCAAAAGCCCTAGAAAAACACGGCGATAAGATCCGTTTCCTGATTGTTGGTGGCGCTAATACTGCGCTCGACTTTTTAGTTCTGTTTCTTTTTGTAAACCTTGGTGTTGATAAGTTTATTGCTAACTATATCTCGACTACCGTAGCGTTGGTATTTAGCTTCTTTGCTAATAAATCATTCACATTTAAGAACACCTCTAAAAATGCAAAAAAACAGTTCCTCATTTTCTTAGTTGTAACACTTGCTGGTCTTTGGATTCTTCAACCGATCATCATCTGGGCTTCATCAGCAGTTCTTAGTCCTTACATCACCAATGAAGCTGCCTTACTATTCGTAGCTAAGCTAATTGCTACCATTGGTTCATTAATCTGGAACTATCTCCTCTACTCCCGCCTTGTCTTCAAGAAAGAAAGTTAACCTATGCATATCGCCATCGATGCCCGCATCATCAACTCCTCTACCGGCCGTTACGTTGAACGTCTCGTAACCTACCTTCAAGATGTCTATACTGAGAACGAATATTCAATCCTCGTCCCTACCAAAGATAAAGATTATTGGAAACCACGCAACGCGAACTTCACCGTTCGTACTATTGATTTCGACAACTACTCATTCGCCGAGCAGTTAGGTTTTAAAAACTATCTCAAAAAGCTCAATGCGGATCTTGTTCACTTTTGTATGCCTCAACAACCAATTGGTTACCAGGGTAAAAAAGTAACTACCTTTCACGATCTCACACTCTTAAACACCTATAACTCTGATAAGAACTGGCTCGTTTTCCATGCGAAGCAAAAAGTAGGGAAGTACGTTTTTAAAAAAGTTGTCGAGAATAATAACCACCTTATCGCCATAAGTGAATTCACCAAAAAAGAGCTTATCGAATTCGCACCGGCTGCAGAAGACAAAACTACCCTTATTTACGAAGCTTCTGATGTTTCGCAAATTGCTCCAAAAAAATATAACCTACCTTTTAAGCAGTATATTTTATATGTCGGTTCGCAATCTGATTACAAAAATATTAAACGGCTTGGTGACGCGCATCAAATTTTACTAGCGAAGTATCCTGACTTAGGGCTTGTATTAGCTGGGAAGAAGAATGCCTCTGCTTTAAAAAACGAAGCATATTTTACTGAACGCAAATATCAAAACATTTTCTTTACTGACTTTGTCGAAGATCCTGAACTAAGCTGGCTCTATACTCACGCCCAAGCCTATGTCTTCCCTTCACTCATGGAAGGTTTCGGCCTCCCTGGGCTCGAAGCTATGGGGTATGGAACTCCAGTAGTCAGTAGTAACGCCAGCTGTCTCCCAGAGGTCTATGGGCAAGCTGCACACTACTTTAACCCGACAGACACCAGCGACATAGCTGAAGCCATCGACCAAGTCTTGAGCGACGACAAAATCCGCACCCGCCTCTCAAAAGCCGGCTACAAACAAATCAAAAAATACTCATGGAAAAAGATGGCCAAAGAAACCCACTCTATTTACATGAAGGTGTTGGATTCCTAAAAATTCACACTGGTTGTTGAAAGAGGGTAAAAGCGAAGAGCAACCCTTAAAAAATTAGCCAGTAGCAATTTTTTAAGGCGTGTAACGCCCTCTTGAAATAACCAGTGTGAATTTTTAGGCGCTAAGAACTAGCCTGCGTAATAGTAATAGAGCGGTCTCGCCCTTCACCCTCTGAATACGTCTTAATATCAGAGAATTCAGTCGCAACTTGGTGTACTACACGTCGGTCTGCAGCATTTAATAGAATTACTTTAGTTGTTCCGTTTTGGCGGACTTCTTCAATCCAACCACGGGCTTCTTTAGCAAGGCGCTCGGCGCGTTGTTTTTTGTAATCAGCAATATCAATATTTACACGAGTAAGTGCGGCGTCTTTATTACGAAGAACGGTAGAAACAAGGTATTGCAGGCTTCGAAGTGTATCGGCATTACGGCCAATTAATAAACTATTAAGTTCGGTTGATGGAACGGCTAATTCAATGACATCGTCTTCAACTTCAGCCACCACCTCAACGTTTACGCCATAGAAAGTCAGAAGATCAGCTACATACTTACGAGCAAATTGTATCGATTCTTCCTTATTCATAGTTATTCCTTTTTAGAATTACGTGGCGTGTCTTTGGCAGTAATGCGAGTAATGTTCGGGCCTGCCGTAACGATTGCTTCGTTAGCTTCTTTGGCGCGTGCCTTAGCGGTCGCTTTTTTACCAGTACCCTTAACAGGGAGGTCAGCTAGTTTATCCATCTCTTCAGCGTCACGCTTCAAGAGGAAGTGTTGCTGGATAGCGGCAAAGACGTTTGAAACAACATAGTACAGTACTAGTGCTCCAGGAAGTGTCATCATGATGAAGAACATCATAAATGGTAAGAATTTCACCATCTTACTCATCATTACTGCGTTTAATTCAGCTTGGTCTGGTTGTTTACCTTCGCCAGCTTCAGCTAATACGTCGCGAAGACGTTTATTAGTTGTCGTAGGTGAGGTTTGCTTTGAAATAACGTACTGAGTAACTGCAGCTGCAACAGCAAGAAGTACTAGGAAGATATTAAATGGGTCAAGTGCGTGCTTTGATAGGTCGATAAACCCAAGGAACATCGTATTGAAACTATCAGGGTTCGCAAGTACATCTTTAACTGGCTGTAGTGCTTGCATAAAGCCATAGGTAAATTCGGCAATTTGATCACGGTGGCTAGTGAAGATTTGAATAACTTGGAAGAGAGCAATGAAAATAGGAAGTTGGATAAGCAACATTAAAATAGAACGGAAAGGTTTAACTTCGTGCTTTTTGTAAAGCTCAAGCATTTGCATGCTTTCAAGTTGACGATTGCCTTTGCTAGCGGCTTTAATTTTCTTCAACTCTGGTTGAAGTTTACGCATTGCCTTTACTTGGTGAAGTTGCTTAACAACAAGTGGCCACATTGCGAAGCGAATAATGATCGTAAAGATGATAATAGCGATACCGAAATCGGCACCAGGTAAAATACTATAAATACCCAAAAGCAGGTTAAAAATAGGTTGGACAATTAATAATTCAAAGATATTCACTTAAAGCCTCACAGGTGGTTACTAGCGTATAGTATACCAGTTTTATTCGTCTTTAAACAGACCCGCTTTAATAAACAACTGATCAAGTTGACTACTAATATCCGCATAGGGAAGTGTTCGTAGTTCTGAAGACGTACATATAATAACGACGTCGTGAACACCATCAATTTCTTGTAGGTGAGTGCGAACGTACTCATAAAGGCGGCGGCGAACCCGATTTCGGCCAACAGCACTCTTAAGAACCTTCTTACTAATAACAATAGAGAAGCGAGAATATTTGCGACGGTCGTTGGTTGTCGTCTTAACGGTCATTAACTGAGAGCGAACTGCCTTACCGTTGGTATAGACGTAGCGCAAACTGTTGTGACCATGAAATCGGTATAAAGCGGGGATCATCTATAAAATAGTATACCGTAAAAAAATATCGCTTCGGTGAAGAAGCGATATAATTTTTGTTTAAACTATGTACTAATTTAAACTGTCAAACGTGCGCGGCCTTTAAGGCGGCGTCGCTTAAGTACAGCGCGTCCGGCTTTAGAAGAAATCCGGGCACGAAAACCGTGTACTCGAGCACGGTGACGTGTGTGTGGTTGAAAAGTTCGTTTTGGCATATCTCGATTATTATACTGTGTTCGCCCCTATTAATCAACCTCATGATTTGCTTTTCCTATAAACAATGACGTTATATATAAAAACTATCCCCACCTTTATAGCAGTTATCCACATATTAACAGAGGTGGCTGTTGATTGTGGATAAATCCCTCCCTTTACTCCCCTGCTTTCTTAAAATCATTTCCTATCTCTTTTATGGTTGTGGAAAACTATTACTTTCCAGTATAGTTATAGGTAGTAATCGTACAAACATAAGTCTGAGGGGAACATGCAAAAAGACGTTCATGCGCTTTGGCACAGTGTGCTTGGTGAAATCGAATTATCGGTCTCAGGACCTAACTTCAATATGTATTGGTCTGATACGAAGTTAATTAGATATGACGAGAATGAAGCGCTTTTTGAGGTTCGTAATGTATTTATTAAGCGACAGTTCGAAACGAAGTTCGACAAAACTGTGCGTGAGATGCTTGAGAAAAACGGCATCACCTCCCCTAACCTAACGTATATCGTTCAAACAACTAACAAGAAGCCCCGCATCAGCCGTGAGACTACCAGTGAATCTCTCGTATTTAATTCAAACCAAACTTCTCGGTCAGCTGGGCCAGCACCAACTAACTCTGGTTTATCTATGATCTCTTCACAAAATGGCCTTAACCCGCGCTATACATTCGATAACTTTATTGTTGGTTCAAGTAATGACCTTGCTCACTCAGCGAGCCAAGCCGTTGCCTCTAACCCTGGTACGAAATACAACCCTATCTATTTCTACGGTGGTGTTGGTTTAGGTAAAACTCACCTTATGCAAGCAATTGGTAATGAAATTGTCGCTCAGAACCCAGAAGCGCGCGTATTATACGTAAGCTCTGAAACATTTGTAAATGAATTCCTTGATTACATTCGTTTCAAGAAAAAAGGCTTCTCTGATAAATATCGTAACGTTGATGTACTTATTGTTGATGACATGCAATTTATTGCTAACAAAGAAAAAACTCAAGAAGAGTTCTTCCATACTTTCAACTTCCTACACCAAAATAATAAACAAATTATTATAAGCAGTGATAAACCACCACGAAGTATCCCAACACTCACCGAACGTCTTCGTAGCCGTTTTGAAATGGGTATGGCTATTGATATTCAAATGCCAGACTTTGAAACCCGATGTGCAATTATTAATGCCAAGGCTGGATTATCTGGCGTTACATTAAACACTGAAACCGTTGAATTCTTAGCAACCAACATTAAAACGAATATTCGTGAGCTAGAGGGTGCGTTAAATCAACTTCTCGCCTTTGCCGACCTACACCGTGTTGAACCCGATGTCGCTACAGCCGAGGGTTTACTTGGTAGTGCACATATGTCACGACCTCAGCATTTAACGAGTAAGAAAATTATTGATCAAACAGCAAAACACTTCCAGTTAAAGATTGAAGAAATTTGTGGAAACAAACGAGACAAGCATATTGTGACACCTCGCCAAATTGCTATGTATCTTTTACGTAGTGAGCTACATTTAAGTTTCCCTAAAATTGCTGGTGAGCTTGGTCGTAAAGACCACACAACTGCCATTCACTCTGTTGAAAAGATCGAAAAAGCTATTAAGCTCGACTTCGTTATTCGTGAGCAAGTCGCAGCTATACGGGAGAAATTATATGTCTAGTATCATATCTATAGCCTGGGTAAAAAATGTGTACAGCCTGCGGATGAGTAGTGGTATACACAGTGGGGATACTTCGTTTTTCTACACACCCCCTACCCTAGCCTCAACGAACCTGTGGGTACAAACCCCTAGTTTCACCCAAGTTACCACCAAGTTTTCAGCAGTTTTATCCACGTTAAATATCCCTAATTTACATCTGTTAATACGTCACTTATACCCTGTTTCCACAGCACCTACTATTAAGAAGAAAAAAGAAAATAAGGAGAACTAATAACAATGGAGCTTTCAGTAACACAAGACAACTTCGCAAAAGCCTTATCTGCTGTAGGTCGAGTCGCTAGTACAAAAACACAATTACCTATTCTTAGTAACATACTTCTAAGGACAGATGGTAATAGACTATTAATTGCTGCAACAAACTTAGAGATTGCAACAACTCAATACATTGGTGCAAAAATCATTACACAAGGTTCAATCACCGTTCCTGCTCGTCTTATATCTGAATTCGTCAGTAGCCTGCCTAAAAATACAATTGAATTGAAAGTTGTTGGTGAAAATATCCACATCACTTGTGGAAAATACCACTCAATTATAAATGGTGTTATAGCTGATGACTTCCCTGAACTTCCTACCATCAACGAAGCAAGTTCTGTCACCTACTCTTTAAACACCGAAGAATTTAAACAAGCAATTTCACAAACAATCATTACCTCAAGTTCTGATTCCACCAGGCCTGTTCTAACTGGTGTGTACTGGCATTCACATGATGGTTGGGTATATCTTGCTGCAACCGATGGGTACAGGCTCTCAGAGCGCCGCTTAGTAGAAACAAAAAGTGAAGTTGCAGCTATCATTCCAACAACAACACTCCAAGAAGTACTCCGCTCAATTGATGACCATGCAGATACGATTGATGTATTGTTTGACGAAAGCCAAGTACGATTCCGTATTAATGACGCCGAAGTAATTAGTCGTCTTGTTGATGGGAACTTCCCCGACTATCGTCAACTCATTCCTCCAACCTCTGAAATAACCGCAATCGTAAAGAAGCCCGAGTTTACACGGGTAACAAAAGTTGCTGGGTTGTTTGCTCGTGAATCTGGCGGAAGTGTCACAGTGACTGTTGATGCTGACGCAAAATCGGTATCACTCCACTCTATCGCCTCTGAGTTTGGTGAGAATACATCAGAACTCGACGCTGAAGTAACTGGAAGTGGACAAGTTACGCTTAACTCACGATATCTTTCTGAAGCACTCGGTGTACTCGACGCAGATGAAATTTCATTTAGTTTCAACGGCAAGCTTTCTCCTTGTATCCTTAAATCAACTTCTAAAGATACAAATTATTATCACGTGATCATGCCTCTTAAGAGCTAGGTGTTATATGACTTCGGTCAAAAAACTACAGGTAAAAAATATTCGTTCCCACACAGTGTATAGTGTTGAGTTCTCTTCGAATGTCACAATTATTACTGGTTCTAATGGAAGTGGAAAAACGAGTTTACTTGAAGCGATCTACCTTAGTCTTCAAGGAACATCTTTTAAAGGTTCGGATGGTGATATGCTTCAAAAAGAAGCGCCATGGTGGCGCATTGATAGTGTTTTAGATGATCAACAAATTCGAACAATTAAATTCGACCCTTCTAAAACAATCGGCCGAAAGCAATTTACTATTGATGATAAAACCACTGCGCGAATACCGGCTAAATCAAAACACCCTGTTGTTCTTTTCGAACCAGAAGACCTTCGCCTTCTCCACGGCTCACCTGCTCGCCGTCGACAATTCATAGATAGGTTTATAAGCCAGTTAAACCCGCTCTACGGCCCGACGCTTCGTAAATACGAACGTGCACTCAAACAACGAAACAATCTTCTTAAAAAGCAGTTCATGGCCGACGACCAACTATTTGCCTGGAATATTGCTTTAGCCGAACACGGTGCTTACGTTATTTCGCAACGCATCGCTTTTATTGAACAAATTAATAATAGCCTTAACGATATTTACCGAGAAATTGCCGGTACTCAAGACGATGTTTCGATTCATTATTCACATACCTTTGTGGGTGATATTAAACAAAAGTTACTCAATGAACTCCACGGTCACCTTGAACGGGATAAATATTTAGGCAATACTTCGGTTGGCCCACACCGTCACGATGTTATTTTCGAAATCAACAACTCCCCTGCCCTTTCAACCGCATCTCGTGGTGAAGCGCGCACAATAGTATTAGCTTTGAAGTTTCTTGAAGTAGATATTATTGAACAACTTACCGATAAGCAACCAATTATTCTTTTCGACGATGTTTTTTCTGAACTCGACGCCCAACGCCAACAACTTCTTACGAGCCGTTTAACAGGTCACCAAATTATTATTACTTCAGCTACGAGCCATGCTGGTACGCATTTACATCACGTTGAACTATAAACTAGTGTGCGGTGTCATCAGAATTAACGTAAGTGGCGCTATTAAATACCTCAGCACCGTCGTTAGAATAGATAATTGTATTTAAGTCTCGAGTGAGTTTACTAGAGTTAACAAATTTGTATCGGAGGTTTTCATCACGGTTCATAACAATAGTGAACTCTACAGATTTACCACTCACCTTTTCATTTAAAATTTGACGGTATGTAGAATAATCTACCGTTACTTCCTTTATTTTGCTTTGATTCGAATCTTCTCTAGAATGTGAGTATTGAAAAATATAATCCTTAAGCGCAGCAACCTGTACACTCGTCATTCCGTATTGTACTAATTTAGCGAAGCCAAAATATACAATATTGTTTCCACTGAGTGAATCTTCTGGTGCTTTATTTTCGACAGTTGAGATTGTTTCACCCGAATAAGGGTCGGTATAAGTAGTAACTGTTGGGTTTATATTTGGATCAGACTGTTCATTAACTCGAAAAATAATTGCCACAATAATCAACACAACGACAATAATCGAAAACACAACGCCGATTATGATGAGTAGTTTTTTCTTTTGAGGATCCATTATTTTGTCATCGCCCATATATTATTAGTATCCATATTTATCACAATAGACCCTGGATCCCACTCTTGGGCACTATAAGTAGTTCCAAGATCTCCATTTGAATCACCAATCATCCAGTTCCCATCATCCGTAACACCCCGAATAACAATATAGTGTCCATCAGGTATGAACGGAGCAGATCCTCTACCGGAAACCACAATAAGTGCACCGTCACGAAGCGCTTTATTTATCTTAGCTACATCAGGTGTCAGCTGGGTTGATTTTAACCCCCAACGATCACCAATTACAGAGTGAACATCTGTATCACTGCCCTTTTCTCCATCATCACGAAGCGTTCCATTTGCAGCCCCATATTCCGCAGTTTCTATAGGAGTTACCGCGCTGCCTGTGAGAGCGGTAATAATCATCGCCATTGCTGCTGGCCCACAACCTGCTGCGCCAATAGTACTATTACCATAAGGTCGAGCTGCCCATTTAGGGTCGTTTTGATTATAGATAACAAAATCATCACCTACGTACGCTGAAGCTTTTCCGTCACCGGTGCATATTGCTTCATCAACGTCATTAGCTTGGCTGGCATTGTCGGGAATAACAGTTTTAAATTGTTCATAGATGTTTATTGCATTCCCACCACGTACTGCTTTTACATCTGCTTCCGAGTCGTTTGAAACTTCGTAATCGCGGTGGAATATATACGCTGCATCTTCTGGGGTGGTAGTTGCTTTAAATTCAGCCATATCCATACTTTGACCTTTTTGGTTCTCCATTTCATACCACGAATAATCAAGCTGTAACGATAGGTCGGTGACTGGTCGATTTGACGATTGGCTCAGCTCTACTAATGGACCTTGACGGCTTGTCCATGTCCATTGAGCTATCCCAAACCCAATACCATCAATAGGCATATATCCTTCAGGTGCGACTGAACTAGGTTGAACGGCGGACGGATTAAAACCTGATTCCTGCTGATAATTACCCGCAATACCAGATGCTTGAGCTAACGTTAAGCCTTTGCCTACATAATAACGAAGAATTTTTTCAAGATTATCATTTCCTACCAAGTCAGTTGTACCCTCTCCTTCTCCAACCGTGCAACTGTAAGGGTCAAAGAACATAATTTCATTAGTATTATAAAAAGCACTCTGCGCTAATACCTGGCTTGAAAAAGTTGGTATCACAGCAGAAACTGTAAAAATAAATGCGATAAATCCTGCGGCTATTCGTCGAATCTTCATATTATTGTCCCGTCGCTGACCAGTGCCAGCCTTCCCATGATAATTGTTTAAAGCCATACTTTCCAGCATTTGCATTTAGCCATTCCCATACAGGATTTCCGGGATATGAGGTGTTTACATTTGCACTATAACTGGACGAGTTGCCACCATTTATATAGCCCATATTAATATCGAACGCAGCTCCAAGTTGGTGATTTGAATACCCAGGATCAGCTGCGCCACTACCGTATACACGCTTTGCCTCTTCTTGTTCAGCGTAGGTACGGAAAGAGTCATTAAGCCCGATTCGGTCAACCTTAAGGAAGATTCTCATTTCTTCAAACATTGCATAGGCAGCCCCAGACGCTACCGAGTTTACTGTACCAGGAGCACCACCTTTTCGTGGGTCGGTTTCGTATGTGTTTGGCATTGCACATAATTTGACTGGGATTTCTACCCCGCCGTTATACCCCATATCATTTCGAATTTCAGTAGTTCCAGGTGCACAGCCGATACTTGTTGAATCTTTAAACAATGCATCCATATCTATTGTTGCGCCAGCAACACTCGTGGTTGTTGATTCGTCAGCTATTACGTCATTTCCATTAAGAATTTGACTATCCTGATAATCAATTAAGGCTACGTTAATTGCGGCTAATTCCCTTTGAGAAGCCGGACTAACTTCTGCTGTCTGATCGGTATTTTGCGCTTCACTATCACTCGCAACAGCACAGCTTGCCGCGTTATAAATATAATCACCTTTACTTAAATCACTACACGCATTCATGTTATCAGCAATTGGGGTGTCAGCTTTTATATACCCACTCGCAAGTAGTTCGTCGGTTGAGGCAGTATCTTTCAAGGGCTTATCTTCATCGAGCCACTCTTCTATTTCAGTAAAACCTTCATCTGTAGTCATTCCGTCTTGTTCTGGTGTAAGCCCGTACCCAGGAGTTCCTGCCGCTGTTATACAAGGCGTATCAGACCCTGCATCAAGGCCAAAGTCAGCTGCGTAACCACAGTACTCATCGGTATAATTTGCTGCACCGGCATTACTTGAAAAAGCTAGTGAAGGTAAACGGGCAAGGCTTGTTAGTATCGATGAAAAGCTCCCGTTGTAAATACCGTTTGTCATAACGGCTGTTTGCATTGAATGCACTACACTACCAAGCGCAGTGTATCTACTTGAGGTATCCAAAGGACTTAATGTAGCAATATCCATATCGCGTTGGAAGTTTTCGTTCTCTTGCTTAATGTCGTTGTAAGCGGCCATTTGAGACATCTTCATTACAGGAAGGTGTCGTGCTGCCGAGCCAGCCGAGAAGAACGACATAATTGCGATACCCGCTACATCACCCAAAGCCTCGCCCTGTGCTTTAGAGATTTTATCGTTTTGAGCTAATTCTCCAATTGCTGTGCGTGCCGCTTCACCAACAACTTTGCCTGCAACTTGCCCAGCAACCTCGCCAATTAAGAGTGCACTAAGAACTTTAACAACCCCACCAACGATAGTTGAAGATGCTATAACTGTAACAGCTGAATCAACTGCAAATGCACTCCACATTGCTGCTGGGCTCATAATAATATTACAGGCAGGTTCTGAGGCTTCAGCCATATCTCGAGACGCGATAACCGCTGGATTAGTAAGGATAGAATAACCGGGGGTGTAATCTGCCGAAACTGCTGGCTTACCCTTATTTACCCCAATTGAAGACTGAAGGATTTGAGAATCGGTAAATGAAGTCATTTTGCCATCACTCTCTCGTGGAGATGTACTGGTCATAATTGTGCCTGCGGCATTCATATCACTTTCTGTCATGGCGTAGTCGGTTTCAACTCCAGACGCCTTTGCTTTAGCTCCAGGTGAGAGTACTAAATCCATACCAATTGGCAGCACTTGTGCCATTTGAACCGCTGCAACTGCCGCTGCTATATAACTAGGTGCTTTTACAGCCACACACCCAGCAACTGAAAGCATGTATACAGTACCACCTCTTTTAGCTTTATCTAAAACATCAGTTACCTTTTTACTTGCTCCATCTGCAGCAGTACCTAGGTCTTCGGTGCCGGGTAAATCAGCCCGTAGCCTTTCGAGAGATGCTGCTAACCGCTCTTTTGAAGTGAGGTTTTCGTTTTTACCATCGGCAATTCCACCGTCTTTTTCTAGGGCAAACCTTTTGTAGAAATTCTTGGTAATTTGCTTTCCACCCCAGTTAGACACCTTTAAATGAAATGCACCAGTTCTACCAAGCACCTTGGCAGCATCTTTTGGATTGTCACGTAAATGCTGTTCAAGATTTGCCGCTTGAACAGGGGTGTCACCAATTTGATAAGCAACCGGATTCTTTGTTGGGTAGCCGGTTTTCTTGCGCTCATTAGTATCTACCTCATCAGCAAAAATAGGCACAACACCTTTGGCTGCGAGCTTATCAAGGGCAGAGTTAGAAATCCTTCCCTTACTACACTTAAGATTGTTTGGTTTTTGAGCACAAATAGGATCGGTTGGTTTAGTGCTAAACCCAAGAACCTTTAAGAACCGACGCTCTAGTACGGTCGACGAAGAGTCGTTTGTAATAGAAGCATTTTCCATTAAATTAATAAGCATGGTTGCTGGGCCAAAGAAAGCCGCGAGTAATCCTCCGCTTACACCAAGGACGGCAATGAGACCAAGTATACCACCGCGTTTTTTTGCAAACGAAAGAGCCTTATTAAGCTTCGGTACATTAAGGTCATCAAGCCTTTTTCCGTCAGAGCTATAATTATTCTTCCAACCCCCAGGGGATGATTCGTCATCACGAATATCATCACCTGCCTTTGGTGCTCCGCCCGCTTGTGACTCGGCGTTGCCTAGTGATTGCGCTGTAGCATCCTGCTTGTCGTGATTAGCTGGATCATTGGCAAACGACTCAAGTTGATCGAGGCCATGCGTAATATTCCCACTACCCATGCTTTCGTCATAGTGTTTTTGTATTCGATCCGCCTCGTCCTCTTTTTGGCTGTCTGGCAATGTTGATTGAGCCATATATATTCCTTATTATACTCCAGATTGAGGGTTCTGTGTGCCGTTAGCGCCCCCGCTAGCTGCCTGAGGGTTGGTTGTGATAAGACCTTGTTCAGTTGGGCTAGCTTGAATTTGAATATGAACGTGACTTTGACCAGCAAAGAACAACCCTTGCCCGATTGGGAAGTTTGCTAAACGTTTCTTCTCTTCTTCGGTTAACTTGAATACATCCGAAAGCACATCAACTGCACTGGCAGATTGCTTTAGGAGTAATTGCATAGAACTGTTGGCAACAATTGCGCGGCCCATCTTACTACTCATGAAGTCTTCAACGTCTTGAGTGATTGTAGTAAGCCCTAAGTGATACTTACGAGCTCGTTTCGCAAGGCTAAATAAGAAGTTAGCTGAGTCATCGTATTTCATGAGTTGCCACGCCTCATCCACGATCAACATACGCTTTTTTTGAATTGTACGAGTAATGTTCCAGATGTGGCTTAGAACAATATACATTGCAACCGGACGAAGTTCATCTTCAAGGTCACGAATATTAAACACAACCATCGGGTTATTAATATCAATATTTGATTGTTGGCTAAAGATACCGGCAAATGTACCCGTTGTGTACTTACGTAAACGTTGCGCTAACCCAGGCCCACTTCCACCCATGTGGAGTAATGTGTCGTATAGGTCGCTAATAGTTGGTGGCGGTGAATTATGGGTTAACGGGTCGCTAGTAATTCCAACACGTGCATATGTATCGATAAGTGCTTGGTCGAGGTCAGCTTCTTCCACCGGTGTAAGTGCGCCAATAGCAACACCATTTGCCCCCATTTGTGTACCACCAAGCATCAGACGGAATAAACCATGTAATGTTACGAGGTTCGCACGCAGAGCGTCATCGGCCTCTTCGGTATCGATAACACGTGGAAGGTCGAATGGGTTGATGCGAGTATTTGAGTTAAGACTTAATCGGATATATGCCCCACCTACCGCCTCGGCAAGTTTTTGATACTCGTTTTCAGGGTCGATGATAAGGATTTCACTTCCAAGCATCATACTACGAAGCGCTTCAAGCTTCACTGTAAACGACTTACCTGCACCAGATTTCGCAAATACAATCATATTAGCGTTTTCAAGTTTGAAACGGTCGAAGATAACCAACCCGTTATTGTGCATGTTAATACCATACAAAATTCCAGAGTTATCGGTAAGGTCGGCACTTGTGAACGGGAAGCTCGTACTGATTGCACCAGTGTTCATGTTACGACGGATTTGTAACTGGTCAGATAATTGCGGGATAGTACTATTGAGGCCCTGTTCTTGTTGAGACGAGGCGACTTTACTAAATACCAACTGTTGGCCAAACATCGTCTCAACCTTTTGTTGTACAAAATTGAGTTCGTCCATGCTGTCTGCCCAGAGTGTTACGTATAAACCAAAACGGAAGAAACGCTCTGCACCAAGTTGAATTTGGTCACGGAGTTCTTCTGCGTCGCTAATGGCAGCTTCAAGCCCAGGGTCACGAGTTTTACCTTTTTCATTATTGATTGAGGTGCTCGCTTCAAGTTGAGTTACTTTTTTACGAAGGTTGTTAAGTACTACTTGGCTATCAACTGGATAGACATACATACTTACATCGAGTACTTCATCGATGTTAATGAGTGAGCTAAGCCAACCAGTATAGATTTGGCGCGGGTAGCCGTACACGTATAAAGTACGACCGTATTTAGTTCCTAAGCGGAAATATGAAGAGTGAATCTCGATGCTGCTTGGTGCAATTAAATCACGAAGTGTCGACACACCTTTAAGAAAGGCCTGTTCTACCTCAGTTTGTTCGCGAGCACGTTGTTGAGCCGCTACATCAACGGCGGATTGTTGCTTAGCCATAATTAAAAGCCTCCATTCTGTACTGGTCCAGGTGTGCCATTTGGTGCCTTCTTAACGAAAGTTGTCGCAACGTCATCGAAGTTTTCAAGGGGCTGATTAACTGATGTATCTGGATTGTAAAAGTTGTAATACAATTCACCAAGTTCTTTTGTATTAAGCTGTTTACTTTGAACGCCAATTTGGAACATACCCGCAACAACAACATCAACACGGTTTTTTATTTCATCTTTAGCTTTTTGGTACATAGCAGTATCGATTTTTGTTACTCCGTTTTTAGACGGAGCGAAAAGTTTACCAAAGAAGCCCTTCCCCTGCTCTACTAAGTTGGCTGAATCGCCGAGCGGGAAATATGGAACGGTAATATAGAACGACTTCTCCATAATATTAGCTTCTTGAGCTAGTGAATCAATAAATCCAACGTAATCATCCATCAACACACCTAGTAGCATGTTGTCTTGTGTGCGACGTATATTTACGAGCTTATCGATGTACGGGCCAATATCAACTCGTTGAGAGCGAACAAGAATTTGTACAGGGAATGTGAGCGAGTTAAGGAAGTTTTGGTAGCTGTATTCAATACCTTCACGTTCACGGTCGCTCATAAGGTCGAAGTTGATTGATTTACAAGCAATAACTGCCCTAAAAGAACCATCAACCATAATAACCATGCCATCACGCAATTCTGAAAGCTGTAGAGTACTTTGGGTTGAATTAGGATTTTTTGGGGCTGGTTTAGAACTTGGAGGGTTTGAACCAATTGGCCCAGCTTGAGGTACAGGAGCAGAGGCACCTGGCATTTGAGGAGCATTCGGGACACCGTTACCGGATGGTATTGGGTATGAAGAATTATTTGGCGGCATTGCCTTACTGACCCACTCCTTTAGTCCGACCTATCGTAGAGATATAACAACTTCTTCGGAATCGACTTCATGTTTTTTATGAATTCGGTTCGCCTCGTGTGCAATAGTTTCGATTGATAAATCAGGGTTATTAGCAAGGTTTATTATATCAGCTGTTATAGGTGTCTCGCTAGTGGTTACTGAAGATTGTGCTGGTTCCGGTGTTACAGGTGCTTGAGTTGGTGTAGATTGGACCGGCTGTACCACTGAAGAGTGCTGAATAACGGGCTCAGGAACAATATTTTGTCTCGCCATGTGTGACGGGTCATTAAGTGGTTGAATAACGGTTTGTTGGAATGAAGTTGGATACGGGTCAAAAATAGGCATTGCTGAATTAGCTGCTGTAGGAAGAGTAACGGCTGGCGGTGGTGTAGGCTCAAATACAGCAGTGCTCATACGCTCAATCGCTTCTTCCTTCGCCTTAACGCTTGTTTGCGCCATCATTTGGTTAAATGACTGAGCAACTGCAGTGTTTGTATCAAGTACGTCTACAGCACTCTGTGCTTCTAAGAACACATCATTATTGATAGTTGTACTAGGCAACGCTGTATTGCCACGAATTGCCCAACCGCCAGAGTCAACAATATTTGCTAAGTAGGTTAAGCGCTGCTCGGCTTCGTTTTGGGATAAGTTTTTTGTTCGGCTTTCTTCATAAGTTTTTGGGGCTGTAATTTCAATTAAGGTCTCAATACCCTCTGGATCCCATAAGCGGTTGCGTGGTTTTAGATAAAACGATACAAGTGCTGCTAAATAAATTTCCATCGGCTGGTCTTTTCGAAGGGGCAATGCTAACGCACCGAAAAATATAATGAGCGGCAAAGGAATAATTGCTAAACCGATAAATAATTGAGCCAAACCCCATGCAGCTACACCCGATAAAGCAACAATAATCAGGTAAATGAATTGCCTAAAGCTAAACGGACCAATGAGTTTATCATCAGCTTCTACGTCTTGGGGTACTTTGTAAGTAGCCATATGCTATTTAGTATAGACTACTTAACGCCGAAGTAATCTTTAGCCTCTCGAATATTTGTGATAGTTGGCGCTACGCCAGTTGCAGTATATTGGTGTGTCTGAGCTGCGTCGATAATTGCCTGTTGCGCCTTTTCTCGTGCTCGCTGCTCCATAGAGTCGAAGCCAGTAAGAGCTTGTCGAGTATGCTCCGGAGTGGACTGTAGGTGGTTTTCGTAGGCCACCAGCCCTGCTGACTTTGTTTTAACTGCTTTACCAGTAGTAGGGTTTATAATAACCTTTCCTGTTGTAGGGTCTATAGCATCCACCATACCAATACCGTCACGGTGTACTGCGCTTGGTGCAACTTGCGCCCAGCCTTGTTCTTGAGTCATTGCTCCTATGCCCGTAGAAGTACTTAGTGTTGCAAGCGCATCACCACGTCCAGACTTTCGATATGCCGCAACAGCTGCTGCACCAGCGCTTCCCACCTCTACACTACTAGCCCCCGCCTTTGAGGCATTCCTAAGAGATTCTTGAACAGCCTCTGCACTTCCCTTACCGTTTTCAGATAAGTACTGTGCTGCAGCTAAGAATGAAGTCGGTTTTCGGTCGTGGCCGGCATTTTTCATCAACGTAAACTGTGTCTTGAGCTGTGTTTGCTGATCTGCCGTCATTCCAGATGTAATTGATGATGGAACTTTACTGAAATCACCACCAGAACTTGCCCACGCTTCAACCAATGAGTCGTTTCCTGCAAACATCGACATAGCTTCTTGGGCATCTTTACGCTGTTGACCTTGACCAGCAAGTGTTCTATCCGCACCGTAACCGCTCGTAACGGCGTTGAAGACTCCTGAGTTGTTTAAGCCTCTATTAGCGGCCGTACGGAGCTTACTGATTGGATTGCGACCCTTATAAGTTCCGGTTGCGATTGCAGTACGCCTCTCGGCTTTACGAGCCGCATAGTTTTTCATAAGGCCACTGTTTGCTGATTTGTTTTGAGCACCCTTACTAAGCTTGCTAGAGAACCCATTAATCTTCGCGCCAATATTTCCAACTGAATTCAATGAACCCTTGAGGAGTGATGGCAATAAGAATAACGGCAAGGCAATAATTGCTGCGGCTACAATTCTTCCAATCACAGCTGAAGCGCCATCATCAGCCGAATAAGTAGCTGACTCTAAAATGGTTGAAGCTAAACCGGCTGCACCAAATAATAGTCCGATCATTGGGAATATAAGTAATAGTGCAACAAACATTTTTCGCCATTTCGTAAACCACTGTTCAGTGTTTGGAAGTAAGAAAGCAACAAATGCTATTGGAGCAATGGCGATTAATAGAATAATAAGTACTTCGCGAAGAACGAGAATAACGAATACCATAATAAGCGCAACTAAAGCACCGAGCAGTAATGGTAGCAGGACGCTCACTCCCAGTGCCCAGGCAATAACACCACCGGTTAATACAGCCGCCGCAATACCAACCCAGTTTCCGCCCTCATCACCCATTACGGCTCCTTCAGGCAGGGTAATACCTCCACCAACCGATACGAATACTTGGTGCAGTGAGAAACCAAGGATATTAGAAATATCGACAGCAGCCTGACAGACATAGAAAGAAATATTTACGAGTATGGCCGATATAACCAAACGCGGCAGCATTTTCTTAATACCGTAGTTTGCAATCCCCTGTCCAGTAAGTTGTGAAAATATAATGAACAAGAAAGCGATTACGAAAGCAATATTGGCAATATTACGCATGACCGACCAAGCCATATAGGTACCGTTATCTGTAGAAAGCAGGTCTGGATCGATACTTAGAAAGCTTTTGGATAAGAATGAAAAGGCACTATCCGCAAGACTTGCCATGAAGCTAATTACCGGACAAATAAGCCAACCAATACCCTCGATAGCACAGGTGGTTCCAATGCCATCTTCTCCTGGCGGTACGTCGGTAGGTGATTTAGCTGGGTCTGCAGCTTCTGTATTAAGCCTTGCCCAAGCAAGGTACGCATTAGCGTACTTATTAACACCATCTGTCGCAAACGCAACACATCCGTTATATATCGTACCGATTCGAACTGAACCTGTAATACCCTGACCTGCACTTATAGTACCTGGTGGGAAATTGCTTGTTGAGCCATTAATACTACCAGTAGTGTACATGTCATTACCCATCGCTCCTGAAAATGATTTCGGGCTGGGTCCGAATTTCGCTGTTGTATCAACCATTGCTGGATTTTCGGCGTTACCGTTGTATGTCTTAATAGTAGTGACGCCCTGGGTGATATTTGCGCTACCTGTCAAAATATCTATATCACATAAAGACTTAAACGAAGTGTATCCTAGCCAATACAGTTCAGCGTCGGTTAAAGCTGGAATGGCTGAAAATTTAGCTACCTTAAGTACTTTACTAAGGGCTGCGCCATCATTGCCGAGCTCTCTTCTATCCCAACTTCCCGTACCGCCTGCACAGTCATTTCCATTAACTGCATCTCTACGGAACCCAATCGAACACATAACACTGAAAACGCTTGCAGCATCACCTTTTGTGAATGTATAACCCAGTGACTTTAATGCCTCTTCGATAAATGCTGGGTTTGAACATTGAACACGTCCGTAGCTATCAACAGTACTAGAACCGCCAAATAGTTTTAAGCCGGCACCCGCAAATACGTCGAGTGGAAATATTGTAGGTAAAGCTGTTGAAGGTGTGTCACTAAACCACTGCAGTTTGATTGCGTTTGTTTCATCAATATTGCTTTTTTGATCAGTAAAAAATTTGTCATTCCGCATCGGTGAATACGCAATACAGGTTGCCAATGCATTCTTATAAAGAACCTTGGCAATATGCGGCTGCATTTCATCGGAAGCATACGTGTTTTCTGTAAAAACAGTAAGTGTACTTGTGATAGAGCTAAGTATTAAAACCGGGAGAATAACAAGACGTAAAAAAAATCTACGTCTAGAATGGCTATCTTTAATGCCTGAGAATCTAGAGTTCTTATTGAACATGCCTATGTTTATTTAAACACAGGCATGAACATCACTCAATATAAACAGATAGTATTATCGAAGGAGCATTTCAATATTGTCGATTTTGTCACTAGTTCCTTGTGGAACAACAGTTATAGTGTACTCACGAAGCTCTGGGCCAATAGGGCCGCCCTCAGTAAGGTCATCAGCTACGTTATCGCCGTAATTGATATTAGTTGTAGCGGTAAAGACGATCGTCTCGCTACCGTCTGGATTAACAGTAGATGATTCAAATGTATCAAGTACTGATTTACGAACGTATGGTTTTTCGTTTTCAGGGTTCTGAGCTTCAGGACTCGTCTTCACGTTCCATTTAACGGAGCTAGCGTTTATTTCAGTCATGTTAGCAATGAAATTTTGGGTCGCTTCCTTGGTTAAGGCATTTTCAGTAAAGATTGCTACAGGAATAGTTGAAGAGTTACCGTTAGCGATGTCAACAAAGAGTTGGTCGAACTCAGTCGTACTTGAAGTGGCAAGCGCTTCGCTAGCTAGGTCTGGACGTATACCATACATATTCCATTCGCTTTCGCGTTCAAGGAAGATCTCGGCTAGTTCTTTACCTGTTGCTTCTGCTGGAATTTCAAAATGTTTAATAAGAGCATCGCCTTCTAATACATTTGAAGTGGTCTCGCCTACTGTGTCGACTGGACTGTTTGGGTTTGGTTCAGTTGTTTCTGAACTTGCTGGTGCACAACCAGCTAAAGTTCCAGCTAGGGCTGCAGCCGAAACGCCTGCGATAAGGCCAACGCCGACACGCCTTTTAGTTGGGTTAGTTTCTAATCCAGTTGGTTCATTGTTGAAAGTAGACATTGTTGACATATTCCTTTTGTGAAATTATTAGTCGCTTAATAGTGCTGTAATACTTATCTGACCGTTTGAGAATAATATAACACAAAACTTCTAAAAAGTAAAGAGCTTATGCAATTTAAATTGCTTATGTCTATGTGCTATATCTTGCAATATACCTCAAAACCTCGTAATCTATAACTAATATGAGCACAAAACAAACAATACGAAATTTGATAGCTGGGTTCTTACTTGTATTCGGACTTGTTGCTATCGTTCTACCTACTTCAGCCCAAGCAGCTTGTGGTGGCGTTGAGACGAGTATTATTACTTGTGGAGACAGTACTACTGATAATAATGGCGACGGTGTAGTTGACGAAAAGGATAGTGGACTTTGGAGTATTCTTTTGCTCGTTATTAATATACTTACTGCTGGAGTTGGCGTTGTAGCCCTTGCGGGTATTATTTATGGAGCAATACTTTATACCTCTGCAGGTGGTAACCAAGAACAAGTTAAAAAAGCTATAGGTGTATTTACTAACGTGGTTATTGGAGTTGTCGCTTTTGCCGGTATGTGGGCCCTTCTCAACTTCCTCGTTCCGGGAGGGGTATTCTAATATGAAAAATATTCTAAAGAATATTATTTTTGCTGGAGCGTTTATATTCTTCGTTGCCGCACCTGTAATGACCGTCGCTACGCCTCAAGTTGCAAAAGCAGCGGATTGCGAAGCTTCATTAATAGGTATTCCGCCATGGTACCGTGGTCTCACTAAAGAAGTGAACGGCGACTGTGTTATCGTATCGCCAAGTGAAGTTGGTGGTGATGATGGTGGAATTTCTAACTTTATTTGGATTGTCGTTCTGAACGGTATTCAGATCGCTCTCGTTATTACGGGTTGGATTGCGCTGTTCTTTATATTGTATGGTGGATTCCTGTTTATTACTGGTGGCGGTAACACTGCTCAAGTGGAAAAGGCCCGAAAGAGTATTTTTAATGCAGTTATTGGATTGGTTATTGCGTTGGGGTCAATTGCGATCACGAACTTAATCTTTGGGCTATTGGACGGTGCTACAACTCCGAATGATTACGGTGTTCCGCAAATTAGCGGTGATGATCTTCTCCGGGCTGGTATTAACCTTGTGTACTACGCTGCTGGGATTGTTGCAGTTATTGTTATTATTATTGCCGGCCTTATGTATACGACTTCAATGGGTGACGCTGGGCGCATTACTCGTTCGAAAGGTATGATTTTATATGCAGTGATTGGGCTTGTTGTGTTGATGGCTGCCTTTGCGATTACTAACTTTATTATGATTAGGTTTTAAATGAAAAAGATTCGAACATTTATTGCGGCATTTATTTTAATAGTTATGAGTGCGTTTGTTCTGGCACCAGTTGCTACTGTCGGTGCCCAGGCTATAGACAAAGTATGTAGCGATACCGGTAGTAGTACGGGTGTTTGTGCGGCTGACCGAAAAAACGATTCTGCAGATGACCTAGTAAAAACTATTGTAAACACCCTACTCTTTGTAGTCGGTGCTTTATCGGTTGTAATGATTATTGTTGGTGGTGTTTTCTACACCACTTCTGCTGGGGACTCGAGCAATGTTACAAAAGCAAAAAACACCATCCTTTACGCAGTTGTTGGGTTGGTTGTTTCCTTCCTTGCATACGCACTTGTTAACTGGGTAATAGGCAAATTCTAGATAATCCTCCCCTACGCAGGTGAATAAGGGGTTAACAAACCGTTTAAAATCTGCTATAACTAACCTAGATTTCATAAGAAAGGAAAATAATTAAATGAACGTAACAACAAAAAAGACACTGACCGGCATCTTTGCGGCTTTCGTGTTTGCGCTTGTAGCTGTGTTTAGCCCAATCACACCAACAGCAAGTGCTCAAACCGCAAGCTGCGGTAATGCATCAGCAGGTATCGAAGCAGGGTTGAACTGTGCTAAGCCAAACGATGTACCGACACAACTATTCGGTGGCGACACATCAATCTTTACGACTATCGTGAACGTACTTTTGTTTATCATCGCTGCAATTAGCGTGATTATGCTTATTTACGGTGGTATTCGCTACACTACATCAGGTGGTAACAGTGCAAACGTTACTGCGGCTAAGAACACAATTATGTATGCCATCATTGGTTTGGTAATTGCCTTCCTAGCCTTCGCTATTGTTAACTGGGTACTTACAGCTGTATTTGCTCAAACAACCTAAACACAAACAATTGTTTATTGAAGAATACCCCGCACTCTCGCGGGGTATTTTTTTACACCTATATTTGTGAGCAATAAAATAACTCCCCTGCTTGAGGGGAGTTATTTATATAAGCGAGTAAACTATTGGATTTGAATCTTTTTAGCTTGTTCTTGCTTAATTTTGTTGAAGCTTACAGTAAGAACACCATCTTTTAGAACAGCCTCTACTTCATCTTCTTTAACACTTACAGGAAGCGCCAAGGTGCGACTAAATTCACCCCAGTAACATTCTTGAATGTGCCAGTTGGTTGCGTCAGTATCGTCGCCGCTACTGAGGGTTCCACTGATTGTTAGAATGCCGTCACTAATGCTGACATCTAAATCTTCTTTGTTTACGCCAGCAGTACGAGCTTTAACAACAAGCCTGCTTTCGGTTTCATATACATCAACAGCAAGTTGTCCTAAGAACTCTTCTTGGCTGTCGTCCCAGTCGTCATTGCTCGCAGGCAAATCACTGTCGGTTGGTGTTAGGTCGTCATCACTTAAGAAAGCTGCTGCCAGCTCGTCTTCGATGAGTAAATCTTCGTTTGGTTTGCGGGCCATGATATCCTCCACTTTCTCTAGGCTCATTTGACAAGTAGTCCTTCGTATTATACTGGGCATATGCGGTATAATCAACCATATGGGTGGTATAAACGTAAAAAATACAATGATTGAGGCCTTACTGCTAAAAGTGGCCCCACACCCCTGTTTTGGATGTGCTAAATTGGGCACTGTACTATGTACTAATTGTAAATATAACATCATTATGGAACCATTTTTAGGTTGTTGTTTGTGTGGCAACGTAAGCAATTTGGGTATATGCGCACACCACGATGTGCCTATTTGTAAAGTCTGGATAGTGAGTGAACGAGTTACGGTGTTGAGAAGGGTTGTTGATGCATATAAATTTGAGTATGTGAAGGCTGCTGCTCATAGCCTTGTTGACCTACTGGATGAATCACTTCCCATACTTCCCAAGAACATGGTTATTGTTCCTGTGCCCACTGCCGCATCGCATATTAGGCAGCGTGGGTATGATCACTTAGATATATTGGCACGGCTATTATCTTTACGACGAGGATTGCCTGTTGCTCGTTTACTAGAACGCTCTTCTACCAAGACGCAACATGAGTTAAATAAAGTTGAACGTCAGATCGAGGCAAGCAGTGCTTTTCATGTAGCTGGCGGTGTAAGTATAGATGCAAATACTCCCCTACTAATCTTGGATGACATTATTACTACTGGCTCGACTGTTCGAGCGGCTGCCGAAGTACTGTCGCAGGCGGGTGCTAAAAATATTTTTGTAGCCGCACTTGCCTATCAACCTCTCGACTAGATGGCTTCAATCTGTTAAAATATCCCAAGTGCCTACATTGGAGAGGTGACCGAGTGGTTTAAGGTAACGGTCTTGAAAACCGTCGTGGGGCAACTCACCGAGAGTTCGAATCTCTCCCTCTCCGCCAAGCAATTATAAAATCCCGAACTTTGTGTTCGGGATTTTTGCGTCTCTTACCTTGACCTATCTCTGTAGTTGAAGCATAATTAACACCATACATGGCTTATGGGCACGCCAATACACCAGTTTCATCTTCGTCTTCTCGACACGGTTTCACTATCGTTGAGCTACTTATCGTTGTGGTGGTTATCGCTATTCTTGCGGCTATTACCATTGTTGCCTATAACGGTATTCAAAACCGAGCCAAGCAATCAGCAGCACTTGCTGCAACAGAACAAGGCGTGAAAAAGATAGCCGTTTGGCAAGTAGATAATCCCGGTCAATCACCAAGCTACTCTGTTTTTAGTGATCTCGTCGGGGTGGTGAATATGAATAAGTTCCAGTACACCCCTGGTGCTGGCGATACTTACTGTATTACAGCTACCGAAGGAAACTACAGTTATTTTGCTTCTAATACCCAAAGCGCTTCATTAGGATCTTGTCCGGGTCATGGAGCAAATGGAGTGCCAGCGGTAACAAACCTGGTGAAAAGGCCTACACCTCCTGGTGGTGATACAACCGGCTGGACTGGCTATAATGCAGCTGGTGGTCATACGGTCGCAGCTGTTGCTGGCGCCTGGAATGGAAAATACTCGTATCGTTATACCTCTGGAGCCGCCGGTTTTAGCGCTTCGTCAACTATCGGGTTTGAATACCAAGGAACCGGGATTGCTGTACCTGCTAATGCGGTTATATACCCCTCTATTCATGTGCGTAGCAATAAAGCGGGTAATTACCGTTTGAGTATAAGTTTTTATAATGGCACAACTGGAGTATCGGGCACTGCTGTAATATCAACTGTTGCAGTTCCGGCAAATACATGGATCCGGCTAACTACTGACCAAGAAGTCACGGTTCCTTCTCCGGCCGATAGAATGACGATCCGTGCATCATACGTGAGTGGTACTGCCTGGGTAGGTGGCGATTGGATAGAGGTTAGTGGTGCATCAACTGCCCAGGGTGCATATGGAGATGGAGATTCTGCAAATTGGATATGGACTGGGACAGCGGGATACTCTACCTCTACCGGTCCTCAGCTGTAGGAACTAAACGTTCGTAAAACCAGCTGCCCCACCAGGTGAAAGCGCATCAAGTACCCAGCTCACGGCTGCGAAAGCCAAGAATGAAATAATAAGCCCTACTATTGCGTAGAGGACAGTATTCTTTGCCGCGGTAACGTTTGCGCTATTCCCGCCTGATGTGGTGTAGCGAAGCCCACCAAAGATAAGCATAATGACCGCTAATGCACCGGCTAAAAACATGAGGGTATTAGTAATAGTGGGAATAACCCCACCGTCACCAAATAAGCTCGTTGGTGTTCCGTTGCCATGAGCAGCATTTAAGCCATCCATTATTCCTATAGCAGAGGCAGGAGTGCTTGTTGCAAGTGAAATAAGGGCGGCTAAGCTGAGGGCGGTGATAAGACTGATTGCTATAAACTTTTTCATAAATATCTAGCTATATAACTATACCGACATTATAGCAAATTACCCTGTTAAACGCTAGCCTCTGCCCCTGTTTTATGCTACAATCAGTCACGTTGCATACACGGAGGAGTACCCAAGTGGCTGAAGGGGATGGTTTGCTAAATCATTAGTCTGGGGAGACCTGGAGCCGGAGTTCGAATCTCCGCTCCTCCGCCAAGACAGAGAGATGACCTTACGGGTCGTCTTTTTGTTTATGCTTGCCAGACTACCGTAATATGAACATAATACTCATATTGCGTTGAGCACCACCTTGCCCTTATTGGTTCAAGCGCTCCGTAACGGACGTTTGAAAAAGAGAATGGAACAGAATGACTCATCACCTAGGAGCTGTGGTGTATAACCCACGGTTCGTCATCGCCCACGTCGACGGCTCTACACCGGACGGTAGGTTCACCACCGCTTCACGCTACCGGATGACCAACATGCTCATTCACGAGCGTGTGTGGAGTGAGTGGAACCTCAACCTCGAGGATGTTCTCGGCGCCCTCGAGAAGACAGTGGAATATGTCGGAGGCAAGACAAAGTACGACTGTATGGTCATGCCTGAACTGACACCCTTTCGAAAGGACGGCGTCGATTACGTCACGCCATGGCTGAGTGCGGGGGCGTCAATTCAGCCCTACGACCTCGACCCCGAGCTGGATGACACGGTCGCGGAGCACTTCTACTCGCTCATCTATCCACGGGAGATGGCGGACGGGAATCAGCCCATCAAGTCCGAGAGTTCTGAACCCGGGTTCGGACTGAGGGGACTCATGTTCCCTATCGCGCTCACCGCGCTCTCCACATCTCTCTAGGTAAGACGTCTAGGCCATCCGCAAGGGTGGCCTTTGACGTTTTTAATCTATCAGACTTTTTCTTTTGGCGCTCATGCTATACTAAATTTGTAATGGCAACAGATGACCAAAACAACTATTGGGAGCAAAATCCCGAAGATCAACCGGCTGAGTTAAACCAGCCCGAGATTAACAATGAGGAATATACTCCTCAAAATCCTGAACAAACCCCGGTTGAAGCTCCTGTTGCCCAAGATACTCCTGATAACCCGCCCATCACCTGGACTGCCCAAGAGTATGTTCATATGGATAGAAGCCCTATTTGGTTTATCTTATTTGCACTAATCGTACTTGCTTTGGTTGCGGTTGATGTCCTCTTTCTAAAATCTTGGACGTTCTCGGCGCTGGTAATTGTTATGGCAATTGCAATTGTTATTTACATCCGCCGTCCACCACGCACGCTTACTTACGCATTGAGCCCCGTTCAAGGGTTATATGTTGGCGAACGACTGTATCATTTTGACGAATTTAAAGCTTTCGGCCTTATTCGTGATGGCGAACACAATTCTATAATGTTAATTCCGCGTAAACGCTTTGCCCCAGGTGTTTCAGTGTACTTCCCTGAAGACGCCGGTGAACGAATTGTTGATATTCTTGGCCAACGCTTGCCAATGGAAGAGCTAAAGCTCGACGTAGTTGATATTGTTGTTCGCAAACTTCGCCTTTAACCTCCCCTCTCGGGGTGGTTTTTTCTCTGTTACCGTGATACAATAACCGTTGTTCGTCTGATTTCAGATGAAGGCACCTTCTAGTTACAAAGATAGGGCCCGTTGTTCTTAAGACAACGAGTTCTATCATATGCACCTGTAGCTCAGCTGGATAGAGTGTCGGCTTGCGGAGCCGAAGGTCGTAGGTTCGAATCCTGCCAGGTGTACCATGTGTAATTATTAAAACTACCTCTGTAATAAGAGGTAGCTTTTTGTTAGACCAATGTAAGTCAAAGCTGACCTTGGTAACTATCTATGTTAACTATTTTTTTATCTTTATTGCATCAGGGTGGTCAATTTGAATACCTTCCAGCGCTGCCATTGCTAGCGCTGCAGTGTGTAGCTTATCTTCAAAACGGTCTGAGTACTCAGTTATACCAGACGCTATACTATCCGCTCTAGATACGATACTAGCAGTGGATTCATCCTCGAAGCCTCTGATCTCTTTCTCTGATCGAGACTTTTCAGCCACTACACCCTTAAGTGAGTCAAGATCATACTGCCTTTGCTTCATGTCATGAATAATATCTCTAAAAGTGTGAAGGTCATTATCGGTGTCCAAGCGTGCAAGCGCTGCATCAAATTCCTCTAAAGATGAGGCATTACTCATACTATCTAATATTTGAAAAAAAGCATCCGGCAGTCGCTCTTTTTCTCTAAACGCTATACTATCAACTACCCCAAGAGCCTCTTTGTGTTGAGCGATCATTTTACCATGTATGGTTGATGCTTCAGCTGGAGTAGGATCTTTGTATGGTTCGCTCATTTTTTATTAGATTACCTTTTTTTGTTTTGTCTAAATTATTGAGGAAATAATATCACACTTATGCTATAAAGTCAAGGTTAAGCCATGCCAATGAGTCAGTACGGAGGTTTTGATATCGTCCAGTAGCGTGTACCATGTAATTATTTAAACCACCTCCTTAATTAGGGTAGTTTTTGTTTGGGCTAAAGGGATTCGGACACTCACCTCTTATGCTTGCGTTAACCCCACCTTATGAGAGAATAATCAAAGTACCTTAAGAATCTAGAGTTTTTGAGAATGGCACATCTTCTTTGTTGTTGAAGCTGGTGTGCCGTTCTCAATACGAGCTGTAGGCGGAAATCCCGTAGGCAGTAGTTCGGCAGGAAGAGGTTCCACTGTGGACCGTTTGTTTGATATTTCATTGGGTCAGGGGCACGAATTGCTCCGAACCTTGCAAGTTGCTGGTTTGAGTGCAGACCAAGCAATACAGCTAATCAAGGAGCCGGAGACCGCTCGTCGATTGGTGACGACCTTCTTCTATCCTTGGTCTGTGTCGATGCCCTTGTGGTGGAGAACTCCCGAGGAGCAGGTTGCTCGTGCACGTCGCACATGGGGAGCTGATTTGGAGATACCTGATATTCCAACGGATTTCGTGCCACGAAGTTCGACAGAGGTTCTACTGCTCCACGTTCCTCGCTCGATGAAGGCCATGTGGGATGCTATTAAGGCTCCTGCGGACTACGCGAAGAACGGCGGATGGGAGTGGGTGTTCAACGCGAAGTTCAATCTTCTTCACCGGGTACCGAGTCACATAAACCCAGTTTGGGTTGGATTCGACCCTAACTTTCCGCTCGAAGCGGACAAGGGTCGAAAAAAAGCCCCTCGTGCAGAGATGCCACTTGGGTGTTATCTGGCCGCTAGCGAAGTGATGTCTGCGGCGGCTCAGTTCACCGATTGGATCCTGACGTGGAAGGATGATGGTCCCGACATGGCTGGCTACAGTCTTCAGGTTCCGGACCGTGACTACGGCAAGACCAGTGTGGTTTGTCTGAGGACACGTACCTACCCGAGGAATCAGGTTGGCTTCAGGATCATTCCTGCGAGCCTTGCGACTAAGGCCTCGCTCGTCCGCACACTCTAGTTCAGTACTCATCAAGCCCCGTCATCCCGAAGAGCATAAGCCTCGTGGAAGGACGGGGCTTATCGCTTTTCTGAGGTTTGTATTGTTCTGACTTCCTACACTAAGATGTACCATGTGTAATTGTTAAAACGACCTCTGTAATATGTGATATTTTTATATTCAATGAATGCTCTCATATATTGACAAAACAGATATAAAATGATAATATATAATCATGACGGAACATCTAACATTGGATGCACCTAAATCTCTCAGCGGTGAAATTAATCCGCTTCAGTCTCCTGATTCAGAACTTAGACCTAAAGCAAGCGTAAATCTTGGTGCCTTAAGCCTCTTGCACTGGCTTGATAAGACAGGGTCATCCGAGCCTTTAAACGTTTTTGATGATACGGTAATAACAGGAGGTACGGAAAGCATGACTAACAATCAAGAAGGCGCTCAAAACGCAGAGTTATTCAAAAGTAGGTACGATGCTGCAGTCGAGTCAATTGATAATGCCCTTCAGGGTGGTAGCGATGAACTTAGCAGCAAAATCTCTACAATATTGAGTAGTATCGACGCACTAGGTGCTACTCCCTATATCTCATCAGCTCCTGAGTTCGTTGCGATGGTACAAGACGCGAGAAGCACCATAGAAGCAGTTAATTCTTTCATCACATTGAATGGTGAAGACAGGGACCCTATTATCGATGATGCCCTTTCGCTATCAAAGCAACAGCTCTCAGGTACGTTGATAGCATACAGTCCTCGACGATAGCAGAGAAGACTCATCGAAAGATGGGTCTTTTTTCTTATGCTTGCTTATTTATATTTACGATGAGATTATTATTTAACACCTTTGGCGTTCGAACGAGAGGATGAAATGACCAGGCGACAGGAATCTCTGTATAAGCGGTTTGCTGCGAAGATCGACAAGAAAGTGAAGAAGCGGAGTGACCAGAAATACGTTTTTCTGACCTTGAACTGGTTCGAGAGGAGAAGCCTCAACCGAAACTGGCAGAGGAACAAGAAGGTTCTGACCGACGGCATCATGCGGTACCTTCAGTACTCGACTATCGAGTCTGTCGTGGTTCGCAAGAACAACTTCAGGGGCTTCCGCCTTGTTGAATTCACTGCTCGACGCCACTTCGAAGTGTGACCCGCGACACCCGTGTCGAGCACAGGTTGCTCCGCGTTGATGACGCGGGCCTTCTGTTTTACGAGGGTCTGAGTACTTGACTTTTTAGCATAAGTATGATAAATTAATGTTTAGTATTCTGCTAAAACAAAAAGGTTCAAATGGATAAAATCAAGCTCGAAAATATGCACTTTAACGGCAAGATGATGGATGATGATCCAAATGTTATACTTGATCGTTTTGATGCAATGAGCAGGGCGTCTGATGCGATTCGACAAGCATACCTAGATGATCAAGGTGAAGATTATGAAGCTCCTGTAGATTTTGAAAATGCGGTTAACTATGCCACAAATGCATTATATCGAGGCGGAAGTGCTGTGCCCCACCCTGATGACGCTGCGGTAAGGATTGAACGAGATGTCGAGAATGAAATTCTTGCTAAGAAAAACGACTGGATACCTGAGACTCAAGAGCAACTAGATTTAGCAAAAGCACTGTTGATTAAAGGATCTTATCTTGCGATTTACGATAACAAAGCGGCATACAAGGCTCATCGTAAAGGACGTAATTTCGAATTCTTAGACCCGTACGATACCACTTATAACAAGTTCGGTATACTTGTATATCCTCGCCACGATAAATAGTCAACGTGACTTTTTGTACTAAAACTTAGTGTTTAGGTGATCCCTCAGCATCGCCGCATATATGCCTGGCAAGTTCATTTCACGAGCTTTCTCTAACGTCACCCATTCGTATGCTTCGTGTTCCCAGCTCAGGGTAACTTCTGTTTGCTCGGTTTTTGCATGGAAGCCTAGAATAATAGCTTCATCCGCATGTTCTTTATTGAGGTATGAGCTATATAGGCTGGGCTTTTCAATTACAATCCCCGTCTCTTCTTGTACTTCACGAATAATTGCGTGGTCAGGTGATTCGCTCGCATCGATAGCACCGCCCGGCAGGTCCCATCCATGGGAACGGGATACTTTATCAGATCTTTTAACGAGAAGTATCTCGCCGTTACTATTTTCAAGGATTATTTTTACCCCTAATAAAAAGAAATTTTTAGTAAAAACGTAGTTTGGATTGTAGTCAGACATAGATGTATATAATAACAAAGAAGTGGTAGAATACACACATATAAAGGGAGAGATTTTATGAACGAGACAGAACAAACTACAGAAGTTGAAAAAGTAGCCACTCAACCAGACGGAGCGGAAGTTAAGCAATCTACAGTCACCCGTTCAGTAAAAACACCCGGGGTTATCCTTGCTCAACGAATCATTTGGTTTATTGTTGGCCTTATTAACATATTGCTCGTTACACGCTTTACACTTCTTGCCCTGGGCGCAAACCCTAGCGCTGGGTTTGTTGATTTCATTTACGGCATTACTAACGTACTTGTTGCTCCATTTGTTGGTATCTTCGGAGAACCTGTATATGGTCGCTTCATGTTCGACTGGAGTAGTATCGTAGCAATTATTGTATATAGCTTGATTGCCTTAGGAATCGTAAAGCTTCTCACTCTTAGTAACCCTGAAGACAAAATCTAGTCCAAATAGGCATAGTTCACTCGGCCCTGTTATCATTTAAGTATGCCAAAACCAACTCGACCTCCGATATCACTTACTGTTCAACTTGTAGTTGGATTTATTATCCCAACGATTATCTTGATGACCCTAAGTAACGAATCAAGGCTTGGGCCGTTGGCTGCCATGGGACTAGCACTCCTTCCGCCGGTGCTACTTGAGGTTTACAGCTTCATTACTGGCCATAAGGCTAGTTGGTTGTCGCTTTTCGCTATCATCGGAATTTTGCTCATTGGGGTTATTAGTTTATTTGGACTAAGTGAAGAATGGCTTGGGGTTCGTCGAGCTGGATTTTATATTATTGCAGCTGCTATTGTTGCTGCAGTTCTGTTGTTTAAGCGTGAATGGATCGATAAAGGCCTTGGAAAACTTATTGATATGCCTTTGGTTCGAAAGGCTGCTAAGGAAAATAAAACTGAGGCTGAGCTTTCTGCACATATATCGAAAGTTGGGTATTTATTAGTGGCATTTCTAATTATTATCGCGATTTGGAGCTATATCCTTACTATTATTGTTATTAATGCACCGACTGGTTCGAGCGAGTTTAACACCGAATATGCACAACTTCGCCTTCTAGGTATTCCATTTGTTTCGGGCCCGCTGCTCCTGGGTATGGTGGTTCTGCTGGTGTACCTTGTTTCTGGATTCGAAAAACTTACGGGAATTGACACCGAAACGTTGTTGAAGAAGAAAGACCGTAAAAAGTAGTAATAAAACGTTGACTTTTTTACATTTCATTATTCATCAACATGGCTATACTGA
Source organism: Patescibacteria group bacterium (assembly GCA_040386175.1). Taxonomy (GTDB): domain Bacteria; phylum Patescibacteriota; class Saccharimonadia; order Saccharimonadales; family Saccharimonadaceae; genus Microsaccharimonas. The sequence goes on from JAZKFY010000001.1 coordinate 391,175, forward strand.
GCATTAGAAACGAATAACAAGGAGTAATAATGTCAAAGTATATTCTAATTTATAAATCCCCAGAGGGTTTTGATATGTCACAACTGCCTAAAGAACAAATTACCAAGGCTATGGAAGCTTGGGGTGAATGGCTTGGCGGTGTTGGGCCGAACTTAGTTGATAAGGGCGATATGTTTAAACCTGGTACAAAAAGTGTCGATCAATCTGGTGCGAGCGATAGCAATAGTGGCCTATCGGGCTATTCAATTATTGATGTAGCAAACTACGACGCCGCACTAGAAGTTGCCTCTGGTAGCCCTGTTATTCAAAACGGCGGCAAAGTAGAAGTATACGAGGCGTTTGGATTGTAATTATGAATATTGAAGTAAATATCTTAGCGATTTTAATAGCAGCATTTTCAAGTATGTTTATTGGATACATCTGGTATGGGTCGGATACGTTTGGATTCGGGAAAAAATGGGCAGCTTTAACAAAGATCGATATAAAAAAATCGAGCACTCCTCTCGCCTTAATCTCTGCGGGCATCAGTGCACTTGTTTTGGCATTTGGATTGGCTGTAATGGCGTATGTATGGCAGAGTTACTCTAACGAAAGTTACTTAGCGAGTGCTTTAACTGTCGGATTGTTTGTATGGCTATTCTTTCAAGCTTTACGGATGTTCCAACGAGCTCGTTTTAACCAAGAGCCTGTGCAGGCGACTTGGATTCACCTTGCGAATGAATTTGTAACAGTAATGGTCGCAAGTTTGATTATTGGTTTATTCGGAGTTTAATTCTCTAAACCATAGACTTATTTAGCCGAACACTGTTCAATTAGTAGTTGATATGGACCAAGAACGATACGAACGACGAAAAAGACGACAGCGTGATGCGAACGAAAAGGTAACCTCATTACCTTGGCGTCGCCTATGGGGGTATACTCTTGGGCAGCGATGGCGTTTTATTATCGTTACAATCGCAACCGTTATTGGTGCGCTTGCTGGTTTAGCATTCCCTCTTTTAATTGGGCAAGGTATTGGAACGGTGGTTGAATCTAAAAGTTATAGCGAATTGAATATCCTTACCGTCACGCTATTAGCGGTCTTTGCAATCCAGGCATTTGCGATCTATTTCCAAAATTACTACCTTACATACATCGGTGAAACAGTAGTGTATCGGATGCGACAGGCGTTGTATAAAAAACTACTATCACTTGATATGCCCTTTTACGGTAAACATAAGAGTGGCGAACTTGCTTCTCGTATTTCGAGCGACACATCAACAGTTCAACTCGTTTTTACCCAACTCGCACCAAGTTTGTTAAGCTCCGTTATCTCAATTGTCGGTACGGTTATTGTGATGTTAAGCCTTAACCCCCCACTTACACTGTTTATTTTTAGTGTTGTTCCAATCATGATGGTGGTAATGCTGTTTCTTGGCCGCCTTATTCAAAAAATGGGTACAAAAAATCAAGATATGCTCGCCGCGAATACTGGTTTAGCTACGGAAAGTATTAAGAATATTACCGTTGTGAAAGCCTTTACGGCTGAGGCATACGAAGCTGATCGATACGATGCGAGCCTAAAAGACGTCCTTTATTCGATGATTCATACCGGCCGCCTTCGAAGCCTTAATGTGTCGATTATTATGTTCCTTGCCTTTAGTGCAATTGCGGCAATTGTTTGGTTTGCAGGACGCCAGGCGATTGATGGAACCCTTACGCTTGGACTTATCACTACCTTCCTTATTTATGGGTTAACGATGGCGATGACATTTGCACAATTAAGCCAGATTTATTCTCAAATGAAACAAGCGGCTGGTTCAAGCCGTCGAGTGTTTGAAATCCTTGATCAAGAATCGGTTATTGTTGAACCAAAGAAGCCGAAAACAGTTAAGAATAAAAAGAAATTAAGTATGAATGTTGAAGGTGTGAACTTTAGTTATGGTGAAGTTCCTGCTTTAACTGGTTTAAACCTGTCTCTTGAGCATGGTAAGATCGCCGCATTAGTTGGCCCAAGTGGCGCCGGTAAGACGACAACTTTTGAGTTGTTGCAAAGATTCTACGATCCGGCGGCTGGAATGATTACTATGAATGGCGTTGATATTAGAGATATTAACAGTCGAGACCTCCGAAACGAAATTGCGGTAGTCTCGCAGAATGCTCCCCTCTTTAGTGGTACGGTATATGACAATATTTCGTATGGAAACCGAAAACTGAACAAGAAAGCTGTTATTGAAGCAGCCAAAGCTGCTCAGGCTGACGAGTTTATTAAAAAGCTTGAGAATGGCTACGATACTATACTTGGTGAAAGTGGCGTTGGGTTAAGTGGTGGTCAAAAACAACGTATTGCTATTGCCCGTGCGATCATTAAGGACGCGCCTATCCTTCTTCTTGATGAAGCTACGAGTGCGCTTGATACAAAGAGTGAACGATTAGTGCAACGAGCTCTCGACCGCCTTATGAAAGGCCGTACGACACTCGTTATCGCTCACCGTTTAAGTACAATTGAAAATGCTGATACTATTTTTGTAATGGCTGATGGTGGCGTAGTTGAAGAAGGTACTCATGAAGCTTTGTTAAAGCGAAACGGTTTGTATAGTGAATTGTATAGCCAGCAAAAGCTCGCTAAGGAAAATACTGATACTAAATAGCTAAAGTATAAACGAGGTCTTTGGCTTTGTAGCTACTGTCGTACACTGTGGTTTCAAGTTGGAGTTTAAGGTCTGTAGAATCTTTTGTTACTTCAAAAACAAGGTTCCCGGTAATTGTTTCGCCGGGATCAAGGTTTTCGCTGGCGAGTTCTGGGTCAACAGTAACAAATGCAGAATCCACTGCTGTGCCATTGTCGGTAAGGGTAAAGGTGTATGGGCCAACGTATTTATTATCGTCGCTAATATTTTTTACCGTAAGGTTAACAACGACATACTCCATTCCTTCTTCGGCCTGGTAAAACTCTGATTCTGAAACGTAATTACGTTCAACAGAATTTACTTTAACTTCATAGTGCCCAAAAACAGCTGTTTCACCTTTGGCGAAATCTTTTTTAGCGTCGATCATTTCTTGGCTCGATGCATTATCTTTATTATATTCTTCCCCAGCTTGATCAATGATTGCGCCACTACTTACAATTCCTATGATAAAGAACACGGTAAAAAGAATACTCGAAAGAGCAGCGAGCCCACCTGTAACGATTCCGGCAATAGAGAACCCTTTACCAGTAGGTTTTTTGAGGGCGATAACACCCAAAACGATAGCGGCGATACCCGTAAGAAGACCCCAGAATGGAATCCATCCACTTACAAAAGCGACGATACCAACCACCATTGAGGCGATTGCGAGACCATTCGTTGCTGCTGGTGGAACTTGTTGAGGCGGAGTAGCAGGCGGTGGTGTTACTTCCTCTGTTGGGACTAATTTTTCCTCTGCCATAATTGTGCTACTCCTCGTTTAAGCTACTTCTAATAATACACCCTTTTGAATGCTCTCACTAGTGGTGTGGAGAGAGAAGGGTTTGGCGTATTGCCTTAATAGGATACCTATCACTCTCGTAGTAAAATAAAACTATGCAAGATTCAATTTTTACAAAAATTATCAAAGGCGAGATTCCTTCTCATAAGATTTATGAAGATGAAAAAACACTCGCTTTTCTTAATATCTACCCTTCAGTAGAGGGTCACACGCTCGTTATTCCTAAAACACAAGTTGCTTACCTGTGGGACTTGAGCGAAGAGGACTATATTGCAGTTGTGGATACTGCAAAAAAAGTCGCACTTCGTTTAAAAGGGGTTCTTAAAACTCCTTATATTGGTGAAAAAGTAGTGGGCTTAGACATACCTCACGCACACGTTCACCTTATTCCTTTTTCAACTGAAGCTGAATATGATGCTCACGGAACTACCGATGAACCAGATCACCAGGCACTCTCTGCTTTGGCGGAACGATTACGTTTTAGCTAGCCAGCTGTTCTTCTTGGCTTGATTGAGGAGTATCCTCTCCTCTTAAGGCTGCGAGTGAAGCGCTCAGCTCAGGGTCAAATTTTAATATCGCCTCGTCGCCTCGATAATAGCCTTTCGGCATTGAGTTTCTATTTGTTTCATACAAGCTATGGTTGCCACGTTCAATTACTAGAGTTGAGACGTGACTATCTTTATAGCTTGCCGTAACAGTAAGGGCTAGGGTTTGCCTAGAAAGGGTTAAGGCGAGATGCGCGAAGTGATGCTCTCCGTCTTGATCCTGTCTCCAAGAAAGCTGAATCCCTTCCCTGCTTTTAACTTGCCGTTCGGGTTCAGGAAGTCCGTCATTCGACTCTAATATAGGCATAAGCCGACGAAAAAAAGGAGAGTGCCGAGAACTGGAGTAAAAATTATCCAGAATTGTAGCGTCTCTGTGATGTTGCTCCATACTTCAGCCAGAATAGCATACCAATAACTCGACTGCCTAGAGTGTTAATATGGGGATATGTCATTACACATCATCGCCATAGGAAAGAAACACGAGAGTTGGATTCAAGAAGGAATCGAGCGTTATCAGAAGCGCCTAAAAGCACCATTTAATGTTGAATGGATACTTTTACCACATTCATCCTTGGAGGGCCTTAGCGCTCGTCAGGAAGAGTCACAACGTATACTTTCACGGCTTGATGCTTATACTTACGTAGTTCTATTAGACGAACGTGGGAAACTCGTTAACTCCCCGGCTTTTTCAAAACTTCTTGAAGTGCAACTTGATAGTTCACAAAAGGTAGTGCTCATTATTGGCGGTGCCTACGGTGTTACCGAGGAAGTTCGTACTAAAGCTTCGTTTACTTTATCGCTCTCACCCCTTGTATTTCCGCATCAGCTTGTTCGCCTTACCCTAGTAGAACAGATATATCGCGCCCAAGAAATCGCCCGCGGTGGCGCTTACCACCACGACTGATACTTGACATATAATCAAGCTTATGCTACATTAGTGTTTATAAACACCATGAAAATAAACATTAAAAATACAGTAAATTTAGCACCATACATCTTCATCGTAGCGATTGCGGTAGGGGTTTTAGTACACGATTTACGCATCGACAAGGCAACCTCTGTGGCTTTAGCATTACCTGCGATGTTAGCAACCTACGGTGCTGCCCACTTTGTTGGTAGCGGTGGTGAACATGTTCACGTAGAGCGTGTAGCCTTCTCGAACCAATCAAGCGTGTTCCATTCAAGTCTTCCTAAGGTTACCCCTCGTGATAACGATCGTCATTACGTACAACCTAAGAAGTCTATCACCAGTGGTGGCAGTCACGCTTCTCTTTGGCCATCAGTTTAAGATTACTTAAGAATTTCTAATTCGTGTTGCAGGCGTTCAATGAGCGCCTGTTTTTCTGTTTGCTGATTGCGGCTTTCTTCAACCAATGAGGCTGGAGCTTTCGCAAGGTATCCTTCATTTGAAAGGCGGCCTGTAAGAACTTGGAGTTCTTTATGGGTTGTAGCGAGGCGAATTTCAAGGTTGGTTTGGTGTTCTGCGAGTGTTTCAGCAGATACATCGAGCCATGCGTCACGGCCGGTGAGGGCTAGGCGAAGACCGCGTGGTTGGTCGATCTTTTCGATTGACTTGAGCTTTGCTAGACGGATGATAAGGGGTGCGTTGTCATCAATAAGGCTATCTTGTTGGTACAGAAGGCTATATCGTTGATTGCCTGGTAACGAATTTGCGACAAAGCGAGCTTCGGTAACTAATTGCTGTACTTGGCCAAATTCAGCAGCGGCAATATCGTTGAATGGAAGCATTGCTGGCCATTCTTCGTTAATAAGTAGGCTGTCGTGCCAAGAAAGGGTTTGCCAGATAGTTTCTGTTACAAATGGAGCGAATGGGTGTGCAAGTTTAAGTGAGGTGTCGATTACCCATGCGAGTAGATCGAGGTTGTCTTGATCTTTTGATGCTTCGACGTACCAATCGGCAACACTGTCCCAGATAGCGTGGTAAACACTATCCCCTGCTTCAGCAAAGCGATAATTGTCGAGAGAACGGTCGATGTTTTGCTTAGCTGTCACTAATTCACTGATGATCCAGTGGTCGGCAAGGGTGCGTGCTTCTGGGGCTTGTGATTGGTAGCCATCTTCAAGCTTGTTTTCAATAAAGCGAGCAATATTCCAAAGCTTGTTACAGAAGTTACGGCCAGCGATGACGCGGTCCACACTAAAGGCTTGGTTTTGACCAGGGCTACGGCTTGCAATAAGGCCAAGGCGAAGTGCGTCTGAACCATATTCAGATACGAGTTCCATGGGGTTAATTACATTGCCCTTACTTTTGCTCATCTTCTGGCTGTGTTCGTCGAGAACCATACCGTGAAGGTACACATCCTTGAAAGGGATTTGATCGGTTGTGTAGAGGCCAAGCATGATCATGCGAGCAATCCAGCGGTCTAAGAGGTCGGTACCAGTTTCCATGATGGTTGTCGGGTAGAATTTGGCTAAATCACCACCTTCAAGGAATTCAGTAGTTATGAATGGCCATTGGCCGCTACTGAACCAGGTATCGAAGGTGTCTTCTTCGCGTTTGTACGTTTTGCCATCTATAACTATTGTTTTTTCGTCAACGTTTTCGTTAAATATCCAGTCAGATTCATCGTCAACATTTTGGAAGGCTGGAATAGGAATGCCCCACGGGATTTGACGAGATAGGTTCCAGTCGTGAATATTTTTAAGATATTGGGTAAGGATGTTCATTCGACCAGATGGATAGAATGTTATGTCGCCTTTTCCAATTACTTCAAGTGCCTTTTCAGCAAGTGGTTTCATGTTTAAGAACCACTGCTCTTTGATGAGTGGTTGAATTGGAAGGCCGCTCTTGTAGTCGTAGCCAACGCTGTGTTCGATTACTTCTTCTTTTCGAATAAGTTCTTCCGCTTGCAGGGCTGCAAGTGTTTTCTTTCGAGCTTCAACTACGTCGAGACCTTTGAATTGTTCTGGAACGTTAATCATTGTTCCGCCGAAGTCGATAACCTGGATTCGCTCAAGGTCGTGCCGCTTCCCTACTTCGAAATCGTTAGGGTCGTGTGCTGGAGTAATTTTAACGGCTCCAGTACCAAACTTAGGGTCTACATATTCATCGGCAATAATGGTAATTTCACGGCCGGTAAGGGGGAGCATTAGCCGTGTACCGATAAGGTCTTTGTAGCGTGGGTCATCTGGATGAACTGCTACGGCGGTGTCGCCAAAGAGTGTTTCGGGTCGAGAGGTAGCGATGACGATTTCACCAACTTTATCGAGCATTGGGTAGGCAATATGCCATAGCGTCCCCTTCTCTGTTTTGTGGTCTACTTCGATGTCAGCGTAGCTGGTTTGGTACTTTGTACTGTAGTTAACGATTCGTTCGCCACGGTATACAAGGCCTTCGTCCCACATCTTTTTAAAGGTTTGATAGACAGTTTTAATAACTTTTTCATCAAGCGTAAAGACGCCGTTATCCCAAGAAGCACTAATACCTAAAGCTCGAACTTGAAGCTCCATGTTTCCGCGTTGTTGTTCAACAAAGTCCCATACTTGCGAATATAATTCTTCACGTGAAAAGTCGAATCGACTTTTGCCTTCTTTTTGCAATTGTTTTTCGTAAACTACCCAAGTTTCGAAGCCGGCGTGATCTGCACCGGGAATGTAAATAGTATCAAAACCTTTCATCCGTTTATGGCGTACGAGGATATCTTTGAGGCCCATATCCAGCGCGTGACCAAGGTGGAGATTACCATTGGCATTTGGAGGCGGCATGACAGTACTGTAAGGTTCGCCCTTTCCAGTTGGGTTAAATGCACCACTTTTTTCCCAAAGAGCATATACATTTGGTTCGTATTCATTTGGCTCGTATGTTTTTGCTAATTTCACATGAAATCCCGTCAATTATTTAAGAAGATTCTCTCTTTTTTACTGTAGTCAAGTATACCATAAAATTAGTTGTATAATGGGGGTATGATTGAACTTCAAAGGTGCGGTGATAAAGAACAGTGGGATGACTATATTCTAGAGAATGGCGGTCATCCGCTTCAGCTTTGGGGCTGGGGTCAAGTAAAAACCGGTCACGGCTGGGTAGCCGAGCGCATTTTTGCGTACGATGAGGATGAGATTGTGGGCGCTGCCCAAGTTCTTATTCGAAAGCTCCCTACCCCTTTTAGAAGTTTTGCTTATATTCCCCGTGGCCCTCTTGTAGATGACGCACTTTCGGCTGAGTTTTTAAATGCTATTGCTGGGCTCGTTAAACGCGATCACCACTCGGTTGCGCTTAGTATTGAGCCTGATACGATAGATTTCGAGATTCCTGAAGGTTGGGCTCGATCTCAAAATAAAATATTATCCGCTGAGACTATTATTCTTGACCTTACGAAGACTGAAAGTGATTTATTGTCTGATATGGCTAAGAAAACTCGTCAGTATATTCGTAAGTCTGCCGCTGATGTGACTATTAAACAGGTAAAAACCCGTGAAGATATTGAAATCTGTCTTAAGCTATACAAGGAAACATCAAAGAGAGCTGGTTTTAACACGCACGAAAACCAGTATTACCTCGATGTATACCTTCAATTACAAGATCACTCCCCTATTTACATTGCTTATGAAGGTGAAGAGCCTGTCGCCTTCTTATGGTTAGCGATTAGCGAAAAGACTGCTTACGAGCTATACGGTGGCATGAATGAAGCCGGCCAAGAGCTTCGAGCGAACTACGCTTTAAAATGGCACGTGATTAAAAAGGTGAAGGAATGGGGATTAGAGCGCTATGACTTTGGTGGACTTGTTGCTGGTGGCGTTGCTACCTTTAAACAGGGGTGGTCTGACGACTCTACACTGTTAGTAGGTACATTCGATAAACCACTCTCCCCTCTTTATTCCCTTTGGACTAAGGGGTTGCCAATGGCAAAAAAGACACTTCAAAAAGTTCGTCGTAAAAAATGAGATTATTCTTAAACTAAGCTTAAGAAACAGTATTAAGCAAAGAGTCTACTTTGTTAAGCCAAGAGGTTTTTGTCATGGATAAACTCGGTTGGATCTCGAGTGTAAAAGGTGAGGTTGGCTCTACTTTTAGAGCATAGTAATAGCCTAAGGTTGCGATCATCGCGGCATTATCGGTACAGAGTTGCATTGGAGCGTATTCGATAGGCAAGGGGAGTCGTTCTTGTAATTCACGGCGGAGTTCTTGATTTGCGGCTACACCACCAGCAATAACAACAGAGGCGGGGGAGTAGTCTTTATAGGCTGTTTCGGCTTTATCAACAAGTGTTTCAATAGCGGTACGTTGAAAACTGGCTGCGAAGTCGGCTTGCTGAACCTCGTTTAGAAGCGCTGGGAGCTTGTAGGATGGGAATGTCGTATCGACACCAACTTCACGTTGAACAGCCCTCAAAACGGCTGTCTTAAGGCCTGAGAAGCTAAAATCATAAGCACCATCCATCTTTGCTTTCGGTAGTTGATACTTCTTCGAATCGCCTTGTTTGGCTGCTTCTGCAATTGAAGGGCCGCCAGGGTAGGGGAGTCCAATAATTTTCGCTACTTTATCGAAAGCTTCACCTACGGCGTCGTCTTGAGTTTGCCCAAGAAGCTCGTAATCGCCATGGTCTTTAAAGAGAACCAGTTGAGAGTGACCACCGCTGACGATGAGTGCCAACATTGGAAAGGCAGGTTGTTGAGAGGGGAGTGTGAGGTTAATGTGATCGGCCTGACCGGTAATAAAGTTTGCGTACACATGGGCTTCAACGTGGTGGATAGGGAGAAGGGGTTTGTTTTTTAACAGGGCGAGTGTTCGAGCTGCTAGGGTTCCAACAAGAAGTGAACCCGAGAGGCCGGGTGCATAGGTAATAGCAATTCCATCAATATCATCCCAATTAAGCTTTGCATCGCTAAGAGCTTGGTCGATAACAGCATTGATTACTTCGATGTGGCTACGAGCGGCAACTTCTGGAACCACGCCACCGTATACTTTGTGGATATCGATTTGTGTTCGAACGACATTTGAAAGAAGCGTCTTGCCATCTTCGACAATCGCTGCGGCTGTTTCATCACAACTACTCTCAATTCCAAGTATTTTCATCTGTTATATTGTACCACGTGTTGTAATTTGATACTAAGTATCTTGAAGTTTGCTGAGAGAATACTTAGAATATTAAGCAGGAACTAAGCTGAACATCAGCAAGGAGGGCGCATGTGGTGGGCAATTTTTAAGTATGCGGTGACGCTTTTTGCGGCTACTGTTTTAGTAATGGTTATTTCTACGAATGTTCAGGCATGGTCGGGGGATGAGCCTGTAAATTATGTCGTATCTAAAGTAAAAGATTTAAACTCTGGCTTCTGTGCTGGTAGTCATAAACAAATTCCGCTTAGTATGGGTGGTCTTGTGGAAGCGTGTGTAATGGGCGGCTTAACCCAAGTTGCTTCCTATCCTTCTTCGTATGGTGCTGTTTCGTACGTCATCAAGTTTCCAAACGAGATGAAATTCCATCCGTTGAGTGTTTGCGGTAATGTGCCCGGGTGCGTGTATTCCGAGGAATCCGATAGTTTTGTTACTTTTCATTCTCCCGACCAAGGGACTAAGAAGCTAGTCATATATACAAACTTTGTAAGAAATTTACAGAAGTGGGGATTTGCGGCTATGGCATCGTATGGGCTAAAGGCGGATGCTCCAAACTTCTCGACCGCCAGCTTAAAAGATTTTAACCCTTATGTCTACGCATTTGCCTTATCTGATAATGGAAAATGGCTCTTTCTTGAGGCGAGAGACTACGGGTTTTTTCGTGTTGATACTGAATCTCGCGATGTTCGTCGTGTAATTCCAGGTACGAGATATGCCCTTGGTGTCAGCCGTGGGGTTGAGATGGATATCTCAAATGACGGAAGGATGGTTGCAGTCATGGGGTATAACATGGGCCATTCGGTTATATCGGTTAATGAAACGTGCGGCGATATTCCAAATATAATGATGCAAATGCATTTTGAAAGCAGCGCGGTTGCTTGCCCTGCTATTAATACGGCACTTAACGTATATGCACCTCAGTTTATGCAAGCATACAACCCGGCATTTAGCCGAAGTGGAAATACTTTTTCGTTCGATGTGCATGCAAATGGAGTAGAGCCGCGCCATGTCACACTGTTTTTAAATGATGAGACGGGTGCGAACCGAAAATATTATTTGGCCATTGGTGATTCGTTTACGAGCGGAGAAGGTGAGACTGACGACGCCTATTACATTGGTGGCGAGACAAATAGATGTCATATCAGTTCGCGCTCGTACCCATACCTCCTTGCAGATGCATGGAATGTTCCTGGGCAGAATGCAGCCTGTTCAGGCGCGACTATAGAGACGGCTAAAACTCAGGAGTTGAGTAATCAACGCACGCAACTTGAAGAAGTAGAATATGAAGTGCCGCACATCGTATCGGTTGGTATTGGAGGTAATGACGCAGGGCTAATGGGAAAATTGAAGGCATGTGTTGGCTTTGATACATGCGATTGGGCTGAAACAGTAGAGAAGCGCCAGGCGACAGCATTAGAAATAAAGAATTTGTATTCGAAGTTGAAACAATTTTATCAAGAGCTAGATAGGAAGGTTTTAGGAGAAGTAATAGTAATTGGGTATCCAGCCATAATTTCCGACGAGCCAGTATGTTCAGCGGATGTTGGTTTTGTTCTGAACCAAACCGAACGTCAGTTTATGAATGAAGGAATACGCTACCTCAATTTGGTTATTAAGGCTGCCGCAACCGATGCTGGAATGAAATTTGTCGACGTCGAACCTGCGTTTGCTGGAAATGAGCTCTGTTCTACAAACACTTCGCCTTCCATGAATGGAATACGAATCGGAGGTGAATATTCTATTATTCAAGCCTTACCAGACCTAAAGGTAATAGGGGCGGAATCGTTTCACCCAACACCCTATGGGCAGAAACAGCTAGCTGATACTATTTTGCATGCTATACCCACCCTCGATTCTTTAGAAGGATGCGCTAACTGTGTGACATCTTCTGAAATTCCCGAGCCGGATGAGTATTGGGGCGAAGCTCAAAACACACCAAGGCAACAGTTTACTTTTCCGTTTATTAATAAGGTGACTATTACAAAGGGCGACACGTTCAAGATTTCGTTGCCAGCATTTAGCTTTGAACCATCAACAGAAGTAACTGTGGAACTTCACTCTGAAACCCAAACGATACAAATTGCTGAATCACGTGAGGATGGAAGCATTGGGTTAGATGTAAGCTCTGAAGGCTTTGAATCTGGGTTTCATTCAATACACCTCCTTGGGAAAAACTTTAATGGTGATGATATCGCTATTTACGACTTCATAACAGTAGAGGATAAAACTAATGTGTTGATAAGCTCGGTAAGTATTTCGTCTAATCTGCCGAAAATACCGCAAGCCTCACTACGAAGTGTGTCGAATAGTGCTGATGCGCCTGAAGTTACACAGAATCCTTTAGGAGTTCTTGGGGTGTCGATGGATGCAATAAAGCTAAATACTAAACTTAATCTTGCTGATAATAAAATCCCATCCGCTAAGCACGATTCTCTATTGCTCTTGATAGGAATTGTGACTGCCGTAGCTACTTTAGGGACAATAGGATACATGTTCTATAGACGAAAAAAGTCGAGATACCCAGATGGATAGGTATAATGGCAGTATGGGTTTTAGAACTATAGTAAAAAAAGTGATTCCAGCTGGCATATTCCGAAATATTGAGCCAACTGGGCATCTTATTGAATCAATGATCATGACTACGAAGTATGGTTTTCCAGGGCGAAATCTTAAAGTTATCGGTGTTACGGGCACAAATGGTAAAACGACAACTTCATTTATGATTCATACAATGTTGCACTCGGCTGGAATTAAGTCAGCACTAATTACTACCGTTGGCTACGGTATTGGCGATAATATCGTTCATCAGAAACAACACGTTACAAGCCCTAAGTCATCGGTGTTACAGCAACGGCTAAAGACGTTTGCCGAAGCGGGTGTTGAATGGGTGGTGCTTGAAACTTCAAGTCATGGCTTAGCACAGAACCGAGTTTGGGGTGTGCCGTATCAGGTAGCGGTTATGACGAATATTACTCATGACCACCTTGAATACCATGGAACTTTTGAGCGTTACTTAGAGGCTAAAACAAAACTCTTCAAAATCGCTAATAAAAATGGATTAAAATTCGGTGTAGCAAATGCCGATGATCTCAATGCTGGTGCTTTTTTGAAATATGTTGATAATAAAACAACGTATGGCCTTAAGCAAGGTGATATTCAAGCTAAGAATGTAAATCTGCAAGCTGATGGATCTACTTACACGGCTATTGTTGGCGACGAAAGCTACAATATCAAAGTACAGATTCCTGGTGAATTCAATGTGAGTAATTCATTAGCGGCAATTTCAATTGGCCGTCAACTTGGGTTAACGAAAGAACAAATCGAGAAGGGGATTGCAGCCCTTGATACTGTTGAAGGTAGAATGAATGTCGTTGATGCTGGTCAAGACTTTAAGGTAGTTGTAGATTTTGCGAGTACTCCTGATGGATTCGAGAAGTTCTTCGAGAGTATGCGACCTCTTGTAAAAGGAAAACTCATCGCTGTATTTGGCTCGGCTGGCCGTCGTGATGAGACAAAGCGTGCGAAGCAAGGTGCTATAGCTGCAAAGTTTGCTGATGTAGTTGTGCTGACAGAAGAGGATGACCGTGACGAAGATGGAGCAATTATTCTTAATCAAATTGCCGAAGGCGCAAAGCAGCAAGGCAAAACAGAGAATACCGACATGTTTATTGTTCATGACCGTGAAGAGGCGATTGGTTTTGCCTTTACACTCGCTCATTCAAAAGAGGACACGGTTGTCCTGCTTGGTAAGGGGCATGAAAAAACCATCGAACGTGCCGATGGTGAGTATCCGTGGAATGAAGCTGAAGTTGCAAAAGCTGCGATTGAAAGCCTACTAAGCTCTAATAATAGTAATCTTTAGTACGTTTGAAGTAGAGATGGCGGTGAACTCGTTCACCAATCTTCTTCCACAATTTATAATTAGTTGTTGAAATAACATCATCATAGCAACCAATGTAATCAGTCACCTCTTTATTGAAGGCTGTTTTAAACATGCCAACACCATGGTGTGGGTGATCTGGATTATTAATTTCATCACTTGGAGGAGATCCGCAGAAGTCGTGAATAGCCACTTTACGTGACTTCGCCCATTCAATAACTTTCCATTGAAGGAGGTGGCTTGCACCATAGGCGGTTCGCTCACGAACAGATGCGCCATCTTTGTATGTGCTCTTTTTTCCAAAAGTCATTGCGTATGCACCGGCAACAATTTTACCTTCGAAGTAAGCAAAGAAAAGTTGTCCTTTTTTTGCTTTCTCAAACAACTGCCAAAATTCTTTGTAGTAGGTATAGCTGCGAATGCCGAATTGACCCTCGGCGGTGTCACTGAGAAGCCTGTACATAATCTGACAGTTTTCGTCTGTAGTTTTAACTAACTTAACCGTTACGCCGTCTCTTTCGGCCCTTCGGATGGCGTGGCGCCCTTTTTGAGGTAATGATTCGAGTACCTTTTGCAAAGAAGGTGAGATGTCCAGGGTGATTGTTGAAGGGTTTGGGATAATTGCTTTAGCTTTTTTCAAGCCATGGCGTTCGAGTGTAGGTTGGCAAGCGCGGCTTAACTCGCTTTCAACACGAACTACAAATACACCTGCTTTTTTAGCGAGTGGCTTCAATGCCTTGAGGGTATCGAATAACTCCTTTGTAGAAGTAACATTCGGACCCTTGGGCAGATACCAAAGTTTGCCAAACGGAGCAGCCTGCTTCTCTAATACGGTCACGGCAAGTTTATTAACCACGATAAACCGAGGAGTGTATTGGGTAAGCTTTTTGATTTCAGCATATTCGGCACTCGAAAATACATTCCCACCATCTGGATTGGATAGAATTAGGCTATCCCAGGAGAGAATTTCTTCTGGAGTGGCATATCGAGCAGTCATTACTGTCTATTGTACCGTATTTCTGCGGTCAAATTAACCGCGTTGGATATTACAGGGTAACTAGGCAGCTTGGTCTTTTTTAGAAAGGTAATCGATTTCTTTAATGATATCGAGTAGTGCTTCAGCTTTGCGCTTGTCGTCGGTGATAGCTTGTGCGGCTGTGTGAGCTGGGCCAATAAGGCTTGAATCATCGGTGCTACGGATCAAAAGAAGGTAAGTGTCGAACTTTTCTTCAGCTGGAAGGTCAACATGGTCGATAAGAGGACGAAGCTCTTGGATTGCGTCGTTTTTAATGCCTTCGAGATCAGAAGAAGACGAAGAAGTAGATGGAGTTTCATCAACAGCCGGTGCTTCAGGTACTTCGAAAGCTGGAATTACAGGAGTTTCGTCTGGAACAACTGGTGTTTCATCTTGAACCGGTGCTGCAGGAACAGGAGTTTCTTCAAATTGCAAAGCTGTAGTGTTTTCAACAGCATTTACGACTGGAGCTGATGGATCGTCAGGTAGTACGCCTGCCAAAGCTTTTGCGAGTTCTTGGTCGTCGCTAATTGGTTGTGTAGTTGTATCTTGCGGAGTAATATCCATGGCCCACCTCGAATATAGTTGTTATGCTTATTTAAAAATACTGTATCATAGATATAGATTGGTGGGAATACTCGTGACAGATATATTGGATAACATAAACGTACTAAGCCAGAGGGACCCAGAGGGTGCTTTGGCGATTGTTGCATCACAATATCAACAAACTGCTTTTGAGGCAGAGGTTTTAAATGCCGAACATGACGACCGTGAAATTACTTCACTCGTAGTTACTGGTATGGGCGGGTCAGCTTTAGCCGCCTTGGTGATTAAAGTTTTACTGCAATCAAAGTTAAAAATTCCGTTTGATATTATTCGCGGCTATGACTTGCCGGCATATGTGAACGAAAATACTTTGGTCGTTGCGAGTAGTTACTCTGGAAATACTGAAGAAACTTTGTCGGCGCTTGAACAGGCTCGAAGTAAGCAATCACAAATAGCTATTATCGCTTCAGGCGGCAAGCTTATTGATATCGCAACCGAGAACGATATCTCGTATGTTCAACTTCCAACGGGTGTGCAGCCACGAATGGCGATGCTTTATAACCTTCGCGGTGTATTAGCTTTGCTCGAAGCCTTTGGCGTTATTTCAGATGAGTTAAATAATGAAGTGAAGAATTTGTCTGGCTGGCTTGAAGCTGAAACCGAGAAATGGGTACCTGAAGTTCCTACTTCAGATAACTACGCAAAACAATTAGCCCATGAAGCTATTGGCAAAACCCCGATTTTCTACGGAGGAGCAGTAACTGCACCATTGGCGTACAAGTGGAAAATTAGTTGGAATGAAACAGCTAAAAATACTGCCTGGTGGAATGAATATTCCGAGTTTAATCACAATGAATTTATGGGCTGGGCTTCACATCCAATCGAAAAACCATTTGTGATCTTTGATATTTTAAGTTCATTTGAACGACCACGAATTCTTCAACGTTTTGAATTGACCGATAAGTTATTAAGCGGAAAGCGCCCAGCCGCTAAGTCTATTAACTTACAAGGTGATACACTTTTGGCTCAACTTTTATGGGGCGCAATTTTGGCTGACTTTGCCAGTACCTACGCAGCTATCTTGAATGGGGTCGACCCAACCCCAGTTGTTCTTATTGAGAAATTGAAGCAAGAACTCGCTGACGACCCGCGTTAGGGTATGTCAATCGTATTGTCGCAAGGCTGAAATAGGATCTTTGCGTGCAGCCCTGATTGCTGGGTATAGCCCAAACAAGGTACCAATGATTATGGAAACCGCAAAAGCTATGCCGGCGATTTCCCAGTTTAATACTGGATCAAAGGTAAGGAACGTACTAATAACGAACGCAAGTATGTAGCCTAAAATATATCCAGCGATACCACCGCCAATACTAAAGGCGAGTGATTCGATTAAGAATTGAGCAATAATATCACCGTTCGTTGCACCGAGCGCTTTCCTGATCCCAATTTCACGGGTTCGTTCGGCTACGCTTACGAGCATGATATTCATAATACCGATACCTCCGACTACAAGTGAGATTGCTGCGATTGCCACTGACACCCCAGCGATAACAGTGAATATTCCACTTGTAGGTTGAGCGATTTCTTCACCTGAAACAACGGTAAAATCAGCCTGCCCGAAGTGGTTTTTTAACAATGCCTTATTTGTATTTGTGATAATTCCACCGAGATGTTCAACAGATTCACTTTGAATGTTTATCTGTTGAATGTGTGTTGAGCCTTGATTGAGTGCCCTTCCGCTATCGATGTTAATAATAACCGCATTATCAAAATCAACATTATTGTAGTTAACAGGTGTGTTAGTCCGCTTTAAAATACCGACGATAGTAAACGGCTGTCCTTTAACGGTAACAGTTTTGCCAATTGATTGATCGGTACCGTATAGGTCAATTGAAAGTTGCGGGCCAATGACAGCAGTTGAGATAGTTAGATCATCATCTAAGAACTGCCCGTCTGCAACTTCAAGGTTGCTCACTTGTTCAAGGCTTGGGGTTGTAGCGACGATAGGAGTATGAGGCGAGCCCTCAGAAGAACCGTTTACCGAGCCGCCAAGGACCATTAAAGGTGCAACAGCTTTTACATGTTTGATACCTTCAATTGATGTAACGTCGACATCGTTTAGGCTGCTGGCTGCGTATTTTTGACCAATAGGAAGTTCGGCAATTCCATTAAGGGTGCCATCTGTACTGGCACCCGGGCGAACGACAGCAATGTTTCCTCCAAGTGCGTTCACTTGATCAATCACAATCTTACTTGCACCAGCACTGAGTGCAAGAATTGTTGTAATGCTTGCAACGCCTATAGTGATACCGAGCATGGTTAACGTACTTCGAAGACGGTTGCTGGAAATAGATTGTCGAGCATTATGAATGTGATTTAAGAATAAAACTTTCATTATACTTTCGCCTTCTTCTTTGTTTTTCGTGGTTTCGGTTTATTTAGCTTGTTTAAAGGTTTCTTTGTATTTGTTTTTTGAGTAAGTGGCATTCGGAACGTATCAGTATCGACTTGGCCATCCAGCATAGTAATGACACGGCTGGCGTATGTAGTTAGGTTCGGGTTGTGGGTCACCATAATAATAGTGTTGCCTCGCTTATGAAGGTCGGAAAGCTCCTCCATAATAATGTGACTGGCTTTTGAATCGAGGTTTCCAGTTGGCTCGTCTGCAAGAATAATTGCTGGGTCGTTTACTAAAGCACGGGCAATTGCGACGCGTTGCATTTGGCCACCCGAAAGTTGGTTAGGCATATAAAACTCACGCTCGCCCAGGTGAAAACTCTGCAGCATTTTACTGGCCTTATTTTGACGATTTAATTTAGTAAGGCCTTTATATATGAGAGGCAGCGCAACGTTATCGATAACGTTAAGGCGAGACACAAGGTTGAAACTTTGAAACACAAAGCCAATTTGCTCGCTGCGAATGCGTGCTTGGCGTTT
Organism: Patescibacteria group bacterium; assembly: GCA_040386175.1. Lineage (GTDB taxonomy): Bacteria > Patescibacteriota > Saccharimonadia > Saccharimonadales > Saccharimonadaceae > Microsaccharimonas. Next base: position 409,618 of record JAZKFY010000001.1, read on the forward strand.
AGCTGAAAGACTAGCGATTGATTTTCCGTCTAGCTCGTATTCACCCTCAATCTTACTATCAAGTAACCCGAGTACATTAAGGAGCGTTGTTTTACCGCATCCACTCGGGCCCATAATCGCAATAAATTCACCCTTTTGAATTGTGAGGTTGATACCATCCAAGGCGTAATGCTCGGCATCACCAATACCAAATCGCTTCTTCAGCTCTTTTAAAACAATAACCGGTGGGGGAGTAGTATCAGACATTACCCTATAGTATGAGATGATTTTGCTAAATCGGCAACTATTTGTTTGCCGTGGAAAAAACAATGGTTGGTACTGAGCGGCTTTTTGACTACAATATAAGGTGATGGAGAGGTGGCCGAGTGGTTGAAGGCGCACGCTTGGAAAGCGTGTGTGCGAGCAATCGTACCGTGAGTTCGAATCTCATCCTCTCCGCCAAAAAACTTATAATCAAAATAAAATAAGGCTACAGTAGCCTTATTTTATTTCATGGAACTGTAACGAACTAAAGCGCTCGAACTTCTTTTCCGTGAACTACAACTGCCCAGATAACAAGTACACCGATAGTAACCATCATGAGTGACCAGATAGGGTAGATAGGTACAAATGCCATGTTTGCTACGATGCTTGCAACCGCAAAGGCAACAGCGATAATTCGCCCGTATACGTTACCCTTAACTAAAGAGGCTGCTGCAGTGAACGCTATTAGCCCAGCGATAACGTGAATCCATCCCCATTGAGTTAAATCGAGTACCCATACTGTGCTTGATGTAACTGCATACACGTCAGAATTAAACAACGCAACAATACCTGCGATAAGGTGAAAAATTCCTACGATTGTTAACATTATGGCTGCGAATCCAATCCAGCCTGCCCATCCACTTACGTATGTATCTTGTTTTGCCATTTGAGTCTCCTTATTTATTAAGAAGAGTATTGTAGCTGTGTTTCAAAGGCAGATACAAACTCGTCTGATCGTTATTGTACATCTTTTTTTTATTTTTTAAGTAATTATATATTCCAAAAGGCTAGGGGTCTAGCCGTCGCTTCGCCACATATACTTCGTTAACTCTTATGCTAGAATGAGTACATTATGATGGGCAAGAGAGATTCTAATAAACCCGGCTTCACACTAGTTGAACTTATTATTGTTGTTGCTGTTCTTGCAATCATTGCGAGTATCTCAATCATCGCCTATGGTAACTGGCGCCTTTCAATTGCCCAGAAACAACTACGAAGTGATTTGATTGCAGCTGTTTCGGCTATGGATGGTGCGCGTAATAACGGAACACAGTACCCAGCAACTTTGCCAAACACAATCGATCCAAGTGACGGGGTCGCGTTGACTGTTGTCTATGCTACACAAGATACGTTCTGTATAAGCGGTACTGGAAACAGCGGGACACAGTATTTTGTAACCGAAAGCTCGAAAGTTAATCCACAGGCTGGCACATGTCCGGGGCAACTAACTGTTCCAGGTGCTCCTACGAATGTATCGGCAACATTACCTTCGTCTTCTCAAGCCAACTTCACTTGGACTGCACCATCTGGAACTGTGACGGGCTATGATTTACAATGTGCGGCTGACGCAGGCTACATTACTGATGTGGTGAATGTCAGCACTGTTACAGCAAGCGGTAGTATTACCGGGCTATCAGCAAATGATTACTTAGTGTGTCACGTCCGAGCCGAAAATAGCGTTGGAGTAGGGCCTTGGTCAACTAACTATGCTTTTGTCGTTATCAATGCACCAACGAGTCTCGTTGCTACAACCGCATCTTCATCACAGGTGAATACGAGTTGGAGCGCTGTTCCGGGTGCTCAATCTTACTTACTCCAATGGTCGACATCGAGTACCTTTGCAACCATTACAGGTTCAACAAGCGGAATAGCGGGTACTTCGAGTAATGTTACTGGGCTAAGCCCTCAAGGTACTCGTTACTATTTCCGAGTAATGGCTCAAGTAGCAACGTTTAATGGGCCTGCTTCGGTAACAGTAAATGCGCTGACGACAATCAATACGCCATCCGCTCCAGTTGTTACAGCTAGCGCAACAGGTACCGGTACGAGCAACTCAATTACCTGGAGCTGGCCTGCGGTAACCTGCCCAAGCGGAACTACTGTAAGGTACTCAACTGCAATTTATAAAGATGATTCTACTGGATGGCGTGCCTGGAGTGCTGATGTAACAACGACTACAGTTACACAAACCACAACTGAACAAGGTTATGAGTATATGGCCAAAGTACGTGCGAGGTGTACGAATGCTGCTGCGAACAGCAGCTATAGCCCAGATAGTAACGAACCTTCCTTTATTAGAGATATTACCGCTCCAGGCATAGCGACAACTTTTGTATACGGAACTTACAGCACGTACGACATTTTCACATGGACACCACCGTCATGTCAGACCGGAACGACAATGCAATGGCGTGGTTCACTCTACGCGTACTACACATACAATGATGGTCTTGGAAACGTCGGAACAGGCTGGACTTCACCAGACATATTCTTCAACCCTACAAATGCCTCAAGTGCTAAGGCTCGCTGGGAAAATCCTGCTACAGTTACTTCGTCAGAAATATACTGGCCGCGTGTTGATGCTGTAAACATGATAGTGAAGCAGTACACAGGTTCAACGTCTCCAGGATGGAATGTGTCGTGGAGTGCTACGAACGGCACATACTTGCTAGCAAGAAGTAGCCGAGCATTTGTTCAATACCGATGCATTAATACTGTAACTAACCGCTTAGCCGAGGGTACATTTGTTGTAAGCCCTATGGTTTCGAAAAATGGTGGTTGGTTATGCGACAGGAATTGTTAATGAAACGATCACTTCTTTTTCTAGGAATCGGAATAGGTATATTTATTACCAGTGCGCTTACCGTATTCTTTATCTTTACGTTTGTTATGCCAAATGAAACGGGTGACACTACTAATACTCAAGAAACTGTTCAAGAAGAGACACAATCAACTCCGCCTATCACCGAAGAGTTTACTCCAATTGAGTGTATAAATGACCCCGCGAGCGGTGCATATTGTGTTCAAGAATAAGACATTCTAAAACACCACATATAGCGTTGTAAATAATAAACACTACACTACCTATAGAATATAAGGTGTTAACGCAAGCAGAATATCTATGTAGTCAAAAAAACCCGTTAAAACGCTTGAAAAACTACATATAGGGGCCTATAGTCGTTCTTAAGCACTACGCAGTGTAGTGGAATAAAAAATACACATGAAGCAAGAGGGAGACATCAACCGACTCCATCGGTTTTTCCTTTTTGCACCCCTTGATTTACAGGGGTACCTGGGGAGGTGTCATGCGGAATAAAAAGGGGATATAGGGGAAAAATGAACAATATTACTGTGGTCAAACGTGACGGCTCTCGCGAGCAATACGACGCCAACAAAATTAACTTGGCACTCGTTAAAGCTAGCGAAGGTCTCGATGACCAAATTTCTAAGGTAGTTGAGGTTGCATCGCAACTTTCGCTTACATTGTTCGATGGTATTACCAGTGAACAGCTTGACGAAGCGGTTATTCAAACTGCACTGCAAAACGTAAAAGACGATCCGGACTACGACAAAATCGCAGCACGTCTATTACTAAAAAACTTATACAAAAACATTCTGGGCGACTACGACACTGCCACTGAACTAAAGAAACTTCACGAGAAGCACTTCAGTTCTTTCTTGAAAGATAACGTTAAAGAAGGTCTTCTTGATAAGCGTTTGACTGATGGTCGTTTTGACCTCGTTCAACTTGCCAAAGCTCTTGACCCAATTAAGGATGACCTCTCGAAGTACCTTGGTGTTATTACGAACAAAAACCGTTACGCACTACGTAAGGGAAGTGGTGAACCAATTGAGGTTCCACAATTTACACACATGCGTATTGCTATGGGTCTTTCTATTAACGATACCGACCCTACGAAAGCCGCTCTCGACTTTTACACACACATGAGCAGCCTTGACTACGTTCCTGGTGGATCAACTCGTGTAAACGCTGGTGGCGCCTTCCCGCAACTTTCTAACTGTTTCCTTATGAACGTCGATGACGACATGGAATCTATTGCTCGAAGCGTCCGTGACACAATGTTTATTGCTAAGGGAACTGGTGGTATTGGTATTGGCTTTACGAAGCTTCGTGCTGCTGGTAGTCCAGTAAAGACTACTAACACCGAGAGTACTGGCCCTATCCCATTCATGAAAATGATCGACACGGCTCTCTTCGCTGTAAGCCGTAAGGGTAAAAAGGCTGGTGCAGCTGCAATGTACATGGAGAACTGGCACCTTAACTTCCCACAATTCCTCGACCTTAAGGCTAACTCTGGTGACCCTTACCTTCGAACTCGTTTCGCCGACACAGCAACATTCATTAGTGACGAATTCATGCGCCGTGTTGAAAAAGACCAAGACTGGTACTTGTT
>JAZKFY010000002.1:0-45983 GCA_040386175.1 Patescibacteria group bacterium
CGCGACTAATTGCCATAAAAATCTCCTTGGTTAATATATTCGGCCGAATTGTTAAATAACGACAATTGGCTGTGTTGTCGAGGCAACTCTTTTAGAAATAAAAAGGAGTCTTTGGGCCTCGCACAGCCAAAGACTCACTAGATGAATGTAATTGCTTACATTGTCCTCGGTAGCGAATTAAGTGTTGCCACAGCTACTGTCTTTGGTATGTCGAGAGTAAGTATACAGAACAGGGGTGATTATGTCAACCCTCCGCTTTAAATTGATTACTGAGAGTATTGATAGATTTTGCTGAATACTGTATAATAAGTATTTGGATTGGCAGACTTTGCCGCCCAATTTCGATCAGGAAGAAGCACCTTTTATGACAACCAACACCCGCGATGTAACGGTGCAGCGCACTGACTTTTTCGCTATCCCCATGCAGGATGCAGACGTGGTGCTTTCCCCCGAAGAGCACATCGACTGGATGGCAATCGCCCGAGCACACGCTCGTGGTGAACGACTTCCGGATGACAGCGCCAACCTCGAGGCTGCAAAGCTACTGAAGAAGCAATACGCCGACAACCCCAGCAAGGTGTACACCATCGCCTACTTCGTCAACGACGCCATCGCCGGCGCCATCACGGAGGAGACTTACCGGATCTACCTGGATCTGGTGATGGAAGGAACGCCTATGTCGGAGGAGCGCATTCTGCGCTTCATCGACGACGAACTCGATGTTCAACCGGATAGTGATGTCCGGAATATCGACCCGTTCGTCATGCAGAAGGTCGTAAAAAACCGACTGTCGTCGTACGTGTAGGACCACCAGGCTGAGCGGCCGCATTCACAGCGTTGTGGATGCGGCCTGCTCCCTGAGGTTGTAAAATTGGTTGCAAACCCTATCGAATAGCCCCGCCTCTGTGCGGGGTTTAACATTTTGTGGTATAATATAGATTGACTATTATGCATATTGAAAGAGAAATTCAATCAAATTCATCCGTTGAACACACACCTTATTTTAAAGGTGATTTAAAAGAAATGCTTACCGTTCTTGAAAACACACCAAGAGGAGAACCAAGTACTTTTGGCGCTACCCCCTTAGACGTAATGGCTACATTACAGCAACAACGAGACTTATTGATTGATTTGCAACGAATGACCTATGCTATCCCTACCGGAGTACCACTTGTTATTGCTGATTACGTACATGAAACTTTTCGTAGTCGCTTTTTTAATCGAGGTATAGCAAATGATGAAAACTACACGTCTGCGTTATTGAATAAGATGCACTATATCGACAAGCCTCAGTTACAACTACGAATCGAACGCGCTGAACACGGTTTAGCTTCGCCAGGAGAGCTACTACTAATACGGGATTTACTCGGCATTAGAAGCGTAGAGCTTGCTTGCCTTTCGCATCCATATGGAACAACGATTGACGGCACGAGAATCGAAGATGCACTTCCTGAGATGCGCAACGCTGTTCGAGTTGGTGTTGAGCTTATGGGAGGCTCGTATTTTGATGAACCCAAAACTGAGTATCGCGTTAAGGCGAGCGTTGGTGACTCGCATAACGAGTTTACCCACTCTGACGGGCTTCTTATGACTCGAAAAAGAATACTTGCGAAGATGCCCGATGGAACAATTATCAAGGAACGTTCTTCCTTCGTATTAAGGATTGATGCAGACAGCCCGGTTACAAAAGAAGAATTTCAAGCGATGCGTGCTCTTGACGCAAAAAGTCGTGATTGGCAAGAAGATATGGTGAGAGCTGGCGGCTTGGATGAAATTGCTTCGGTATTGCTCGAAATGGATGAACACTCTTATGCGATACCCGTATCTTCAACAATTTACGCTTTTAATCCTGAGACAACAAAAAAGATTAATCAACGAGATGAAGCGCTCAATGCTAAACACTTTGAGGAAGATGGTAGGGCAAACCCGGCATATAGGCCGTATGATCGAACGCATTTTACACCTACGAATCTTGAAAGCACTACTTATGTTGAAGAAGTGAATGGAATGATCTTTATTAATTCAAAAGAGGCAGATACAACCGAAGAGATTTAAGCAGCGAGCCTATATCCCTTTGCGAGTAGTAACGGACGTACGGCGCTTTGTACAGCAAGTTGAATCTTATCTTTTGGAAGCATTTCAAGGCCATTTTCGGCAGTAGTATTGATGTGGCGGAAACGCTCTGGATAAAGTTCTGGAAGAAGCAGGAAGGCTTCATTTGCATCAGCTAGGTGGTGTCTATTGTTTTCATGGATATCATGTGTGAGTGTGGTGTAAGCCTCGCGTGAAGCGGCTGTCTTCATTGCTACATACTTGTAAGCAAGCTCTGGAGCTAGAGTAAATAATACGGTTAAGTCTGGTACAGGTAAACCGTTTACAACAGTCTCTGTGTGAGTATTCTTTAATATGTAGGCAATGCGCTCTTCTTTTGTACGAAGCTTACCGCCTTGATGACCGTTGTTTGAGTCAAAGTATCGATCGAGTAGGTAAATTCCACCTTGTTCTACCCATTCTTGAATTGGCCCAATATTAGCAACGCGATCTTCTTGATAAAGTAAGCCGGCTTCTTCAGCAGTTAGGTCTTCTCCGTAATCTCCATTTAAATACTTCCCGATCTTTTCACCAGTCGGTGTTTTATACATCGGGAATCCACCCTTTTTAACTGGAAGATCTAAGCTGAGTAGATATTGATAATAAAGTTCAGTCTGAGTACCTTTGCCAGAACCATCACCACCTTCAAAAGTAATTAGTGCACCTTCTCCAAAATTTCGTTCACTCATATTATTTCAAGATCAAGCTTTATGCTTGCTCTTCCCTCGAATCTTTCTCCCACTTCGTAACGATTAACGGTTTTTGACGCTCATCTTTCCAAGCTCGTGGCACCATCTGAGATGGTTCCCAAGATGCAATAAGCTCGTCAAGATTTGTTCCACTGGCATATTTACCGCTTAGGTTGTCGTAACTTCCCTTCACCTCACCGGTATGCATAAATACAATTTGGGCGATGCGTTCGCCAACTGGCAATACAATGCTGTGTCGTTCATTCAAGTTATATATTTCCATTGTCCAACGGTTTACGTAGCCAGGGTCGCCCCATCCAGCGTCAAAACAAACTGCAACACCATTACGGCCCCATGTACTACGAGATTGCATGCTTGTTGTACCAGGAGGCAGAATGCCAATGAACTCTTGCGTATGTGCCAGAATGCGTTCACCTGGTTCAAGAACGATCACAGGGTGGTCTTCTGGGATGTTCTCTAAAGGCTTATTGCCCGTTTGTTTGCACCATTCTTTGTGAAGAATAGCTTTTTGCGGCTCACCAAAGTATCGTTCAACCTCGGCCTTATCGAATGGGTTGTACACCGATTTCGGGCTTTTGCGGTCGGTTCGGAAGAACCAATGACCTAAAGTTACATCAACGCTACTTCCATTGATATGTTCTGGTTGATACGGATGAAAAATAATGTGACCATCTTTGATGGCCTCCTCTATTTCTAGATTGCTATAAACGCCAGTTTGCATACACTTTCCCCTATTAAGCGTGGTTTCTTAAAGAGTATTGTACCATGGTATAGTTTAAACAGATGAGAGGTTTGATTGTTGCACATGATTCAAGGGGTGGAATCGGCATGAATGGCGGCCTTCTTTGGGGCGACCGTGAACAACAAGAAGATATGCGCAATTTTATGCGTGTAACAAAAGGTCAATCGGTCATTATGGGTAGTGGTACATACGATTCTCTTCCTGATGGCTTTCGACCACTTCCTGACCGACAAAATATCATGATGTCACGTGGTCGCGAAGCTATGAAAGGTGTACTAAGAGCGAATAGCTTGGGCGATGCATTTTCACAAGCAGATCACGATGCCTGGGTTATAGGTGGAGCACAAATCTACGAACTTGCACGCCCAACCGTCAATCGAGCTATTGTTACCGAAATCGATGCATCAATTAGAGGTGCTGATACTTTTATTAAAAAATTCTCCGACGATGATGAGTGGGAAGCTCATGGCGACCCGATAAGGTTTGAGGCAGATAATCGAAATAGATTTGGTGGTAGCATCGTTACCTATATTCGTCGCAACCTTATTGAAGAATAAGGCTCTAGCGAAAATAGGTAACTAATTGATTTGCCCTTGATGGGCCGGCGATGAATAAAATCCATCAGCCGGCCCATCAAAGATGGTGGCGACATCCCCATCAGACCGCGACAGGTCCAGGAATGAAGCGGTGGTGCTGGTAGTCCTTGAGCAGGAAATCCCGAAACTCGTATTCCGAGATGTCGTCTGGCTTGCGCGCGAACTCCAGCGTCGGGTACGGGAACGGTTCATTGCCGAGCTGTTCGAGAACCTGGTCGGTGTGGTTGTCGTAGATGTGCGTGTCGCCGCTCGTCCAAACAAACTCACCCAGCTCCAGATCGCACTGGTGCGCGATCATCATCGTCAGCAGCGCGTAGCTGGCGATGTTGAACGGCACACCCAGGAACATGTCCGAACTGCGCTGGTACAGCTGGCAGGACAACTTCCCGTTTACCACGTAGAACTGGAACAGCGCGTGGCAGGGCGGAAGAGGCGCAGTCGGGACGAACTCCGGGTTCCATGCCGACACAACGTGACGACGAGAGTCCGGGTTTGTCTTGATCTGCGCGATGACGTTGGCGATCTGGTCGATCGTGTCACCCTGTGTCGTCTTCCAGCTGCGCCACTGAGCTCCGTAGACCTCGCCGATGCCGCCGTACTGCTCACTGAACGCGTCGTCGCTGAGGATGCGAGCCTCGAATGCGCGCAGTTGATCCTTCCATTCCTGGGAGTCCTTGACGGGACGTGCCTGGCCGATGGCGTCGAGGTAGGCCACGAACGGCCACTCGGACCAGATGGTCACGCCGTGCTGCAACAGGAACCTGATGTTCGTGTCGCCCATCAGGAACCAGATCAGTTCGACGGCGATCCACTTGAAGTTGACCCTCTTGGTCGTGATCAGCGGAAACCCCTTCGAGAGGTCGTAGCGGATCTGCCGGCCGAAGACGCTCTTCGTGCCAGTACCGGTCCGGTCCTCCTTGTGATCGCCGTGCTCCAAGATCTCCTGAAGGAGATCCTCGTACGGTGTCGGAATCACAGTTCCGACGGATGCATTTACGGCATCCACCTGTGTCGATGACATACTTCTCCAATGAACAAGGCGTGCTGATTGCACGCCACCACGAATTATTATAACGGATTTATCCACAATTAATAGATAAGTGTTGTGGCGGTATACCGCTTGTGATATACTCGCCCCAAGAACGCATAACACCAACACGATCTTAACAATACAACACTAGAAAATAAAAGGAGCGTCAAAGGCATGACGACTATATCTATCGCAGATCGTTCAACCGTAACCCGGGGAGACGATGCGCTAGGGTCGAAAAGCTTTTCTGATGCTGCTCCTGAAACATCTACTGTTGAACGTCGGTTGTATGTAATATCTCCAGAGATACAAGCCCAAGTTGAAATTCAATCAGCGGTACTTGATAATTGGGTGGCTTTCAAAACTGCACCTGCATTTGTAGAAAAAATCTATAATGGTAAAGAACTTGCTATCGACATGGAGTATATGCGCGATGAACTCATACTACCTGAATACCGAGAGCAACAGCGCGTTTTCTTAGAAGAATCGGCTGATATCGTTGGACGGCAAATTCCTAGTATCAGGACTCGACGTCGAAGTGCCGAGCGAGATGCCGCTGAACATGAGAAGAATATAGCCGATATTGATACCCGGGTGGCAGCTGGTCAAGGATCGGCAGAAGTTGCTATGTCTCGAGCATCCTATTATAAACAGATGAAGAGACGTCAAAAAGACGCCGACAATCTTACGCAAGATATCCCACGAGCTGTGCAAAATGCACGCATCAAAGAGGCGATGTTCTATACTATTGGACAATTTTTAAATAATCCTAACGAAGATGTTATTCAGGCAAAAATTGATGAAATAACACTAGCATCAAAGAAAATTGCGCTTAACCAGGTTATTCTGAGCTTCAAAGCTGATATGGCTGTTCTTGATGCAAATAACCCACAGAATACTGCGGGTATCGAAAGTCTTTCGCTTAAAATTGAATTACTTGAGGCAGAGCTTGCTGCTCACGAAAAAATTCAAATGTACGATGATGCGGTTGAGGAAGCTCGAAATTACTACGACGAAACGCTTAAGACCCGAGAGGTTGTAGCGTCCAGGCCGACAGTAAGAGAACGAGTTATGGGTGGGCTTGCTCGTGTTGCCACTATTGGCGGCGTGTTTGCTAAATAAGTAACTACATCTTAACTAATAGAAAAATCCGCCTCGTAAGAAGCGGATTTTCAATTTGTAGCACTATTCGTTATTAGTTAACGAAGTTCTCAACCTTAATACCAGGACCCATAGATGAGGTAACAGTAATAGATTTTACGTAACCACCCTTAAGGCTGGTTGGTTTTTGTGAGATAAGGCTGTCGAAGAAAGTTTTCGCGTTTTCAGCAACTTTTTCAGCACCGAAGCTTACTTTACCAACACCAAGGTGAACAATAGCTTGCTTGTCAACACGGTATTCAACCTTACCGGCTTTAGCTTCTTTAACTGCCTTAGCAACGTCAGTCGCAACTGAACCACTCTTAGGGTTTGGCATAAGTCCACGAGGACCAAGCAAACGAGCGTATTTACCAAGACGAGGCATGAATTGTGGAGTTGCAATAAGAATATCGAAGTCGATAACTTCTTTATCTAGTTGTGCTAGGAAAGTTTCGTCACCGATAACATCAGCGCCGGCATCCTTAGCGGCCTTGTGGTCAGCTTCAGGTGCAAATACAGCAACCTTGATAGTCTTACCAGTTCCGTGAGGAAGGCTTACAGTTGTACGGATGTTTTGGTCAGCTTGACGTGGGTCAACGTTCAACTTAACGTGAATTTCAACAGTAGCATCAAACTTAGCTGGGTTTGTTTCAACCGCAAGTGCTACAGCATCTGCAAGTGAGTAAAGCTTTTCAGCTTCGATCTTTTCAGCAGCTTTACGGTAGTTTTTGCCACGACGTTCAAGAACGGTACGAGCAACTGGCTTTGGACCCTTAGGCATAGAAGCTTCTTCGCCATCAGCAGATGAAGTATCACCAGCTTCTTTACGAGCTTCTTTTTCTACCTTAGCTTCAGCTTCAGCGATAGATTTTGCACTACGCTTTCCAGCCTTAGCAACAGGAGTATCTTCAAGAACAGCAAGCTCTTCGGCTACTACAGTAGTACCGGTAGCTTCGATTGCTTCCTCGATTTCTTTAATAGTGTTCTTCTCAGTCAATTCAAGACCAAGTTTCTTTGCTGCTTCAAGCAAATCAGCTTTTTTAGCCATAGGATTTAACCCTTTCTGTGGTGCAAACGGCTTTTCAGGCCTCCCAACATTGATTTATGTACTATTATTTTAGCACATATTTCCCTAAACGGCAATCAAATATGGAATGGATTTGTGCTACTGAGCATTTGAAGTATAGAGCGAAGTAACTTCGCTGTCTGTGAGCACGCGGCTATATAGCCGTACGTCATCAAGACGCCCAGGGAAGTAATACTGCGCAAGTAATGAATCTCTACCGATATAAAGTCCGCCATTAGCTGTTGGTAGGCCTACTGTATTTACCGTGAGTGTTCCAAGTTTTGCGCCATTTGCATACACGCTTATAAGTCCATCTGATGTGCAGGTTGCAACAAGATGAGTCCAGGTGTTAAGTGTTGGCTGGTAGCCAGTGGTGTAACGCGCACCAGAGCCACCGCAATCATAAGACACTCCATTAGTTGCACCTAAATATGAGAGCATCCAACCATTGCCGGCTGCTGTTCGTTTCGATACATATAATGCGGTTGTCGATTGGCTTGTTGGGTATATCCATGTTGAAACCGTTTGTACGTTTGTTGAGAATGCCGAATTGTATGGTACAGACATAAAACTCGTGGTTCCGTCAAATGAGTAGGCCGTGTTTGCTGCACCAGTTTGGCCGGCAATAGAAGTAAGGCCTACAGGAGTACCAACAAGCCCCGATGTCGAAGAATCAGTAGTGTTGTTATTAAATTTCCACCACCCTACCATACCTACGCTACTGTTAATGCACTCACCTGCCTGTGGAATGGTATTAATATTAGTAGAGTAATAAGACTCAGAGCCCTTTTTTGACTGAACACAGTAGCTATTTGTGATAGGATCGTATCCATATATCGTTTCTCCAGAAGGATCGGTGAGGCCGGCACTTGATTGGTCGATTGGATACGTGTCGTTGCCGCTGACTACCTTGGCTGATTCGATTTTTTTAACAGACTGAGCAACTTCGCTTTTCAGCGTAGATGTCTTTGCCCTATTTGAGATGCCGTTATACGCAACGATAGTGATGGCGGCAAGAATAGCGATGACTACAACGACAATAAGAAGTTCGACAATTGTAAATCCATTGCCTGCCGACCTAGTTTTTAAGTTCGTACTCAATGCAATGCCCCCGTAGCCTTAATAGTAATGTTACCCACCTTTCATCACTTAGTTACATTAAGAGAACGAATAGTTATGTACAGTTTAGCATGAGCATTTTTAGACTGTCAATTATGACCTAGGGTAGCTATGGTTTGCAATTTCTCCCCTTGCGCTCACCTCTCATTAAGCTTATGATTAATGAATATGAAAGACTTAAAAGATAGACTGCAGCAAACTGCTTTTAGTGGAGAGCTGGACGATAGCGCAGAAATCAAGGAACTTTATTCGCACGACGCATCAATGTTCGAAATTATTCCAGAGCTTGTGGTTGCTCCAAAAACCGCTGAAGATGTAGCAACAATTGTAAAGTTCGTAGCTGATAACAAAAAAGAAAACCCAGAGCTCTCGGTTACTGCTCGTAGTGCCGGTACCGATATGTCGGGTGCTGCAATTAACGACTCAATCATCGTTGATTTTAACAAGCACTTAACCAAGCTAATCAGTATGGATACAACCCGAGCAGTTGTTCAACCTGGTATGTTTTTCCGTGACTTTGACGTAGAAACAATCAAGTTTGACGCCCTACTTCCTTCATACCCTGCTAGCCGAGACCTCTGTTCTGTTGGTGGAATGGTGAATAACAACTCTGGTGGTGAAAAATCACTCGAATTCGGTAAGACAAATAAATATGTCCCTGAACTCAAGTTTGTATTTGCTGATGGTATCGAACGTGTTGTGAAGCCGCTTACAAAAACTGAACTTATTGTAAAAATGGGTCAAGACGATTTTGAAGGCCGTGTATACAAAGAACTCTTCGAACTTATTGAAGCGAATTACGACCTTATTAAAGGCGCTAAACCGAAGGTAAGCAAGGACTCTACCGGATACCACCTATGGGACGTATGGGATCGTGAGACGGGTATTTTTGACCTTACTCAGGCGATTATCGGTGCACAAGGTACGCTTGGCTTCGTAACTGAAACAACATTTAGTCTAGTTCCTCGCCCTAAGCACTCTGGTTTGCTTGTACTGTTCCTTCGCGACATCGATACGCTTGGTGACCTTATCGCTACAGTCGTTAAGCACAAACCTGCATCATTCGAAGGATTCGATGATCAAACACTTCTTTTAGCGATGAAATTCATGCCAAGCTTCTTATCATTCCTTGGCCCTGTGAAGTTTATTCACCTGCTGTTCACACTCATCCCTGAAGGCTTCCAAATGCTTAAGGGTGTGCCAAAGCTCGTTCTTATGATTGAGTTTACCGGTGATACAGAAGAAGAAGTACGCAAAAAAGTACATGCGCTGCATGTTGAACTAAAGCCATACCGTGCTCGTTACGAAATTAACGGTTTTGAAGAAGATCCAACCGAAGGTTCAAGCGAGAAGTTCTGGATTCTTCGTCGTCGTAGCTTCCAGCTTCTTCGTAGTAAGGTGAAAGATAAGCACACAGCGCCATTCATTGACGACTTTGTCGTAAACCCCGAGCACTTACCAGAGTTCTTCCCTAAGATGCGCGCCATTATTAAGAAGTACAAACTATTTGCAACAATCGCTGGGCACATGGGTGACGGTAACTTCCACATTATCCCACTTATGAAGCTTGAAGACCCTAATGACCGCGCGAAACTTCTTCCAGCTATGAAGGAAGTAGATAACCTCGTCCTTGAGTACAAGGGTTCACTCAGTGGTGAGCACAACGATGGTTTGGTACGTGGACCGTGGCTGAAAGATATGTATGGCGAAGAAGTACTAAACTTATTCAAGCGTACAAAGGACATCTTTGACCCTGATCACATCTTTAACCCTCGCAAGAAGGCTAACGCAACTTGGGAGTATAGCTTCTCTCACATTCGAGATCATTTCTAAGATAATGAAAACTATAAGAAGCGGAATTGTTCCGCTTCTTATTTATTTAACACTTAAATCTGCATCTATGAGAGCGGAGTACCCTTGGAAGGAGAGTTATTTATAGTACCAATCCAAACCCAGTTTGAGGTATTTCCATCTGAATAAGGATATACTGAACTGTTCTTAGTGATGATTGCCTTACTGGCTATCCAGGTTGTACCAGACGCAACTCCACCAGCAGCCCCAAGAATCTGAATAAGAGTCACATTTGCGGCAGCGGGGATAGTAACCGTACCTTCGAGTCTATTCCAGCCAGCGTTAACAGTGACGAGTCCTGATTTAGGGTAAACAGCCGTAGACAAACCGACTTCAATTTGTGCTTGCGTTGCAACCGAGCTGTAAAGATCCACACCCACACTTACGGTGTCGTTGGTGGCTACCGCACCAACAGATGAGGGTATTCCAATTCGTAGCTGGCCTGCAGCAGTAGTGATTACTCTATATGCCGAACCGCCGTCTTGGGCAGCTGTAGATTGATAACTAATGGTGCTCCCGCTAGGGGTTTGGTTAGTCCAGGCGCCACCGCCACTTACAGCATGAGGGTTAGTTGCATAATTTGTAATGGCCGAGACACCATTGGCGGCATGCCCCGCACAACCACCCGCTGTAGGGTTTGTTCCTGTGTTGCTCACAAAGTAACTTGTATTATTAGCCGTGATTGTTGCACACCAAACCCCATTTGAGGACGGAGTGTACTCAGAAACGAGTGAACTATCAAGTGCTAAACCTGCAGTGGTCAAATCCCCTGGCGATTGATTCGGGTTTTCAACTTGCCAATAAGCAATCTTCTTAGCGACCTGAGCAGCTGCACTCTGAGCAGCACTTGCCCGTGCTCTATTTTGAATACCATTGTACGCAGTGATAGTAATAGCGGCCAAAATTGCGATTACCACTACAACAATGAGTAGTTCAACTATTGTGAAACCAGATTGTTTTCGCCCACGTAACATTGCTTATGATTATAGCATTTTTTTGTAAATATTAATGACAGTGATACCATTGTAGTAATGGTTAAATAATATGACATATATAAGCAATACAATAACCGACCCTAATGCTCCTTCTGCAATGTGTACCGCAATTGAGGTTGCATTAAGTGCTACCGGATATACGCTGTCTGATACCGTGGTTATTTCAACACGAACTCATCGAATTTGGAAAAATCCAGCAGCAAATAATTCGAGTGGGAAGGACTGGTATCTTGACCTTGCCTATACAACAACCAGTACTGGTACATTCGGTATCTATGTTATGGAAGGCTACGATCCAGCTACCGACCTTGCATCTAGAATGGCGATAGGATTTCCATACTATTCATCAACAAGTTTATCTATGGCAAACAATTATTCGCCATACGGAGCAACTGGTTATTCCCTTGAATCAACCCAATGGGTGGTGCGCGCAGGCGCAATTTCAGACAATTCTTACTCAAACAGAGACGTTTCTTTACCAGCAAGCTCTTTCGGCTACTGGGTATCGGTAACTACCGAACGTGTAGTATCGATGTTTTCGGTTTCTCCGACCATCGTTTACTACTCTGGGCTTTTTGAGCCTGCTGCTGAACATACGTATATTGCAGGCGCTTATGCCTTTCCGCTTGTATCTGCAGCCTTTAGCGGTAACGGAGCTATTAACGCTGGAATTGCTTTAACGAGGTTTCCAAAGATCACAGGAGCTGTGAATGGGACGGCTGCACCATTATCAATGAACATAGTTAACTTACTGTCTATTTATAATTCACCCTCGATTCCTAGTGGTAATACTGATGCTTCGCGCAAATTTGCGCTACGTATACCTTTCTACTCAAACGCCAACTCAAGAGGCGTCTGGGGGTACTTCATTGATGTTGCCGCTGTCTGGAGTGATGCAATTGTTACACGAGGCGATACAATCAGTGATGATTCGAGCGCAGTATGGGTATTGTCAGCAGGAGCATCAAATGCATCAATCATGATGAAGAGGGTGTAGTATGGCAGATCACGGCACGGTATCTATAAGAACTATAGATGAATCCTTTTTGATGATGCGTGGTATTGAGTTGCAAACATCTATAACGTCATCCATTGCATACTCTGGAAGTGTTCATATCGTCAATCAGCCCCTGTCTCAGGCCAGTATGGTATACGTTGATAAATTTGGTATTGCCGGTACCGGTGCAGATGCCGGAGTTAATTCACCCATACTGGCATCGACCGGACAGCTGTTCCCAAGGCTTGTAGGATAAAATAATGATTAGGCTACCGACACCAGGACAAGATGCAGGAGAATGGGGAAAGATCCTTAATGAGTATCTTGGCGTTTCACTTGCTACTGACGGATCATTAAAAGCCCAGACAGTCTCTACAGACCAGCTTCTTACTGATGCAGTTACCGAAGACCGTTTGTCATCTTCAGTAAGAAATAAGCTTAACGTATCTGCAAATAGTTCAGTTGACTTGCGCAATTCAGGCACTGCTATAGAGTGGCGACCAAATGCAAGCAGTAGCTGGACTGTTCTCGTTTCAATCACAGACATTACTGGCCCTAAAGGGGATACTGGTGATACGGGAGCAACCGGTGCAACAGGTGCGACTGGTGCTATTGGGCCGCAAGGAGTTCAAGGGATCCAAGGTGCTGCAGGTGCAACCGGGCCTACTGGCCCTAAGGGAGATACTGGTGACGCAGGCCCACAAGGACCAATTGGAGCTACGGGTATACAAGGCCCCAAAGGAGATACCGGTAATACTGGATCGGCTGGTGCTACTGGAGCAACGGGCGCAGCTGGCGCACAAGGTATCCAGGGGGTCAAGGGAGACACCGGGAATGCTGGTGCAACAGGGCCGCAGGGTGATCCGGGTGTCGGTGTACCAACCGGTGGAACGACCGGACAAATGCTCGTTAAAACTTCAAACACTAACTATGTGACAAACTGGACAGATGCGCCTGCTGCGCTTCCCACCGCTCAATCAACTGTCCTTACTGCCGCTACAGGCGACGGAACTTCAACTTTCACTTCAGCTTTTCGAATAATTAAAGTGACTTCATCTGCAGCCTGCCGTTTAAGGCTATACCGTTCTTCGGCGAACCGCACTGCCGATCAAGGCCGCGTATATACAACTGCACCACCTACAGACGGTACAATTCTAGCCGAATTCAGATGGGAATCCCCTGCTACTTTCTGGTCTAGCGGCTTTACAGTCGATTTAAACGATGCCCAAACTACGGTTTACTGGAGAATAGATGATGGAACGGCGAACATTACTATCGATTGGGTAAGAGAGTTACGATGACGTATATATCAGGTACCCTTACAAGTGCAAACCCTGCAGCAGACCTATACGCACTTATGGATACAGCCCTTACTTCTGCCGGGTATACATTATTTGACACAGTTATTATTGGGGCACGAACACACAAAATGTGGAGATCTGCGGCTGGAAATAACTCACAGAATCTCACGTGGTATCTTGACGTTACCTATACTACGACAGGAAATGGATCAATATGGCTGTCGACCTTCGAAGATTTTAACGCAACAACAGATTTAGGATACCGTGGGCCTTACCTTGCTTTCGATAGCACTATCGAGTCAACCTACTATTCTCGCTTCGGTGCTACCGGCTATGCCCTAGAAACAAACTGGGCTACCGTTGCTAATACGACAAATAACCTTGTATTGTCTACAGCTAATTTCGGCTACTGGATATCTATTACAGCCGACAGAGTAATTGGACTCACCTCAATAAGCACGACTAAAGTAGTCTACGCAGGCTTCTTTGAACCAAATAGCGAGCACATTGCACGCGCAGATACAGCACTATTTCCGCTTATTACTGGGACAGTGACTCAAGATGCAGCTATGGGTTCAGCTATGCTTACGCGGGCTCCAAAAGGAGTCTCAGCGAGCATTTACTGGCAGTACACAGCTCGAACATACTCATATAGTGCAATTACGACATCTGCCGAAGGTGGTTACGGTGTCATAGGCGATAATTCTGTAAACCCTTATACAGGTTATAATACCGCCCGAGGAAGAAATGTTTACGTTGTATTTGGGTATTATGCAAACGGCCTAACTGCTACAAATGCAAACTCTACTACCTCAGCGACGGTTGGAAAACTTAGAGACGTATACTACTTTGCAGCGGCAAGCTCTGTTGCTCGTGGCGACACGATTACTATAGCTGGTCAAATTTGGATTCTCTGTACAAGCACGAGTAATTTTACTTTTGCATTTAAGGCGATATAGCATGGCTGATCTAGGTATTGTATCTGAACCTTACACCGTTACACTGGGCGCACTTATTGATTCGTACCTAACGTTGCAAACTCCAGTAGCCTACGGTACCGTGCTGACTCCAATTGAGCTAGAGAGCGATTCGATGTTGGTGCCCACCGTTGGGCAATTATATCCCAAATAAAAATAGCCCCGTTAAGGGCTATTTAAATGAGTAAGTAAAACTTAACCTTCTACTTCAACGCCCATAGAGCGAGCAGTACCAGCGATAACTTTTACACGACCATCAACATCGATTGCGTTGAGTTGGTCTTTCTTGATTTCAGCGATTTCTTCAAGTTGAGCGCGGCTAATTTTACCAACTTTGTCGGTGTGTGGCTTAGCGCTTCCCTTTTTGATACCAGCTTTTTCACGAATGAGGTCGTCAACTGGTTGGCCGAGGCTGTTCCAGGTAAACGTACGGTCTTCGAACACTTGAATGTGAACGATAACGTCTTTACCCATAAGGTCTTTAGTTGCGTCGTTGAAAGGGTTGATGAAATCCATCATGTTCAAACCCCATTGACCAAGTGTAGAACCAACTGGAGGACCAGCAGTTGCACGCCCAGCAGGGATACGAAGTTTAAGATTTCCGATAATTTTCTTTGCCATAATTTTCCTTTGTACTAAATAATTTTGAAGCGTTATTTAGTGCGTAACTTAGCTATTATAACAGATATGACCACTTATACGCAAGCCGCACTATCCCTCGATCTGTTAGCCGAGAAAATGCTTGACAGCAATATAAATTAGGATAAGAATGGAGACATCATAGATAACCAGGAGGTGTTTATGGCCAGAGCAGATTCATTAAATGTTTCGGGGTGGATGTCATTTGCGAGTACAATTATGCTCGTTTATGCAGGGTTGTTAATTGTTGCCGGCTTAGCCGGTATTTTTAATAGCGAAATATATTTAAGAGCCGATCAAGGTCAATTCTTGATCTATGACCACTTGGTGTGGGGCTGGGTGCACATTATATTAGGTGTAGTTTTTGCAGTCACTGGCATAGGGCTAGTACGACAAAAGAGCTGGGCTCTCTTTAGCGCTGCGCTCCTTGTGGTATGTGCGATTCTTTTGAATCTCCTTATCGTTACCGTCTATCCTGGCTGGTCAATGCTATTTCTTCTTCTCGATACCTTACTGTTGTACGCACTAATGGTTCCGGGCAGTAAAGGTAAATTGTAAGTACATAAGCCAAGAAGGGAGATTCTATCATGGCTATAAACAATAATTCGAATCAAGTAACAGGATGGGTTGGCTGGGTATACTTTGCCAGTTTCATGCTTATGATTGCAGGTGTATTCCAAGTAATCATGGGCTTCACCGCGCTACTAAACGATCAGTTCTATGTTGTAACAACTAACAGCTTAGTTGCATTCGACATCACAACCTGGGGTTGGATTCACCTACTCATCGGTCTACTAATGGTTATCATTGGTATTTCATTGTTTGCAGGGCGAACATGGGCACGAGTGACCGCTATTATCCTAGCTTCACTTAACTTTATTGCTCAATTCGCTTTCATCGGTGTATACCCATGGTGGTCAGTTGTAGCTATGGTTATCGACGTTCTCGTCATCTATGCACTTACTGTTCACGGACAAGAAGTGACTTACGAAGAATAGAAATATTCAACAATAAAATAACCGCCTCGTAATGGGGCGGTTATTTTTATAAGAAAAGTTTGTGCTAAACTTTTTTAACCTGAAGTGCATCGAGCTCAACAGAAGTATCGCGACCGAACATGCTTACCATGACTTTCACTTTACCCTTTTGGTTGTCGATTTCAGAAATAGAACCATCGAAGCCCTTGAATGGACCGTCGGTGATACTTACAACTTCGCCTTCGCTGAAGTCGATGAAGTGTTTAGGATCTTCAACGCCCATACGCTTCTTGATCTTGCTGATTTCTTGGTCAGAAACAGGAGTTGGTTGTGTGCTTGTGCCTACAAATCCGGTAACACCAGGTGTGTTACGTACAATGTACCAAGTTTCGTCTGTAAGTTTCATCTCTACAAGTGCATAGCCTTGGAAGATTTTCTTTTCTACAACTTTACGCTTGCCGTTCTTGATTTCAATTTGCTTTTCTTTTGGAACCATAACGTCAAAGATTTTGTCAGCCATATCAACAGCGTTAATACGTTGACGAATGCTGTCAGCTACTTTTTCTTCGTAGCCGCTGTAAGTGTGAATGGCGTACCATTGGCGGGATGAGTCATATCGATTGTTAGACATAGTTTTCCTTTATTAAGTAATAATTAATTCGAATATAAATTTGAAGAATGCGTCGAGGAGCAAAATAAGAACTACGAAGAAGGCGCTAAACAGAATAACTGCTAGTGTAAGCCCCCAAGTTGCTTTACGTGTTGGCCAACGAACTTGTTTAAGCTCAACCCATGCACCCTTGAAGTAGCGACCAATTCCAACAAGTGAACGTGTGAACCAGTTTGTTGGTTCTTTTGCTTCCTTGATGTTTTTGGTTTTTTTCTTAGATACCTTAGTAGCTTTGGCAACTTTTGTAGCCCCGGCTTTTTTCGGTGCTGAGTCTGTCGCTTTAATGCGAGTGACGTTTTTTGAATCGGCCACTGTTTCCTCCAAAAAAATCGGTTAAATATAAAAAGTCTGCTTCTGCAGACTGTCAAGGTCAACTATACATCACCACTAGTGAACCGTCAAGGTAGTGTATTATATAAGTAATGCTTGAGGTTATACTCTATATATCTTACGGTGTACTGCTAATTATGGCCGGATTCATGATCCGTCAGCTCTGGTTTGCCATGAAACACTTTACCCCTCCTGTTCTCTATTCTAAGCTTGGTAACGAAGTAGATATGCCAAGCGTGACAGTATGTATACCAGCTCGCAACGAAATGCATGCCTTAGCCGAGTGTCTTGAACACGTCGTTGCTTCTGACTACGATAAATTAGAAATTATTGTTTTGGATGATGTTTCAGGTGACGACACATCCGCTCTTATAAAATCCTTCGCTCATGAAGGCGTACGCTTCGTTCAAGGTAAGTCACTACCGCAAGGCTGGCTTGGTAAGAACCATGCACTCCAGGGCCTTCTAAACGAGGCTAGCGGGTCATATGTATTGTTTGTGGACGTTGATACTCGCTTAACACCCAATGCAGTGAGCAATATGGTACGTTATGCAATTTCTCAGCGGGCAGCTATGGTGTCAGTATTACCCCGCCGTGAGGATAGCTGGCGTTCAAGTGTCATATTCTCGCCTCTTCGATATCTATGGGAAATTCTTTTTCACCGACCTGTATCACCAGCTACAGCCAGTAGCGCGTGGCTTATTAAGCGCGATATACTTCTTAGTCGGTTTAATGGCTTCGAAGATCTTAAAATGGCTATACAGCCAGAAACAAAACTTTCATCAAGTTTATCTGTCACAAATGAATATAGGTTCCTTATTGGAACGGCAAATTTTGGGGTATCGTATGAGAAAAAGTGGCGATCACAGCTTATTACTAGTACGCGACTACTGTTTCCTTTACTCGCTAGTCAAGTAGCTGTATGTATCCTTGCCATGCTTGATCTAGTCATCTTACTTATACCAGCACTCGTTCTTGTTTCGGCGTTCTTTATACCAATAGAGTTTGTACATGTCCTAGGTGCACTTATAGCACTTTTATATGCACTTATGTATGGTTGGTATACAAGTAGAGTCTGGAATAAAGGCGCTACTATTGGGGCGATTTTATGGCCACTTCTTATCATTCAGGAAATCATTCTTATATTCGCTAGCGCATTTCAATACAAGCGACGCACGGTCAAATGGAAAGGCCGCAAAGTTTTATAATGAAGGTAGTTCAAAGCTGAACGCTGAACCGTGATTAAGGCGGCTCTTTAGCTCAATTTGCGTGTGTAGTTTGTGAGCAAGTTTAGTAGATACATAAAGCCCAAGCCCAGTACCATTCGTCTCACGAATACGGTAATCTTCACTGCGATAGAATTTATTAAACACGCGTGCTTGGTCGCCACGGCTCATTCCAATGCCGGTATCTTTAATACTAAAGCGTACAATTCCTTTTGTGTGCTTCGCTTGAATGGTAACACTACCCTCTTTTGTGTACTTTAGGGCATTTGTAATGAAGTTTTGAAGCAATTCTTCGAGGTAGAGCCGGCTTACGTTCACCTTGCCTAGCTTCGCACCTAAATCAATATCAAGGTGCAGGTTTCGTGTTTCGGCTTCATCTTGGTATTTGTGGTGAAGCGAATGGAGCAACTCTGTTACGTCAATTTCTTCCGTAGCATCACCTACACCACGCTCTGCACGAGATAACGTACTAAGGTCGTTTACCATCTTTGCCAAGTAAAGCACTTGGTCGTGTGCCGTCGCAGCGGTCGACGCAAGGAGGGTAAGGTCTGGGTCTTTATCTCGTTTCATTAATACATCGAGGTTAGATAAGGTACCTTCAACAATGGTAATAGGTGTGCGCAGTTCATGGCTTACAACACTAATAAATTCATCTCGCTCTTCTTCTAAGCTCTTTTGCTTTGTAACATCACGCAAGATAAGGATATATCCACCGTGTTCTTCGGCTTTTTTATTAACATCGTATGAACTTCTAATAGGAGCAAAGGTAATTTCTAGCCGAATTGATTCACCGTCGCCATACGTATGGTTAAGGTCATCACGTCGAGTGGCCTTTTTCGTTTCTTTTAATAGTTCAAATAAGTTTGTCTTATTCTTGTCGCTATCAGTAAGATTAAATAATTCGCCAATATTCTTACCTTTAATACTACCGTTGGTATCCAATAGGTCGAGACATGCTGCGTTGAACATAATTACTTTACCCTTATCGTCTGTACTAAACGCCGCATCGGTAAGGTTATTGATGATAGTCAAAATTCGATCGTACTGTAACCGCTCACGCGCCTGACTGAGAAGAAGCGATTGTCTACGCGTTTCTTGTGCAGCTCCAAGCCCTACAGTTGCTGCACCTAGGAATAGGATTGCTCCAACGCTCAAAAACGTCTCTAAAACTATTTCAGGTGAGTTTCCAAATCGAAACAGCGTATCAATAGTGGCGACAATAACAAGAGCAGCCATGCTGATAAGAACGGCGATTTTCCCAAAATATAAGTTTGCAGCAATGAATAAGAGTACATAGAACATTGCGAAAGGTTGCGCAAAGCCAGTAACGTACACCAGCACTACAAGTGAGAATATATTATAGATTGCAAACCGTACAATCCTTGAAGCCTGTGTGTTTGCAGGAACAAAGAAGTAATAGCTACTCACGCCAATCCATAGCAACGCTAAGACGGATGCAACGAACGGCCCAGCATAATGTGTACTTGGGAAAACGCCAATTACTACAAAGTAAGAATATGCCGCCATAAGAAGCGTAGAAACAAACCCGACATAGCGCATTGCTCGGTCAGATGCTTCACTGAATTTTTGGCCACCCTTTTGCATAATTGCTTATGATTATAACCGCTCGTGAACGATTTGTATATTAAACGAGGTTATATTGAAGGCGCTTCGGCCTTTAAGAGCTTTCGATGCTGTTTATAGCTCGGGTCTCCCTCTTGAACTAAGTCCCAGAAATCTTGGCTATGGTTCATCTGAACAGTGTGTGCTAGCTCGTGAATAAGTACATAATCGATTAATTCAAAAGGCAATTTCATAAGAGCGATGTTTAAACTGATCGTTCCATTACTACTGCAACTTCCCCACCGTCCGCTCGCATGAGAAAAACGTACTTTTTGATATGAGAAGCCTAATTGATTTGCTAAGTATGCCAATCTTTTTGGTAAATAACTTTTTGCCTCGACCCTTAAAGCGGAGATAACACCATCGGTTACTGCACGAATAACTTCAGGGTCGTTTAAACCAGCCTCTTTAGGGAGCTCTACAAAGATATGTTGCCCCTTTACTTTTACAGAAAGTCGGCTTGAAGTACGAACGATAATAGTATGGCTTTTACCAATCTGTTGACCATCTTCGAAATCAAGTTTTGGATGAGACTGTTCAAGAAGTTGATGAAGTTCCGTTCGTGAGCTTTTCAGCAGTCGTTTAAGCAGAAATAGTGGCGCATATAAAGGCATTGATGCACGTAGTGTACCGTCTGGCGCAACTCTCAGGCGTACTTGGGTTGCTTTTGCACTCCTCCGTACTGTTATCTTGCCAAACTCTTTATCTTGAATTACTGGCATAATGAATATTACCGAATTACGATATTGCCAGGTTTACGTGGCGTTGAGTGTGAAACGACTGCTTCAGGGCGAGTACCTGCGAGTTGCTTTAAAACAATTTTAAGCTGAGAGGCATAGGTATGCTTACCACTAATAACAACTACCTTCTCTTTATTGGTTGGCGGCTGGAATTTACGATAGGTAGCATCAAATTCATCTTCAGTAAGGCCAGAACCGGCAGGAAGCGGCTTTAATGCCCTTCGTTTTGCTTCGTTGTTTTCTGTTTGCACCCATACGATAAGGGGTTTGTAACCGGCCTTAATAACAGCATTCATTAAATGTACACGTTTCACTCGTGTAAGGTTTTTAGCTTCGTATATAAACGTACGTTGAGTTTTGAACACCTCTTTAAGAAGAAGTGCTGATACTGACTCTGTTTGAGTAGCGTCAAGGTGAGCCTCGAAAGCAATTCGAGATTCATTAATAATCGGAGCCTGAAAAGTATCGGCGAAGTGTTCGGCGAACGTGCTTTTTCCAGAACCGGGAATGCCCACCATAATAATGGCATGCGGACTCGCAGGGGTAAGTGGCTTCATATATGACAGTATATCAAATAAGTGGTGCAGTTGTCAGTTTTTTGAAAGGGTCAAATTTGCTACAAACAATTAGTTTGTTGATTGCCAGATAAAATAGCCCGTGGCAGCGCCTGCTGCAATGAGAAGTATCACGACAAGAACGATAAGTAGTTTGCTTGATGATTTCTTCTTCTCCGTAGGAGCTGTTGGGTTTTGACCAGGAACACTATTGAGTGCTTGTGCTGTTGCAGCAGTTGCTACGATAGGTGCTGTAATAGCAGGGTCAGTACTAGCAGAAGGCTCAGACTGTTCGGCAGCAGGTGTTGGCTCGAAAGGTTGCGCAGTTGGAGTTGATTCAGCTACAACTGGAGTTACAGGGCTTGAAACAGGTATATCAACTTCTGGTGCTGCGGTATTCTCAATTGACTCAATGCCTTCAACGGCTTGTAGTGCAGCTTGATCAGCTTCGGGAGATGTTTCGACTACCGGAGGTGTAGTAGATTGGAATTCAGTATTATCTGGTGTGTTTTGGTCATCTTGTGTTGGGTTCATAATGGGCCTTTATTATAAAACTTTAGTTTTCTTTTCAACAATTTTATCGTGGAATGCTTTAAACTGTGCTTGCATAACATCGAGTTCAGTATCAGAAAGGTCTTCAATATCTACAAATTCAGTTCGAGCACCACGGCTTGCTTTAATAAGCTCGTTTAGCTTAAGTTGCATTGCTTTTGAATCACGGTTTTGGGTATTTTGAATCGCAAATACCATTAAGAAGGTAACAATTGTCGTAGTGGTGTTAATAACAAGTTGCCATGTATCTGAATAATCAAAAAACGGACCTGTAATAAGCCACCCAATAACAAGCAGCACCGCGAGCAAGAATGCCATTGGTGAGCCTAGTTTTGTTGAAACAACTTGTGAAATTTTATGAAAAGAATCTTTGGATGGTTTTGAAACCGGTTCTGGTACGTCTGGAATAATATGTCGAACAATCTTTACGTGTGGGTGGTGGGGAGGTGTTAGTTTTTCTGGTTCAATACTCATAATCGATAGTATAGCATCTAAAAGAGAGTAAGCAAAAGTACTTTATTGACAAAACCATTTTTTAGCGGCCAATAACGTATACTAGGTCGAATGAAGCATAAAAAACGCAGCCCAGGCTTTCCTCTTGAGCCAAACCTAGCAGAATACTGTTTGGTGGGCAATAAGAAGAAACGGAAGTACGACACGCAGTTACTGGCTGAACTTTCAGCACCCGACAAAAGCCTGCAGCAATATGTGTGTGAATTCTGCGGGTTTTGGCATAATGGCAAAAGTAGTCTTAAGTAGTTTTTATAGGATCAAATGGTAGTTCTGAAATAAATCGTGCCATTCGTGATTCTAACCGTTCGATACGCTGTTCAATAGTAAGATCTTCCCGCAGTTGCGAGCGTGAGGTGTGAGAAGCCTCAGTCTTGTTTCGAACATGCAGGCTACACTTTAAGTCGGCACATACAATATAGCTGATATTTGAGTCACGGTTTTTTGGAAAGGTAATACTTCCTGAGCGATTACCATATTGCCAGGTTTGGCAAAAGTCGCAAATGATTGATTGCGAACGACCAGTTGCCGAACTAGTGATTCCGGTCTTTAGTTCGTACGGCATTATATACAAATTATCAGTTAGTGAAACGATGAGTACACCATTGTTACCACTACGGTCGGTGATGTTAAGCAACTCCCTATCTGTCCATTCTTCATTCGACATACTCTCGGTACTGTTTACAAAACGCAGCTCTTTTCTCAGGCGCGGCTTAATTGTTGTTTGGGCTAAAAGCTCATTAAATTCATCGAGAGTAATTTTTTTCATCCTACTTCTATTATAGCGCTGAAACCTTACGTGCTTCTAAAACATTCTTTCCAAACACCGATTCACTAAAGGATTCAATAATACTCTTAAGCATTTCTGCGTTCACATGAGCACCAAATACATCACTACCAGGTTGTAGTTTGATACCATCCTCCAGCGGACCAATGATAATTGGGTCAAAGCCGAGCGAGTTTACTAAACCGGCTACCTCTTCGTTATCTAGTTCATTATTTCCAGCAATTGCTATTGCCTTTCTATTTGTACTGCCTTCAGGCTTGGTTTCATCATGTAAATCATGATAACCGATATGATTAAAGGCTTTTACGATACGAGAGTCATGTAAAAACCTTTGCACTACTTCGCTTGAAGAGGTTTGTACATCTGTAAGTTCTGGCTGGTCACCATCAACTTCCCACCAATAGTTCATAGCATCAATGACAAGTTTGCCTTTTAACGCCTCGGCAGGCAGTTGCTTGTACTTTCCGAGTGGAATCGCGAGAATAACAATGTCACTCTTTTCGGCAACTTCTCTGCTGGTTGCAGCATGTGCTCCGGGCGCCAAGACCGAAATACTAAGTGCTATTTTCTGGGGGTCACCCGAACCTGAAATATATACTTCATACCCGGCTTTTAGAGCAAGTTGTGCAAGCACAATACTCACCTTACCTGCGCCAATAATCCCAATTGTTTTTATTGAATTGTTCACTTATTTCTCTACCAA
Organism: Patescibacteria group bacterium; assembly: GCA_040386175.1. Classification (GTDB taxonomy): domain Bacteria; phylum Patescibacteriota; class Saccharimonadia; order Saccharimonadales; family Saccharimonadaceae; genus Microsaccharimonas. The sequence continues at coordinate 23,927 of JAZKFY010000002.1, forward strand.
CAGCTCACGAACCATTGGAATTACTTTTTCGCCGTATAGCTTAATCATGTTCAAGCGAGCACTAGCAGGCATCGGGCCACCTCCGTACACGAGGTCGAACCGTTTAACGCCCAGTAGTTTAATTGAGCGAGCGATCTTTTTTGCAACTGTTTCAACAGAGCCAATGTAAAGCGATCCGTGCTCGACTTCATTCATGAAGTGTTCACGGGTGATTGGAGCCCAGCCACGTGTTTTACCGATGCGGTCGAAGTTCTTTTTATGTGCTGGCCATGCAATCTTTTGTGCTTCTTTGTCGGTTTCAGCTATAAAACCAGGTGAATGCATTCCAACAGGGTGTACAGGAGTGCCAAATTCCTTAGCTGCCCGTTCGTATAGTTCAACATAAGGAATGAAGCGATCAGGTGAACCACCTATAATTGCCAATACTAACGGGAAACCGTAATGAGCGGCACGAACTACCGATTGCGGTGAGCCGCCAACACCTACAAATGTTTCAAGATGACCTGATTCGGTTTTCGGAAATACGTCAGCGTTATCTAATGCAGCACGGGTTGAACCAGACCAAGTAACTGGTTCTTCTTTTAATAGCTGAGAGAACAATTCAATTTTTTCTTCAAAGAGCAGCTCATAATCACTCATTTCGAATCCAAATAGCGGAAATGATTCAGTAAATGACCCGCGACCAAGAATTATTTGTGCACGGCCATTTGAGAGCGCGTCTAAGGTGGCGAAGCGTTCAAAGACACGTACTGGATCATCTGAACTTAGGACCGTTACACCAGAGGCCAGCTTAATATTTTTAGTTTGCGTTGCAATACCAGCCAACACTGTTTCAGGGCTTGAAATAGAAAAATCAGAGCGGTGGTGCTCACCTAATGCAATAACATCTATGCCTAGCTTATCCGCTAAGACTGCTTCTTTTACTACCTGTCGAATTGCCTCGGCGTGTGTAAACAAATTCCCCTTATCATCGATGGGAATGTCCCCAAATGAATCGAGGCCAAACTGAATATTTGCTGCTTCTTCTTTTGTCATGATTTAACTCTGCTCTATGTTTATTGTAATACTATATTAAGTATAGCAAATAATGCGGCGTAAGAACACCGCATTATTTGAATTGAACAGTAAGTTACTTAAGTGCTGTTTTCTTTACTGAATTAGCAGTTTCAGCAATATCTCCGCCTACATCTTCAGCGATTCCTTTGATGGCAGTTCCGCCAGAGACAAGCTCATCTTTGATTGAGGCAGCACCCTTTTTGATAGTTTGCATACTTTCAATCGCTTTTTCTTGATACTCATCTTTTTTGTCGAGTAAGTCTTTTCGAGTTTCACTACCACTCTTTGGAGCAAGTAATACTCCTAACACAAACCCACCGGCTGCGGCTGCTAAAATAGTTACAACATTTCTCATACTATTTCTCCTTTATTAAAATTATCGTTTTCTAAACGAACGGAATAAATTGCCAATTTCGCTAAAAACTTTCATTGGTGAAAGCCATTGAGTAGCATTAGCTACGTTTTGACTCACTTGATTCATATTAGTGACAAGCTTGTTGAGCTTGACCATTAATAGAATTACAACAATGAGTAACACTAAAATGACCACCGAAAGCACGATTACATTAACAGTTAGTAAACTGATCGCGGTTGCTGTTTCCATAATTACCCTTCTGTTTGATTATTTAATATTGGAGCATGAGGCTCTACATCAATTATAAACCTAATTTTAAGAAAGTATGTAAGCTAGATTACATTTGCTATACTTAGTACATGACTAAATCTTCAAAACTCAAAGGTACTATCCTTGAAAACTTCGAACCAATTGGCAAAAAGAATAAAATAGCTGAACTACAAATTATTGACCTCGTTGAGGGTGAAGGTGAGGTAGTCCCTGCTGATGCGACCATCACAGCTCACTACACGGGTGCACTGTGCGTTGATGGCACGATCTTTGAAAGTAGCCATGATTCTGGCCGTCCTGCTACCTTCGGGCTTTGGCAAGTAATTGAAGGTTGGACAAAAGGTGTTCCAGGCATGAAAGTTGGTGGAACTCGTCGTTTAGTCATACCTTCTGAAATGGCGTATGGTCACCGACGTGCATCTGCACAAATTGCACCAAACAGTGACCTTATATTTGATATTGAATTAATTTCAGTTCAGTAGTTATACGATTGTTACGTTATCCAGATTAGCTTTTGAGCCTTTAAGTAATGCGTAGGTTACTTTATCCATCTTCGCGCCATCAAAATTAGTCTTCTTCAAGTTACCTGAATGGAATGACACATTCGTTAGTACTGCGCCATCAAAGGTGGCGAGTATTATAGCGGATTTATCAAAGATTGTATCGATGATTGTGCTGTTATTAAACGATGCTTCTGTGAAGTCGGATGTTTTAAATGTCACACCATTAAACGTTGCTCCTTCAAATGACGAACCCTTAAATGCAGAGGATTTTGTTTGTACTCGAGCAAGCTTAGCGTTATTAAATTGTGCATTTTGAACATCGCTGGCCGTGAAGGTTGTGCCAATTAGCTTTGCACCTTTGAAAGTAGCGTTGGAGATTGCAGCTGCAGTAAACTTCGCATTAGTAAGGTCGGTATTATCAAAGTTTGATTGTTGCAGCGCGCTTCCGCTAAAGTTCGCTTCCGACAAGTTAGTACCGTCAAGGTCGGCGTCTTCTAAGGCGATACCTTTAAATTTATGAACAGAAGATGCAGGGTTTACTCCTTGGCTTGAGTCAGAGTTATCAATCTCATCCATAATTTCTTTTACATCGCCAAACGATTCAACCACTTGATTGTATGCTTCCTGGTCGGATTTGCCTTGTGATTTTAGGTCTTTGTATTTTTCTTCTAAGTTAGAGAGTAACTCACGGGTAACATCGGCTTTTGCTGGAAAGTCGCCGTAAGGTTTAAATGCTTCTTCGATAAATTTCTTTAGTTCTTTTTCCATGTCATTCTCCTTATATCAAATTGTTTAAAATTTCTTTTGCGTAATCCCAATTTTGTCGATTTGTCTGATAAAGATCTCGGCCACCTTGGGTTATGTGGTAGTACTTGCGCCGCCCTCCTTGTGACTCGTCGCCCCAGTACGAAGTAATATGTCCATCTTTTTCGAGCCGTTTAAGACTTGAATACATAGTAGCCTCTTTGAGTTCATAGTCGTTTTTTGATAAATCGGCGACTAACTTTGTGATTTCGTACCCATACTTATCGCCATCAAGAAGTAACTTCAAAATGATCGTGTCAGTGTGACCACGGAGTAAATCGGATGTGAGTTTTATATCAATCATAATTACATTGTATAGCGTATTACCTCGCCTGTCAAGGTACTATCTGTATTTTACGAATAACTCCTTGGATAGGCATTATAAATATGATTAAAACTGTCTGTGGTATGCAGTTATTTGCGCAAAGACTTAATGTATTTAATAAATACGCCTACTAATACAATCGTAATAATTCCAATGATCACATATGTCCATACGTAAGAAGGGTCGGCATCATCTTTATCCTGAGTCGTGCTCTGAGGTTCTGAACGTTCATCAGTTGCACCGAGCACTTTTCCAAACAATAATTCTGCAGAGCCGTCTTCATTTATGGCTACTAAAGTTATTTTAGTGTCGTCTACACTATTATTGTCCATATCAACTAACACTGTTTGTCCTGTGGCAATTTTAATTTCCTCAGATTCGAATGATAATTTTAAGCTAATCGTTCCTTCGCCGACAGAAGCAATAGTAAGTAATGGACTGTTCTCGGATGAAGACAATTGTACTGTTTGGCCTGCTACTAAAGTGATTTTCTTCCCAGCATCTGGAGAATCTGGGTTTTGATTAGAAGTAGTTTGATCGGCATATTCAGCAAAACTATTAAGCACAATCGTACTTGCAGGAGCTGGTGCAACTGGAGTAGAGACTGGCGAAGGTTGTTGAGTAGGTTGTGAAATACTTACACGAGTTGCTGGGGCCTGCAGGGCAGCCGGAGGTGTATTATTAACTATCGGTTTAGTGTATCGAGCACCCTTCGTTACCGTCGTCTGTCTGCCGTCTCCAAAAACAACTAAGATATCGTATTCACCCACAGGTTTAGACGGAGCTACAAATGATATTCTTCCTGAGCTCAATACCTGAACGCTCGTGGCTTCTGTTCCATCAATGTATACCTTCGGTAACGATGTGAGCGCACCCATATCGCCTGCTGTTATCTGGATAGGGGTAATAATTTGCCTGTTATGATACACCGTAGTGAGCTCTGTTCTTACATCCGTAAACATATCAGTAACAGTCTGTGTTGTTGCCCCTGTCGCTACACCTACCACTCCGGTATCATTGCCACCCCAGGCAAATACTGATCCATCGCTAGCCAGTGCGTAGGTATGATACATTGTGGCAGCAATAGTAATAATAGTCTTACCTGCCATTGGTGTACCCGTGGTATTTACAGCTACTGGTTGCAAGCGATTTATATTTGTTCCATCACCTAATTGGCCGTATAAATTACCACCCCATGCGTATACATTACCGTCAGAAGAGAGTGCAACAGAATGCTGCTCACCAGCTACAACTTGAACGATGGATTTACCTGCCATGGGAGTTCCTACGGTATTTACCGCAACGGGTTTGTTGCGAAGTGTCGTTGTTCCATCGCCTAACGCACCTTGTTGGTTTTGACCCCAGCCGTACACCAACCCATTCGAGTCAATCGCAAGTGATATATGGTTACCGGCGCCTATTTTTGTAATAGTCTTTCCCGCCATAGGAGTTCCGGTAACATTTACGGCAACTGGAAGAAGCTTATCTCCGGCTACAGCATCTCCAAGCTGACTACTTGTGTTGTCGCCCCAACTATACACAAGACCTTCGGAAGTAAGGGCGAGGTTGTAATAATCTCCTGCCGCGATGGCAGTCACCGTTTTACCAGCAAGAGGAGTTCCTGCAGTAACAACCTGACCTGGAAGATTTCTCGACGTTGCCGTACCGTCGCCTAATTGCCCGGTTCCATTATTATCTCCCCATGTATACATCGTTCCGTCACTGGCCAAAGCTATCATGAAATTTTCACCAACTTTAATATCGGTTATTGTTTTTCCGGCCATTGGTGTACCTAGGGTTGTAACTTTTAGCGGTACACCTGTTGATGTATTAGTTCCATTACCAGCTGTTCCTTGCCAATTTGGGCCTAACGTATACAGTTCATTGTTTGCGGTCAGCATAGCGGCAGAATATCCTCCGGCAGCAATTTTTGTGACAGCCGAAGCCCCAGCAAACATACTCTGGTTAGATATCCCCCCGAATAATAGTGGTTGTGAGGTAGCTACTCCACGATTCAAATTTGAATATGAACCAAAGCCCCAGTTATATATACGGCCTTCATTACTTACCGCAAATCCATGAGGATAACCTGCTGCAATACCTGTAAGCTTCTCATCCTGAGCTAGGCCATTCGTTGCTATTTGTACCGGTTTGTCTCGTTTAATTAAATAAGGGAATGCATTCGTGAGACCACCATATGTAGTTGTGCCCCATCCGTACAACTTGCCGTCACTTGTTGACGCTATGGCGTATTCATCCGCAACATAAATATGCCCTAGTGTGGTTGCGTTGCCACCAAGTGCATCAATATCAAGTTCAAAAGGTACCTTAAGGTAGGTCGACTCTCTTAACAAGCCTAACCCCGCCATTGCGCCAGCATAGCCCCAGCCATATATCTTTCCATTTGAGCCCTTCACGAAGGAATTCGAGTTTCCAACAGAAACATCTAGAACTTGTACACCATCGAGTACCGTATCTTCTGTCTTTACAACGACAGGCTGTACACGACTTACGTTAGTGTCGTCTCCTAATTGGTAATTCCCGTTTGCACCCCAAGCAAACATGCGCCCAGCAGATGTAAGCGCCATAACATGCGCATCTCCAACAGAGACTTTTGAAAGCACTTCCCCATCTAATTTAATTGCAGAAGTATCAATAAGCACTGGTTTATTTCTGTTAGTAGTAGTTCCATCACCAAGCGTACCACCAACATTATAACCCCATGAGTAAGCAGCGCCTTGAGAATCAATCGCTATCGTATAGTCATCGGCAGTTTCAATTTTAGAAATCACCTTTCCGGCCATAGGAGTGCCGGTCGTGTTCACTAATACAGGGCGGTTCCTGTTGCTATTTGTTCCATCGCCCAACTGTCCGTATGTGTTGTATCCCCATGCGTACAATAAGCCTTCAGTTGAACGTGCAACAGTGTAATAATCTCCGACCGATATTGCTGTAATAGTCTTCCCTAGCATTGGACTTCCCGTCAGACTTAAGGCAACGGGAACAGGACGATCGGTTGATGTTCCGTCTCCAAGTTGACTTTGATTATTTCTTCCCCATGAGTAAATAGTGCCGTCTGATGCTAGCGCCACTGATTGATAATTACCAGCATCAACTGCAACTATCGTTTTACCGGCCATTGGTGTACCGGCAACAGCTACTGCTTTCGGCTCTGCTTCGAGCATAGACCGATAGCCGATACCCAATTGCCCGTATTCATTATCTCCCCAGCTATAGACTACGCCATCACTCGTAACGGCTAGCGTATGCCTGTCTCCAACACCTACGGCAGTGACCGTTTTACCTTGAAGGAGAGTTCCAACTTTAGGTATTTCAGTCGGCGCATAGGTATTATACCCATATTGTTGTGACGATGAATTATATACAGTAGTGGTTGTCACATTTTCAAGAGTTTGTGATGGAAGTAGCGTTAGAGAGCCGTAGCTATTCCAGCCAGAAGCAAACAAAGAACCATCAGACAAAATAGCATAGAGATTGTCGGATCCAGGCGCTAATGCGCGTACTTTTTTACCCTCCAAAGGAAGCCCGGCAGAGTTGATAGTAGTAGGAAGTGGTGAATTACTAGATGAGCCTGTAAGAAATGCACCTTCATAGTTTGCACCCCATGCATATGCTATGCCGTCTGAATCGATAGCAAATGACGACTGCCACATAGCAGTTGAGATATCTGTTATTACTTTTCCGTCCATTGGAGTACCGGTAGTTTGCACGGCAACAGGCTTCCCTGTATGTTGAAATACACCGTCACCCAATTCAGAACCAGCCCCCCATCCGTACACCTTGCCTTCACTTGAAAGCACTAACACGTTATAACCATTCGTATTAATTTTTGTGACCGTCTTACCCTCTAGTGGAGTTTGATCAACAATCACTTTAGTTGGCGAGGGATTAAAGTCACCCCAGTTATTACTTATGGTCCCATTTCCAAGCTGTCCATACACATTATTACCCCACGTATACATCTCTCCGCTCGACGTCAAGGCTATCGAGGAACTGTAACCTGTCTCAATTGCTGTTACTATTTTCCCAGTTAATTGCCCCCCTACCTGTTCTGGAGTTATAGACTCATTTGAATTAGCAGTAATGGCAATCTGCCCATTATAGTTTGCTCCCCATGCAAACACATTACCTTCAGAAGTAAGTGCCATAGAGTGTTCGCCACCTGCGCTTATGGCAGTTATCTGCTTTCCATCAAGAGAAGTACCTTCTGTTGCAACTTTAACCGGGTGGGCAGAATCATCATATGTGCCATCACCTAGTTGTCCTGACCAGTTTGCGCCCCATGAGTAAAGCTCTCCATCTGTAGTAAGTGCGAGTACGTGATATCCACCTACGGAAATATTTTTAATTTTCTTATTCTCAAGCAAGGTATTTGTGAATATAGCTTTTGCGGGAGTAGGATTTGGGTTACTAGCTGTCATCGTACCAAGAGCAAGCTGCCCATTGTAGTTACCTCCCCAACTATATACATCACCCGCTTCTGTAAGTGCGACTGTAAAGCCATCACCAGCTTCTAGTTGTGCAATATTAGTTAAATTAGTGCCCACTAGTTCAACGGATTGCCCACCCGCCGGTGATATAGCTGAGCCATTGATAACAGATGTAATATTAGCTGCAATGTATTGAACCTGAGGATTTTGTACGCCAAACAGCGCAGCGGTAGTAATAAAAAGGCCTATGAATACAGAAAAAAGCGTATTTCTACGAGTATGCGAAGTAAAAGCCTCTTTTAAAATAAAAGCTAAATTCGTAGCCCTCTTGTAAACCCTATTTCGTGCCAATTTTCACTCCGCAAAAACTTATGCTTATACCGTTTATAGTACCATATTTTCAATAAGTAATTCTCCCGTTGGAGTGCAGTAGGGTATCGTAAACGAAGATATAACTAACTTACATTTAGCGATACCCTACAAGTACTTTATTTAAGCTACTATTTTGCGGACAACATCGGCCACTTTTGCCTCAGCAGATGCATCGAGTTTAGTTAAATACCAAGCCGCTTCCACTAACCCTTCGTCGGGATTGCCGATTTCAGTAAGGTTTGTGTTTTCCGTGAATCCGAAGCTTACATATTTATCTTCTCGGAAAAAGAGTACCACTGGACCATTGCTACTTAGCGCGTAGCCGGGCATACCGTACCACAAGCGCGGTTGTAGGTTTGGCGCTGTTGTGGTGATGATTTCGTGCAACTGTAGCGCAATCGTACGATAAGTATCACTAAACTCTTCTATTTTTGCTAGTACTTCCTGAGCACCAGTTTCGTTCTTGTCTTCCATAAAGACTCCTTTAGTTAAGGTTTAGAATTATTGGTGATCAAGTTGAAAGAGATTCCAGAGTAATCAGTAGTTTTATTATAACATGCTAGCAGGTTAATCTTCTTCGAGCTTCTCGATGATTCTTTTTTGCCGAGCTTCGATCGTCTTCTCAGTTTTAGCTGTCTGTAATTGCCAGCCAATCGCATAACGCGCCGTTTTATTAAGTAGTTCAAATTGGGCTTTTGCTTTAGGGTGTTTACCTAGCTCGTGCATAAAGCTATCCGGAAGAGTCATAGTACTCGGCCCGTCATATGCTGCATCCCAACGACCATCAGCCATAGCTGCATGTACTTCTTTCAAGCCCGAAGGTTTCATGAGGCCTGCTTTAGTAAGCCTGTCAATATAGGTAATGTTTCGCTTTGACCAAAGGCTTTTCGCTCGTCGAGGTGTAAATTTTTGTAAATATGAATTTTCGTCCAAACCCCTTCTTAGCCCATCTATCCAGCCGTAGCAAAGTGCTATATCAAGCGCTTCAGCGTTTGTAACGGATGTCTTTATTGAACCTTTCTTCTGAATTTTAAGCCAGACCCCATCTACCGATTCATAGTGAGCATCAAGCCATTGCCTGAAGCTTTCAGCGTCACTAAATTCAATAGTTTCGTAAGTATCTTGCATGATCTTATTTATCAGCAAAAGGAAATTTTGGACTGTTTAAAGCACGTAAAAGTATGTCTCTTGAATGGTCAAAAGTGAGTTGATTCATTGTTTCGTCAACACTTAGCCAAATATTCTCAAAGTCTTCACCGGGCTGCAAATTTGTTTGTGGTGCGTCGTCGTTTGCAAGTTTCATCAAAAAGAAAGTTACCGTTTTTTCGTAGTGATTTCCATCTATCCAATCAAATTCGTACGTTATATCACCGAGTTCATCTAAAATAGTGACGTCGTAGCCCGTTTCTTCCTTTACTTCCCTGAGTGCAGTTTGCTGCACAGATTCACCATCGTCGACGGTGCCTTTTGGAAATGAAATGGAATTTTTGGAGAGCCACTTAATCGAAAGTACTTTGTTATCGTGTACTACCACACCGCCAGCTGATAATTTGTGAGTCTTAGTTTGCATACTATAGGTTTAAAAATTAACAATCCCTTTTAGCTCATTCAAATACGCCATATCTTCTTCATCAATAACAAAATCAATATCGGCATTTTGGATAATGTATTCTTCATGTGTAGATTTTGGCAATGTGACCGTTCCACGCTGTATAGTGTAACGAATTGAAATTTGCGCAACAGTTTTATTGTACTTATCGGCAATAGCTTTTACTTTCGGATTGTTAAGAATGGCGCCACTTGCGAGAGGTGAATACGCCTCAACATGTATACCTTTGTCCTTACAAAAGCTCACGATTTCTTCTTGGGTATGCCCAATGTAGAACTTTATTTGGTTAACCGCTGGAATAATGGTTCCACTATCAAGAATTGCCTGTAAATCTTTTACATTAAAATTCGAAACACCAATTGCCTTAGCACGACCAGTCGCATGAATATCCTCAAGTGCTTTCCAGGCAATAACGTTACCTTCGGTGTAGTCACCGCCTTGATCAGTCCAAGGCCATGGAGCATGAATGAGGTACAAATCCACATAATCAAGCCCGAGGCTAGCTAGAGAAGTCTCAAAAGCCTCAAGTGCACCTTCGTAGGTTTTTATTTGAGCAGGGAGTTTAGTAGTAATAAAAAGGTCTTCACGCGCTATACCGCTATCGGCAATTGCCTTACCGACACTTTCTTCGTTTCCGTATACAAGTGCGGTATCGATATGGGTATAGCCGTTCTTTAAAGCTGCGCTTGTAGCTTCGTATGCTACTTTGCCGTTAGGAATTTGCCAAGTACCGAAACCAATGATTGGTATGTTCGTATTATTGTTTAGAGTAAGGGTTTCAGTGAGAATGTTCATGTTACTAGTATACCAAAGCTATAGTCGGCAAGTTTTAATTGCTATAGCTAGGAGTAAAGTATGCTCGCTAAATTAACACCGCTCAGTTTCTCAAAGGCAGCAAAACCAGGCGATCTGTTTACTTCCATCAAATGTAGTTGGCCATCTTTCGCTCGAGCTATGTCCAGGCCTACAAAATCCATAACCGAATTCTGATTACTAATTCTTACCGCAAAGTCGATTTCCTCTTGGGTTAATTCACGAGAGCTAACTGCTTCAGTCTTGTGTTCGGATGTCATACTTCGACGAACTGCACCAACGGGGTATACATTTCCCCGAATAATATATACTCGCAATTCTTCGGCGATGCCTATCGATTCTTGTGCAATCCAATCTTCAGCTGGTTGAGTAACCAGGGCCACATCCCAAGTTATGCCAGTGCCACGAGATGAAAGCCTTTTCTTGAAGATAGGTTTGTTAAAGTTAACGATATTCAACGAATCATCGAGGAGTTGCGTATTTGGCATAACGTCACCGAAAGTCTTATACTGCAGCCATTTGTCTTCAAAGGCTAGTATTTTATCGACAGAGTCAGCATCGTCAATAAACTTAATGTTTGAATTAGTCTGTTTTAATCGCTGCACCAAATTATTAATTTCTGCACGATAATTTTGCGGCAATGTTGATAGTTGGCCAAAATGACTTCTTATATATAGAGTGTCGTACCTCGCTAAGTTTTTAGGAACCAGTTCTTTATCAAGAACAATAACGTCAGCAAAAGTCCTAAGTAGTTCAAGGGATGAATCTGGACTTACAGCAATAACAAGATGTTTCATAACTTAAGCATAGCAAACACTTTGCAACTTTTCTCTTCTAAAATACAAACGTCGGTGTATAGTAAAAACATGAAGAAGTGGACCGTACTCATCCTATTGGCAGTTGCTCAGTTTGTAATGATTCTGGACAGCACAGTAATGAATGTATCAATTTCAACCGTTGCGAAAGATCTTGGCACTACAATTTCAGGTATGCAAGCCGCAATTACACTTTACGCCCTTACGATGGCTGCATTCATGCTTATCGGCGGTAAACTTGGTGATAAATGGGGACGATCTCGGGCATTCGTTATCGGATCAATAATTTACGGAATTGGATCACTCGTAACGGCGTTTAGTCCAAACCTTCCTACGCTCCTTATTGGCTGGTCGTTAGTTGAAGGCCTTGGTGCGATTCTTGTTATACCTGCCATCGCTGCCTTAACAGCAATTAACTACCAAGGTAAAGACAGGCTTAAGGCTTTTGCTATCATTGGAGCTGTTACTGGATTGGCAGCTGCCTTTGGACCTGTAATCGGTGGCTACGTCACAACGTACTTGTCATGGCGATACGTTTTCATAGCTGAAACAATCATTATGATCATTGTACTTATTTTCTCGAAGAAAATTTACGACACAAAACCAAACAAATCAGTCAAAATTGACATCCCAAGTGCGATTCTTTCGGCTGCGGGTATGGCATTTATCGTGTTTGGTGCATTGCAAAGTAAATCATGGGGTTGGGTACAGCCACTCGCTAGCCCAATAATTAATGGCCAAGAGATTGCTCCATTTGGAGTTTCACTCGTTACATACTTTATATTGGTAGGTGTTTTCCTCCTCCATCTCTTTATTTCTCGCCAAAAGATGCTAGAAAAAGAAAACAGGAACCCGCTTCTAAAAGTATCACTCTTAAAGTTACCCGTCTTACGCAGCGGATTGGCCGTACTGTTGGCCCAGTACTTCACCATTGCCGCAATTTTCTTTGTGATTCCTGTATACCTTCAAACTATCCTAGGCTACGATGCACTTACTACAGGGCTACGCCTCCTTCCGCTCTCGGTTGGCCTAATTGCCTTTACGATAGTTGGGTCACGCGTTACAACCTCAAAGGGCCCTAAGCGTGTTGTTCGTGCCGGTCAGGTCGCACTTGCGCTCGGTAGCCTACTACTGCTCATTTCAATCACCCCTACCCTTGGCTCGTTTGCCTTTACTATCGGGCTCTTTATTGTCGGCGCTGGTTTCGGTCTACTTGCATCGCAGATTGGTAACGTTAACATGTCGGCAGTGCCAAAAGACAGTACTTCTGAGGTTGGTGGCTTACAAGGTACATATCAGAACCTAGGTACATCCTTCGGTACGGCACTAGCCGGCTCCGTGTTTATGTTGATGCTAGCTTCAGGTTTCACACAAGGTGTTGTCGACAGTTCAATTCCCCCATCAGAAAAAGAAGTTCTTATAGCTCAGAGTAGTTCTGGATTAGACATTGTTTCACCTTCGGCCGTACAAACAATATTGCTCGATAATGGAGCATCAGAGGCCGTTGCCACTGAGGCCAGCGATATTTATCAATCTGCCCAGATCGATGCACTGCGCACTGCTATGTTTGCCGTTTTCGTAGTCAGCCTGTTTGCCTTAGTCGCATCGCGCAACCTACCAATAGGCAATCAAACGTAACTATCGTAGCGAATTTATTAATGTTACGCACTATGTGTATAAATTCTCTCATTCAAGATAACGAGAGGAGCATATAATAATAATGGTTTGAATTATGTTAGAACCAGTATTAGGAGGCGTATCAAGATTACTATCTTTTCTTTACTTGCCTTTTTAACACCAGTGTTAATTGCTATTTCCTTATATTATTCTCATCGCACTAATTCAGTGAGTATTGCCGCACAGCCAATCACCGAATCTTCTACAACACCGCAAGTTACTACAAATACGCTAGACGGAATAATACTTTATCGCGATGATTCACGCCCAATTACAGTTACTGAGAAGCAATACCGTGATACAAATCGTATTGAGGATGCGGACATGTTAAAGGTAGTGAGCAGCGAACCCGGAACGACCTGGTTAGTTGGGCCTAATAATAACGATTCAACAGCGCAAAAAGACATACAGGAAGTTGCTCGCACATCATCCGAGGCAAGTTCTGAAGGCACTACTCCTGTATACCAACTGTACGCAATCCCTAATAGAGATGCTTGTGCTGAATATTCGAAAGGCGGGTTTAATAGCACAGATGAATATATGAATTGGATAGATCGAATTTTATCAGCATCAAGCACTGAGGCAATATTTTTAGTTGAAGCGGATGCAATCGCAAATATAGCTGCTAAGGATTGCCTTACTCAAGCTCAAACACAAGAACGTGAACAACTTCTTAAATTAACTGTTGAAAAGCTCCGACAATCATCAAAGGCAGCGGCAATATACATTGATGCTGCTCATTCAGAATGGTTCCCAAATACCGCCGATCTTGTTGGCCCGCTGAGTCGTTCAGGTATAGAGAGCGCTGATGGTATATTTGTGAATACTTCATTCTTTGTTAAAACAGAAGATATTTCTAATTGGTCAAAAAAATTACTCGATGAGCTAGGTAATAATAAAAAAGTCATTATTGACACAAGTAGGAATGGTAACGGGGTAGCGCCCGCAACTATTACTGGTGATGCTCGTTGGTGTAACCCTGAAGGAAGAGCAATAGGCCTGCTTCCTACTACGCAAACGGGCATAGACCATGTGGACGCATTTTTGTGGATTAAAAATATTGGTGAAAGCGATGGGTCTTGTAACGGTAACCCTGCAGCTGGGATATTCGTCCCAGACCTTGCTCTTAAACTTGTACAAAACCGCCAGTAGTGTGAATAGCTAACTATCGATTATTTGGATCATCTTAGAAACACTCGGCATCCCGTCACTATTCACGACAAATAACATATACCATCCATTCGGCAAATAATTCTTATCATCAGGAATTATTACTGTTACATTCTGCTTGCCATCGTTACTTACAACCACGCCAATCGAGCGTTGTTCGATATTAGTGACATGCGTTGTACTAGAAGGAGGGATAAGGCGCGCTGTGTTAAAGGTGTTAGCTACTGATGAAGTATAGCTTAGCGTAGTACCGCGTTTAACCTGGATCATGTCGGGCCCTTTTAAAGTATGTTGGGTATTTCGATAATATTGCGGTGGAGTATATATTTCTAATCTTTTTTCGAATTCTCCTTCAGCTGTGTTATCTTTATCGCCAAACAACGGGTCACCGCCGAACACAAGTACGCGCCCGTCACGCAGCAATAGCGAGCCTGAGTGATACGTGCGTCCAACGAGCTCATCCGCCATAGGTTTTACTGTTTTTGAAGTTGGATCGATGGAGAATGATTTATACGAGTAGCTGCTCGATTTAGCTCTGTAATCAGTAGACCCGCCGGTAGCGAACACTTCATCCCATGGTGTAACCGTAAGATTCAGATACCGTAATTGTGCTGGTAAATCAGGACCAGGTGTGAAGGATGGGTTCTCGGCGCCCAGGTCGATAATATCTGTGCGCGCAGTAGAAAGTTTAGACTCACCTACCCCACCGCCACCCGCCACCATTATTTGGCTATTTTGCGAGCCATCGTTACTGCCTTTTTTAGGAGGTAGAATTACAGATGCGCTGGTTTCAAGAATATCAGCCTCACGTAGGCCGTCAACAGCTTGAAAATTATTCGTTTTAATGTTCCAGAACCCAGGTTCACGACCCTTATCAGCTGGCCCGTACCCCGCACTAGATCCAGAGAAAAAGAGAACATCTGGGTTTGCTGTTCGAAACAGTGCTGGGTACGTTGGGAATTGTCGATTCGGCCCCCAACTCCATTGTTTAGTTACAGGATTATATATTTCAGTTGTCTCCGCTACCTGTCCGACGCTATCCAGGCCAGATACTGCCAGTACCTCTCCGCTGGATAAAACTGGCAAGGAGGCGTACCAACGACTATCTTTCATATCCTCTACTTTTACATATTCTTCCTTAATAAAATCGAACTCATAAGCGTTATCGTCACCGCGAAAATCTTGCTTATCTAAGGTAAATGGGCCTCCTTGGCCGTAAATATTTTGAGCATCAATTCCTGTCAGCCCTTCAATTGAGTACTGTTCTAATTTACTCGTTATATATGCATTATCTTCTTCAACAGCTTCCACGAACACCTTCGTGCTACTACGATGCACCATAACTTCTTCACCGTGATTCATTTTCGTTGCAGGTTCAAGTGTTACTTCCTGAGTAGAAGCGTACATCTTGCCAGTTGGACTCACAAAATGAGTTCCCTTCTCGAAAACACGCTTATTATCATCTGGGTTTTCATTATAAATTGCCATGGCTCCGGCGGGTTTTTTTACTTTGCCTTCAAGTAGTTCATATCCGCTCGTACCACCAGCAACTAATAAATTTCCCGTTTGTAATAAAGCGTGTCCGCTACAGAATAAGTCGCTTGGTGTTTTAATTTTCTTAATTTTACCCGTTGCAGGGTCATAAATTGCAGTTTCTAAAACCTCAATTTTACCCTCATCATTAAAGGCGTTAAAGGTATCTTCATCATTGCCAGAACCTGCAACCAAGAGCACCTTGCCAGTCGGAAGCGTTGCAGCATGAATGGAGTTTGTTTTGAATGCTTCGGGGATATCTATCACCTCCCACGAACCAAACTTTTTCTTATATTCTAATGAGGTTATTACCATATCATGTTCCCATTCAGCAAAAGCTGGTACCGATATAGGGAATGATGCAATAATTAATGCCAAAATTGTAGAGAAAAGTAGCAGGGGTGCTTGTTTACCATTTTTTAAAAAGAATTTATTAGCCATTGCTTAGCTTTTTTATTTTAATTGCATCGGCATATTGTTTTATCAAAATTGATTTGTGTAATTTTCGCGATGAAATAATCATGCGTGTGCCTAAAAACACAGGTACGAGACTTATTACTAGAAGCATCAGTGCCCAAGCAAACATAGCTGGGTGATCATTTCCTGAGATTACACCGTATATTATTCCTGCAAGTAAAACCAAAGACCATTGTAAATGAATTCTAAAACTAGAGAATGAGTCTATGTTCTCTTCACTTCCTTTAGTCGTTACCACAAAACTCACCTTTTTATTAATCAAAATACCAAATAGTGCCGATAAGTAAATAGGTGCAGTAATGACAGAAATAAACATCCCCGAGATCCCTAAGGAGCCTGTAGGTTCATGCGGAGATACGTTGTAGCGTCGATTCCAAAAATATAAGCTAAGTTGCATAATAACCAACATCATGAAAAGTGAAATAAAGTAGTTCCATGGCACGATGATTGCCGTTGCCCCGCTTAGCAGATATACCAAACTACTTGCGATACCAAGAAGCCATGTTAATGCACTCATTGGATAATAGGTAAGCATTAAAACATAATGCAGTCTTGCTCTAGGTGATAATTTAAAGAATATTTTCCAAACAGTTCTTTTCCAAGTATCAAATGTTCCCGCAGCCCATCTCCATTGCTGAGTAAAATAAGGGCCCCATGAATCCGGTCCTTCACCGATCGCTAAGACATCTGGGGTGTACACCGATTTCCATCGCTTCTTCGTTTCACTATTCCGGCTAGAATGAATCATTAAACCCGTTGCCATATCTTCAGTAATACATGGTTGAAATCCACCAATTTGATTGATGACTCTCATCCGAACCGCATAATTCGTGCCCACAAACATCGCAGACTGGCTGGCATTTCCAGCACGTTGAATAGTACTTTGGAAAAATGATGCTTGTGATTCAGCCCATCGCGGAACTAATCCTTTTAAACCACGGCGATAGTTACCGTACACTTGCGGGCCAACCACATATGCGACGTTCTCGTCCCTGAAGTAGCCTAGTAACCTTTCGAGAAAATTAGGTTCGGGAACTTGATCAGTATCAACACCCGCTAAGATATCATACTCGTACCCAAGGTCTTGTATATACGCTCTCCAAGCATTAAAGTTTCCGTGTTTTGACTTTGCAGCATAAAATGGATCATGTTTCAGCTTAAGCTCTTCTTTATTGTATAAGTCACCATTTACAAAAAGTACGTAGAGTAATTGTTTAAAAGTTTTAGATACTGTCTTTTTTGACGTATTCCATTTTTCAACATCTTTTCGTGAAAAGTAACATACCGAGAGTTCTTTGCATAATTCTATAAGGTCAGGTTCGTTTGTTTCATCAAGTAGCCATACATCCACCTTTCCATTTCTATACCTCACGGCTTTGGCCGCTTCAAGGGTTTTACGAACCATCGATACAGGTTCGCCAGGAGCTCGTGTAGTTGCAAACGCAACTCGTAAGTTTGATTGTGGGCGAACCGGAATAGGGTCTTTGGCTTTTATAGTAGATCGTGATGAAGCATACGCCCCAATTATCATGAATAGTTGCAGTAATATGAGACACACTAACATAATGGTACTAGCGATAACTAAAGGGTAATCAGGGCGATCCACAATAACCCAGTGTGCAGGCTGAATAAGAATAACTCCGAAAGTTAAGACTAATAAAAGTGAGCCGTACGCAACAAACCGAATCCACATTCTGTACATAATAGTGCTCTGCTTTATAACAGCTTTAAAAGCTACTGTGTAGGATTTTTTACGATTAAGCTTTGCAAAAGGACCAGCAAGGTTACTGAACATACTCATGGTTTTAGACTGACGACGCCGTTTTAGCCGCGGTGCTGATATATGTTGAGTACGTCTCGCATTCTTATGCACACACCCTCCACTAACGTGATATCTTTTATTGAATGGACTGTATCTATTCTAGGCTTTTCAGTCATTTACACTTGAGAGATATCTCTCATAAAAAGCAAAACAAAAGAAAAATATAAGAATCAATTAAACGATATCGAGCTATTAGACAAGTACAGCCTAGTGTATTATCAGAACATGACTACAACTGAATGCATATTTTGTGACCGTAATAATACAAAGAAAAATACTATAATTTTAGAAAATGAGTTAGCATTTTCAAGATGGGATAATTTTCCTGTGAGTGAAGGTCATGCTGAAGTTATACCCAAACGGCACGTAGCTTCGTTTTTTGACTTAACTAATGATGAAGTCCTTGCGTTGTATAAGCTTGCTAGTGAAACAAAGGAAGCGATCGTAACAAAGTATAGCCCCGATGCTTTTAATATCGGTATAAACGAAGGTGAAGCCGCTGGTAGGACTGTTCACCACCTACATATACATTTGATCCCCCGATATGCAGGGGACGTTCCAGAGCCTCGTGGTGGCGTAAGGCACATCATCCCAGGAAAAGGAACTTACTAGTTCACGCAGTACTTTATATTTCAAAAGTTAGAGCGTTATGATCGGACAAGTTTTCTTTAATACCGAATGCGTTAAACTCATATTCATTTGGAATTAAAACATAGTCGAAAGTAGCACCTTCGGATGGAAATGAAATGTAATTTCCTGTAGAAATCGAAGAAGTATAGTCATCAGCAAATAAATGACTAACGGTGTTTAAATTGGCAATGTTAAAGTCACCGACAATAATACGCTTCTCTCCTCGGTTCTTGATAACATCCAGCGCTTCTTCGAGCTGCTCATCTGAATAATCATTATTAGAAAAGTGAACATTCGCAAATTTTTGTATTTCACCACCAATATGAATGTCTACAAATTGTACGATGCGAGTATGTTTATCGTCATCTCGCTTTCTAAGAACAAGAATCTCACTATTGATAATTGGATGGTTACTCAACACAGACAATCCTTCACGCGACTCTTCGCCTTCGGATGTCATGTAAATCCTTGAGATAGCTGACTGTGTATGATCGTAAGGAATGTTCAGTTTACTATTGATAAGACTCGCCTCATTTAATATAGAGACATTAGGATTGAACTTGACTTCTTGAAAGAAAATAATATCAGGTTGAGTGCCATTTAGGTATTCAAGTATCAGCGGTTCCCTATCGGCCCAGTTTTTGTATCCAGCAAGATTTAAAGATGTGATCTTCATGTCATTATCATACCAAAAACTTTTCAACATCCAGAAGGGGGTATACAAAAACAGCAGCTTCTTCGTAAGAGCTCGTTTCGCGAATAACCCGTACAAGTGCCGATGCGTCAGTCTCATCACAAGAAACCTCGATCCGCTCTTCTTCTACCGCTTCGAGAGTACCCGAAGATCCGATAGTTGGGTTGGCACTTTCATTTGGCAAGAAACGTCCCGTTCCCTTAATTGAGAAACTACAAAAGCTATACTCTCCAAGTTTCCCGCCGCTAGCTTTTCCTATCGCGTCTCGCATATCATCAGCTTCATCGACAGGTACATTCACTACAATCATTACTCGGTTTTTCATATTGCTAAATAATCCTTAACTTTATTGTTTAGTGAGCTTGTTATAATGTTTTGAAATTCTGAAATTGAAACCCACTTTACTTCGGCAATCTCCTTTTCTCGAACATCACTTACGGTATCGTCGACTAACTCACACGCAACGTAAGACATGTACGCAGGAAATGTTGGATGTTGCCCCTCGTTTATAGTGGAGATTGTCTTGACGTTATAGCCAGTTTCTTCAAGAACTTCCCTTACAACAGATTCTAAGACGGTTTCATTATCCTCGACCTTACCACCCGGAAAGACCCATGTTAACGTTTCGTTATTGAGGCCACGCTCAGTTTTCTGCCGCCTAACAACGAGTACTTTTCCGTCTTTCACTATTACACCTAGGGCTATGTGTCTTAACTCACTCATATGTTTATGATAACAAAAAGCCTATATAAGTGGAGCCTTATCATGCTACCTAAGAAGTGAGTTTAATAATTTTTGACGCAATATCTTGAGTATTCAAGGACGCATCTACAAAATGCACCGGGTGTTTTGCATAAGATATTGCTTTCTTGTAAATAACATCACTATTCGTAATGGCAAGCTCCAACTCGCCAGGGTGTTTCCCAAAAGAATTACTCGTCCTTTGCTCAAGCCTACTCTTTGTAATGTCGTCGTTTAGTTGGAGAATAATAATTTCATCGGATATATCCCATAGGTCTTCTATGTTCACCGCATAGCCAAGATAAAACGTCGGTTTGCCATCTAATGCAACGGCAAGGTTGCGCACCTTTGCGACATCGACGTGCCATACGTTTTCTTTTCTCCACTCTGGGTTACGATTTAAGCCTTGAGGAACATTTATACTCGGTGCATTAGTTGTGAGGTTAAAGTATCCTGCAACCTTTTCTTCATCTAAGCCATAGGCTACAAACCCTTGTTTACGGAGCTCATTTAGAAGTGTAGACTTTCCCGTGCCTTGATGACCGGTAATACATATTAGAGACATGTATTCATGATAGCAAAGGAGTTATAACTTTTACACCGGCATCAATTGGATATGTTTTGTGATTAACTGTTTCATTACTGCATGATCAGGCTTGTTATCACCCACCATGCAAACATATAGAACTGCTTTTGTTCTAGAGTTTATGTTAACAAGAATCATATATCCTGATATTGCTAATTCTTGATATGTAGTTTGTGTAGTCTTGGGTATAAAGTTTTTGCCTTTTAATTTTAACCCAGGCGTCAGGGTGTTCATCATATATGCCATACCATCAGACATAACTTTAAGAATTAAACTATGGTTTGCATTCCCTACATCGCTTTGTGTTATACCCACCCACTCAAATAGCTGGGCTTTCTTCCCACTCAAAACCATGTCGTCAATCTTTGTAAGATTTCCAAAATCCATATCAGGAGTAGTATTTCCATAGTGACGGAGCCAACCTTCTTGATCAGCTTCTGCAAGCTTTAAGTAGTCATCACTGTGCCAATACAAAGGTTTTTTAGATTGAAATATATAACCACCTAACCATGCCTGATAAAGGTCGTCGTTTGTTAAAAATCTTGATGATAAACCGTTCTTCAGTGAACCAACAGTAAAATAGTTCAAACCTTTAATAGGCAATCCGTAAGAATGCCAAGTCAGCGTCATGTCTACAAGAGCATAGCCATCAATCCAATCATCAGGTAAGTTCTTGAAGACAAGTCTGTAGCCTACCTTCTTTTGAAGTTTCAATTCATTGCTAAGAATACTTTTTGCAACAAGTTGTGTTAATTTTTCTAGCATTTATCATAGTTTAACATAAGTTTTATCAGCTAACTGCTAGCTTGCCGCAATAATAATACAAAAAATCGCAAGAACTAGCGCAACCGGTGTCATCAGGTTCCGCTCCTTTTTACTACGAGATATCGCATTCATGAATATACCTAAGGTAAAATAACCTGCAATAATCCACATAAATACATCAATCAGGTTTTGATCGATATTAAGAGTAATCATTCCTACTTTAGCTAATATGACTATAGCGATTAGACCATAGATCAAGATTGAGATGGCGCTTCCTATTTTAAGCTTTGACGGTAAAACCCGATGCGATCCTCCCCATGCATAGTTGCCTATTGGCGCGCCGGCGATAAGGGAAATTTGGAATATAGCAAGGGCTACTAGAATAATAATGCACAGTGTAGCTAAGATAGTTATCATTCATATATCATACCAAAAAAATAAGAGGCACCGAAGTGCCTCTTAAATAAACTGGAAGATTTGCACCAACAGACGTAGCCTACGAACTAAATAACTGAACTATTGAACTTGTTTGGCTACATATAATGATCTTGTGCTGTATCACTTGATCTTCCATATATAATTTTATCAA